>DWXU01000245.1:0-3055 GCA_019119065.1 Candidatus Microbacterium pullistercoris | reverse complement strand
ACCTCGAGGAGGCCGACCAGCTCGCCGATCGCATCGCCGTGCTGAACGACGGCCGCGTGGCGGCGCTCGGTACGGCCGACGAACTCAAGGCACGCATCGGGGGCGGATCCGTCGTGCTGCGGGAGCACGACGGCACCCTGCGGCGGGAGGTTCCGACCGACGGCACCATCACGTCGATCCGTCGCGCGCTCGACGACCTCGAGCAGGACAACGTGGACGGTGAGATCGCCATCGAGCACCCGACGCTCGATGACGTCTTCCTCGCCCTGACGGAAAAGGAGACCGTATGACGACCATCGCCCCTCGCCCCCGGATCCGCGGGCTCACCGCGGAGGCCGTATTCATCGGCCGCAGCCTCAGGCACACGCTGCACGACGCGGAGTCAATGCTGATGTCGATCGCGTTGCCCGTGCTCATGATGCTGATGTTCACGTACGTGTTCGGCGGAGCAATCGACCCGAGCGGCGGCTACGTGGACTACGTCGTGCCGGGCACGATCCTCACGTGCGCGGGATTCGGAGCCGCGACGACCGCGACCTTCGTCGCGAACGACATGACGGGCGGCATCATCGACCGCATCCGGACCATGCCGCTCCGGCCGGGCGCTGTTCTCACAGGCCACGTCGTGGCATCGCTGGCCCGCAACCTCGTCGCGACGGGCGTGGTGTTCCTCGTCGCGGTCGCGATCGGATTCCGCCCGACGGCGACCCCCCTCGAGTGGCTCGGCACCTTCGCCATCATCGCGCTGTGGATCTTCGCGATCACCTACCTGTTCGCGGCGATCGGGCTCGCATCGGGATCCGCGGAGGCCGCGAGCGGTTACGGCTTCATCCTGCTGTTCCTGCCGTACGTCTCGAGCGGCTTCGTGCCGACCGACACTATGCCGAACTGGCTGCGCGTCTTCGCCGAAGTGCAACCGGTCACGCCCGTCATCGAGACGATGCGCGCGCTGCTGATGGGAACCGATCCGGGTGCGGCACCGCTCGCCGCGGTCGCCTGGTGCGTCGGCATCGTCATCGTGGCAGCCATCTGGGGCGCCTGGCTCTTCCGCCACAAGGCGGGAAGGCGCTGACCATCGCGACGCGGAGCGGAGCACAGCGCCCGTGGCGCGGAGCGGAGCGGATGACCTCTCGACGCCGCCGACAACCAGCCGGACGGGAAGGCGCTGACGCCCGCGACCGCGGAGCGGAGCGGGTGACCTCTCGGCGCCGCTGGCATCGGGCCTG
Source organism: Candidatus Microbacterium pullistercoris (assembly GCA_019119065.1). GTDB lineage: Bacteria > Actinomycetota > Actinomycetes > Actinomycetales > Microbacteriaceae > Microbacterium > Microbacterium pullistercoris. Next base: position 1,829 of record DWXU01000245.1, on the reverse strand, counting down.
GCGGGAGGATCCGCCCCGCGGATCCGGGGGACTGCGGCGCCGAGAGGTCCCCGCGCAGCGCCCCCGAGAGGCCACCGGCGCAGCGGCAGCAGCGGTAGCCGCAGTGAGCCCTAAGCCCCAAGCCGCTTGAGTGCCGTCTGCACGACGGCGGCCGTGCGACCGAGCGACTCGGCGAATCGGGTGGCGGGCTGCGGGAGCGGCGCGTAGATCGACTGCGCCGCCTGCGTCGCCAGTTCTCCCTCGTCGACGAAGAACGGCACGAGCCAGTCGTCGACTTCCTCGAGGGGAACGGGATCGATGCTGTAGTACCGGTGCTGGCCCTCTTCACGCACGGTGACGAGGCCGGCCTCGCGCAGCACCTTCAGATGCTTCGAGACGGTCGGCTGGCTGACGGTGAGCTCGGCGACGAGCTGCGAGACGCTCGTGCCGCCGTCCGACTCCTGGTCGCGACGCTGTAGAACGCGCAGGATCTCGCGCCGGGTCCCGTCGGCTATCACGTCGAAGATGTCGGCCATAACGCTCAGCGTATGCCATGGCAGCGATATGCGGCACGGCGGGGCGCGTCGGAGATACGATGTTCGCTGTTCGTCAGCACAAGGAGAGGCAGGCGGTCGATGCCCGGCAGCCAGCACGTCCACAGAGGCGCCGGACTGCGGCGCGCGACGCAGGCGGTATGGCACTGGTTCCGTGTCGTCACGACGCACTCTCCGTCGCGCTTCGCGATCGTGGTCTTCGCAAGCCTTGCCCTCGTGACGACGGCGCTCCTGTCGCTCCCGATCGCGACCGCCGACCGCACGATCACACCGCTCGCCGATGCGCTCTTCACTGCGGTCTCTGCCGTGTGTGTGACGGGCCTCGTCAGCGTCGATATGACGACGCATTGGTCGCACTTCGGTGAGGCCGTCATCTTCGGCGCCGTGAACGTCGGGGGAATGGGAGCGCTGACTCTGGCATCGATGCTCGGGCTGATCATCTCCAAACGCATGGGGCTGCGCGCCAAGCTGATCGCCGCCGGCGACACGAATCCGCTGCGCGCGCACGGCGGCGCGGTGAACGAGTCGCAGGCGGTCCATCTCGGTGAGGTCGGCCTGCTGCTGCGCACGGTCGCGCTGTCGACTGTGATCATCGAGGTCGTCGTCGGCGTGCTGATCTACCCCTCGATGGCTGCGAAGTACGGCTGGGCGACGGCGCTGTGGGAAGCGCCGATGTATGCAGCCATGGCGTTCACGAACACCGGATTCACCCTGAACGAGGACGGTATCGGTGTCTTCGGTGATGACTACTTCTTCATGACCGTCATCATGCTCGCCGTCATCGTCGGCAGCGTCGGATTCCCCGTTCTCTTCGCGCTTTCGCGCCACATCGCCACTCCGCGCAAAGCCGCGATCCTGCGCCCGTCCACATGGTCGCTGCATGTGAAACTCACTCTCCTCACTTCGGGGCTGCTGTTCATCGGCGGTGCAGGAGCATTCCTCGCGCTGGAGTATGACAACCCGCACACCTTCGGCGGAATGGGCGTCACCGACACGATCTTCCAATCGTTCTTCCTGTCGACGATGACGCGCTCGGGCGGCCTGACCTTCATCGACCCGGGCGAGCTGTACGGATCCGGGATGGTCGTCGGCTCGATGCTCATGTTCGTCGGGGGCGGATCCGCGTCGACCGCGGGCGGGATCAAGGTCACGACGCTCGCGGTCCTCGCGCTCGCGGTGTGGTCGGAGGCGCGCGGACGCCAGTCGGTGCAGGCGTTCGGACGGCGCATCCCCTCGGACGTGCAGCGCGTCGCGGTCGCCGTCCTCGCCTGGGGCGCGACGATCTGCGCGGTCGCG
>DWXU01000004.1:0-2618 GCA_019119065.1 Candidatus Microbacterium pullistercoris | reverse complement strand
GTGCTGATCGCGCTCGTCGGCTACGCCGTGTTCTCCCTGCTCAACGTCGGGCTGATGATGTTCGGCGTACTCCCCGAGGGGATGGCGTTCGGCCTGCGCTCGATGGAGATCGCCGGTATCCCGCTCGGCCTGATCCTCGGCGTGATCGTCGTGCTGATGGGTGCCTACATGCTCGTGCTCGACTTCGACGCGGTGCAGCGCGGCGTGCGCAACGGCGCCCCCGCGAAGCTCGCGTGGACGGCGGCGTTCGGCATCATGGCGACGGTCGTCTTCATCTACATCGAGATTCTGCGGATGCTCGCAATCATGCGCGGCGACTGAGTCTCACCGTCGAAACGGCCCGCTCCTCGGAGCGGGCCTTTTTGCGCGCGACGAAATGCGGAGATCTCACGAACCGCGGGCGGATCCGCAGAATCGGCCCGAGTTTCGTGAGATCTCCGAGTTACGTGACGTCGAAGGAGCCTCCCGCGCCGCGCGCGGGTTCTTACTCAAGCTGACTTGTAGAATTCCCATCTCGGGCTTACCGTCGCCGCATGGCCTCCATCGACACCCTGCGCGTGTTCCTCCATCCGGACCGGCGCCGCATCATCGATCACCTCACGGCGCACGGCCCCTCTCGCGTCGGCGATATCGCGGCCGCTCTCGGCCTGCAGGTCGGGAGCGTCAGTCATCACCTCCGGATGCTGGAGCGCGAGGCCCTCGTCGAACGCGCCGCTGATCTGAGAACCGACGGCCGCACCAGTTGGTGGCGCAACGTCCCGAAGTCGGTCAGCTGGTCGGTCGACGACTTCGCCGAAGACGGATCCGCCCAGGCGGTCGCCCGCGACATGGAGCGCGCGAACATCCAGTACCAGGTCGATCGACTTGCCGAATGGAAGCGCCGGGCGCCGCACGCACCCGAGGCGTGGCGACAGGCAGCCCACAGCTACGATTACGTTCTGCGCGCGACGCCGGAGGAGCTACTCGCCCTCGGCGACGCCATCGCCTCCACCATCCGCGCCTGGCGCGAGGGCATCGATGACGACGACGGCGCGGACCGCGCGGCCGTGCGCATGTTCCTCCACGCCTTCCCCCTACTGTGACGGCCCTGGGCGGTGCCACCGTCCGGTCGCCATGAATTTATACAAGAAGTCTTTTCGAATGCGCGCGGCGCGCTTAGCGTGCTCGTATGACTACCGTCGCTCCCCCGTTCCATCGCGATCGCGCCGTCCACGGCTGGATCCTCCTGAAGGCGATCTCCGATGCCGGCGACGCCGCTTGGATCCTCGCGATCGCCTGGTCGGCCGTTACCGCTGCCTCTCCCGCGATCGCCGGACTCGTGATCACCGCAGGAACGATTCCGCGGGCCATCGCGCTGCTCGTCGGTGGGGTGCTGGCTGATCGCTGGGATCCACGGCTCCTCATGATCGCCACAACGGTCGCGCGCGTCGGCGTCCTCATCGCCACGCTGGTCGCCATCAACGTCTCCGGCGAGACGTTGCCGCTCCTGTTCGCCGTCGCGATCGCGTTCGGCATCTGCGACGCGATCTTCGAACCGTCCAGCACCTCGCTGACGCGGCAACTCGTCCGCGAGGAGGACTTCGCGGCGATCGCGGGCGTCGGCCAGACGGCGTCGCGGATCGGGCACATGCTCGGCGCGGCGTCCGGCGGAGTCCTCGTGGCGTGGGGCGGCCTCGCCGCCGCCGCGGCCGCGAACGCCGTCGCCTACGTCGGCGTGATCGTCTACCTCGTCTTCGTCCTGCGCGCGAGGTATCCCCGCACTCCGGCACCGCCCGAGCCGATGCTTCGCGCGATCGCTGGCGGCTTCCGCTACCTCCGGCGTGACGAACTGGCGCGCACGCTCGTGCTGTCGCTGCTCGGGCTCAACCTCTGCGTCTCGCCCGCGATGAGCGTCGGGCTCGCGCTGCTCGTGAAGTACATGGGAGCCGGATCCGCCACCCTCGGCGCTCTCGAGGCGACATTCGGCGTCGGCGCGATGGTGGGCGCGCTCGTCTTCGTACGGTTCAAGCCCACGCGCCCCGCGCTCGTCGGCTTCGTGCTGCTCGTCGTCCAGGGTCTCGCCGTCGCGTCCTTCGCCATCGGAATCGTTCCGGCCGCCTTCGCGACGTGCGCCGTGATCGGACTGACCGCGGGTGCCGCATCGACGCTCCTCGCCGCCCTGTTCATGCGCACGATCGCCGCCGACGGGATCGGTCGCGTCGTCTCGATCCAAAAACTCGGCGACGATGGCCTCATGCCGGCCGCGACGGCCGCGTTCGGAGCGATCGCCGCGACCTCACTGCCGGTGACGTTCGTGCTGTTCGGTGGCGCGATGTCGGTCTACATGGCGACGACCGCGCTCCGCTGGCGCCGCCGCTGACCGCGATCCCCGCCCACATGACGCAAATGCACCCTCCGCCCCGGCGGGAAGGTGCATTTGCGTCATGTCGAACGCCGTGTGGGAGCTACTCCCACTCGATCGTCGCGGGGGGCTTCGACGTGACGTCGAGGGTGACGCGGTTGATCTCGGCGACCTCGTTCGTGATGCGGTTCGAGATGCGCGCCAGCACGTCGTACGGCAGCCGCGTCCAGTCGGCGGTCATCGCGTCCTCGCTCGAGACGGGACGCAGCACGACGGG
>DWXU01000244.1:0-3840 GCA_019119065.1 Candidatus Microbacterium pullistercoris | reverse complement strand
GGCTCGCGCAGCGTGTGGTTGGAGCCGTACATCATCATCGACTCCTCGCCGCTATCGTGCGCCTCCTGGTAGAGGTCGCGCACGGCCTCTTCGGCGTCGCCGGCGAAGCCGAGGCCCGTCAAGTCGAGGTCGGCGGCGTCGACCCAGCCGTCGCGGACCTCGCCGTCAGCGGGAGATGCGGCATCCTGCCCGCCGCCGCATGCCGCAAGCGCGGCGACGGTTCCGGCGGCGACGAGGATGCTCATCGTGCGAAAAGCGATTCGTCTCTTCATGTCGGACTCCTTTGTCTCATGGGGAAGGGAGGCGGAACGGGGGCTCCGCCGGGGTAGCTGTCGGGTATCCCCATGTCATCCCGGCTCCGTGAGCGCGACAAGCCATTCGGGTTCCTTTCCACCATGTGAAAAGATCGACGTGGTGCCCGCGCCGGTGCGGCACTGTCGGGGGTGGCGATGACGAACTCTGCGCAGACCACGCTGCGCGCCCTGACTCTGCTTGCTGAGCGTGGTCAGCTGACGGTCACGGAGCTCTCGCGCGGCCTCGACCTTCCGGTGGCCACGGCGCACCGGGTGCTGCAGAACTGCTGCGCGGCGGGGTACGCGGTTCAGCACGAGCGCGGTGGGGCGTACCGCGTGGGAGGGGCGTTCATCGAGGCAACCTTGCTCCTCAGCCGCGCGACCGACGTGCGGGACGCCGCTGATGACATCCTGTCCGAGCTCGCCGAGCGGACGGGGGAAATGGTGTCGCTCGCCCTGCTCGAGGGACGCACGGTGCGATACGTGCAATCGATGCCGGGCACCCTCGAGTGGGCGTTGGCGCCGCGCAACGGCCATCGGCTCCCCGCGCACTGCACGGCGGCAGGCAAGGCGGTCCTTTCGCGGCAGAGCGTTCCCGAGCTCGAGGAGAGGTTCCGCAGCGGGTTCCTCCCGTCGCGCACCGACCGTACGATCGTCGACTGGTCGCGGTTCCTGCAGCAGCTCGCAACCGTGCAGCAGGCCGGGTGGGCCTACAGTCTCGGCGAGACGCACGACTCGGTCTCTGCGATCGCCGCTCCCGTCGTGCTCGGCACGGGCGCGGCGACGTCAGCGGTGACGATCGTGACGCCGAAGTGGCGGATGGAGACCAAGGCCGATCTCAACATGCACGTGCGCCCGCTCCTCGTCGCCGCGGACCGCATCCAGCGGAGACTGCGCGGCGGGACTCGCTAACCGAGCCGTGCGCGCACGGCGCTCTCCGCGAGGCCCGTGTAGTCGGCCGGCGTCAGCGTGGACAGACGCTTCTTCGCCTCATCGGAGATGTCGAGTCCCGTGACGAACTCGACCAGCTCCGCGGATCCGATGCGGTGGCCGCGCGTGAGGTCTTTGAGCAGCGCGTATGGGTCGCGGATCTGCGAGCGCCCGGCGACGACCTCCGCGCGGATGACGGTCTGGATCGCCTCCGCGAGCACCTCCCAGTTGCCGTCGAGGTCGGCGAGCAGCACGTCGCGGGCAAGCGAGATCTGGCCGAGTCCGCCGGAGATGTTCGTGAGCGCGAGCAGCGAGTGGCCGAAGGCGACGCCGATGTTGCGCTGCGTCGTCGAGTCGGTCAGGTCGCGCTGCAGACGCGAGGTCACGAGCGTCTGTCCGAGTGTGGCGAACAGGCCGCCGGCGATCTCGAGATTGGCCTCGGCGTTCTCGAACTTGATCGGGTTGATCTTGTGCGGCATCGTCGAGGAGCCGGTGGCGCCGGCGACCGGCGTCTGGGTGAAATAGCCAAGCGAGATGTAGGTCCAGATGTCCTGTGCGAGGTTGTGCAGGATCGCGCCGGCATGCTTCACGCGGTCGTACAGTTCGACCTGCCAGTCGTGCGGCTCGATCTGCGTCGTGAGCGGGTTGAACGTCAGGCCGAGCGGGCCCTCGATGAACTCGCGCGTGACGTTCGGCCACGCCACGTGGGGCGCGGCGGCGATGTGCGCGGACCAGGTGCCGGTCGCACCCGAGAATTTGGCCATGAACTCGGTCTGCTCGATGCCGGCGAGTGCGCGCTGGAGGCGCCACACGAACACGCCGAGCTCTTTGCCCATCGTCGTCGGCGTCGCGGGCTGTCCGTGCGTGCGTGACAGCATCGGCGCGTCGGCGAGATCCAGTGCCATCGCCCGCAGCTTCTCGATCACGCCACGGAATGCGGGAAGCCAGGCGTCTTCGACGGCGCGCTTGACCGTCAGAGCGTACGAGGCCGAGTTCACGTCCTCGCTGGTCAGCGCGAAGTGCGTCAGCTCCGACAGGTGGTCGAGCTCGAGCTGCGCGAGGCGGTCGCGCACGAAGTACTCCACGGCCTTCACGTCGTGCCGGGTCGTGCGCTCGGTCTCGGCCAGCTGGTCGATCTGTGCCTGGCCGAAGTCGCGGTACGCCAGCCGCAGCTTCTCCTTGACGTCCGCCGCAAGCGGTGACGTGCCGAACAGGCGGTTGTCCGTGAGGTGGATGATCCACTCCACTTCGACCTCGACGCGAGCGCGGTTCAGCCCGGCCTCGGACAGGAACTCGGTGAGGGGGGCGACGGCGGAGCGGTACCGCCCGTCGAGCGGGCTCAGCGGCTGAGGGGGGAAGTCGTTCACGACACCTCCGGTTCGAGGCGGGCAATGGTCGTATAAGCCTATTCGGTGTCACATGTTTCGCGTGCCGCCCGACCGAGGCTCGTCCACAGGATCCGCGCGTCCCTGGTTATCTGAGGATCCACGCCGCCCGCCGAGCACCCGCCGTGCGCAGCGGCCAGGCTTGCGGCATGACCACGAACGACATCGAGACGGCACAGATCCTGTGGCGGGCGCGCGACGAGATGATGCGCGCCTCCGACGAGTTTCGAGCGGCTACGCAGGTGCTGACGGCCGTCGCCGACGACATGTCCTGGAGATCTTCCGCGGCACGGGGTTTCCAAGACTCGGTGGGCCAGCTCGTGACCATCGCGGAGCGGGGCGTCGTGGAGTGCGTGAACGAAGCCGATGCGCTTCTCGCGCAGGGTAATCGGCTGGTGCTGCGGTGACGCTCGACGTGACGCAGGGGTCGGTCGTCGCCGTCGACCCCGAGGAACTGCGGGCGCTCGCTGTGCGGGTCGAACTCGCCGCGGAGGCGGTGCGACGTGGTGTCGACTACGTCGATCAGTCGACTCGACTGCAGGAGTCCGTGCCGACGGAGGTGCCGCTGCTCATCGTGCGTCCGACCCTGATGTCACTGTGCAGCGGGTGGTGGCATGACCGGGCGCTCGAGCTCGCAGCCAGCCTGCGTCTCGCGGCAGACGCATACATCGCGCTCGAACTGCGCACCCTCCTCGCGATCGAGGGCGCGCGGGCGCGCACCTCCGATGGATCCCTCGTGCGCGACGAACTCGCCGACCTCGCCGAGCGCAACCCCGCGGCGATGGATGAGGCCGAGCATCTCTGGCAGGCGTGGCGTGCCTCCACGGGTGACCCGCTCGTCGACGCCTGGCGCGGCGCTGGTCCTGCGGGGGCCGCGGCCATGACGGGGCTGCTGCTCGCGATGCGTGCTCTGCGCGGTCGGTTCAGAATGGGGCCGGGGTCGCTCGGTGAGACGCGCCGAGCACGCGCGCGCAACGCGAACGGCCCGAGCAGAGCCGAGCGCATCGTCCCCATGGTCGGCATGGCGATCATGGGCGCGGGATCGGCGCCGCGCGGCCTCGCCGACTCGATCGCACGGATCCCGAACGGCGAGAATCCGGAGTGGGGAGACGACGCGCGAGTACGGGTGGACAGATATCGCATGTCGAATGGCGACGAGCGGTTCGCGGCGTACATCAGCGGATCGCGCGGTGCGCCGTGGAACACCAGCGACCCGTTCAGCTGGGACGGCA
>DWXU01000243.1:0-3395 GCA_019119065.1 Candidatus Microbacterium pullistercoris | reverse complement strand
TTCATCCTGCGCATGTTCCCGCCGGACTTCTCGAAGATCGGTCTGATCCTCGCGCTGCTGACCGAGACGCTGCAGATGGCGATCGTGGGCACGGCGATCGGCGCCGTGCTGTCGCTGATCATGGCCTTCGGTGCGGCGAGCAACATCGCTCCGACATGGGTGTATTACGCGTGCCGATGGACGATGAACATCATCCGCGCCCTCCCGGATCTCGTGATCGCCTTGATGTTCGTCTCCGCCGTCGGCCTCGGCCCGTTCGCGGGCATTCTCGCGATGACGATCGGATCCATCGGCTCGATCGGCAAAGTCTTCGCGGAAGCGATGGAGGCCGTCGACCGCGGCCCCATCACCGCGATGGAGTCGGTCGGCGCGTCGCGACGCCAGATCATCCAGTACGCGATCGTGCCGCAGGCGCTGCCCCTGCTGACGAGCTACACGCTGCTGCTGTTCGAGGGCAACGTGCGCGGGGCCACGATCCTCGGGCTCGTCGGCGCCGGCGGCATCGGCCTCGAACTCACCACCGCCATGAACCGCTACGAATACGGCCACCTGTTCGCCATGGTCATCTGCATCATCGTGCTCGTCACCATCATCGACCAGGCGAGCGCCATCATCAGAAAGAAGATCACATGAGCATCGACCTCCTCGACCTGCCCCTGACCGCCCCCGTCAACCTGCGCGACCTCGGCGGAATCCCCGTGGCCGACGGTGTCGTCCGCGCCGGTTTCGCGATCCGTGCCGATGATCTCTCGACGGCGGACGCCGCCTCCGCTGGTGACCTCGTCGACCGCGGGCTCACCAGCGTGATCGACGTGCGTTCCCACGCCGAGGCCGCGTACACCGGCCGCGGCCCGATCGGCGCGATGCCCGTGACCTACCACCACGTGCCGTTCCTGTCGTCTCTCGCCGATGCGGGCGACGACGCCTACGAGCAGGCGTCGTTCGAATCGATGTACATCCGCATGTACGAAGGTGCCGCGCCGCGCATCGTGCAGGCCCTCGCCGTGATGGCGACCTCGACCGGCGCGACGGCGTTCCACTGCGCGGCCGGGCAGGATCGGACGGGCGTGCTCGCCGCGTCGCTCCTCCTCGCACTGGGCGCGTCGCACGACGTGATCGTCGCAGACTACGCGCGGACGGGGGAGAACTCGCCCGCGATCATGGATCGCCTGGCCCCCGTGATGGGACCGATCATGGCCGAGCACGGCGTGAAGATCGACGAGGCGGCGCGTGCCGCGCGTCGGGCGACGTTCTCGCCGGCGCCGATGGAGGGCCTGCTCACTCACCTCGAACGTGAGTACGGAGATCCCCTGCGGCCGCTCCGCGACGCCGGCCTGACCGACGGTCTCGTGGCTGCGCTGCGTTCACGGGCGGTCGCGTGACCGGATCCGCATCGACGTCCGGGGTCGCCGAACGCGGCCCCGGACGTCCGCGCACCCCGGGCTACGACGCGCGGATCCTCGACGCCGTCAGCGAGCTCATCGATGTGGGACGACCGGTCACCGTCCAGGCCGTGGTCGAGGCGAGCGGTGTCTCGCGCGCGGCGATGTATCGACGGTGGCCGAGCCTGCCCGACCTCATCGCGGCTGCGCTCGACCGGGGACGAGCGGCGATCGAGGTCGAGCCGGGCGGAGACATCCGACAGTCGATCATGGCGCTGTACTTCGCGGATCCTCGCGCATCCCGTGGCGCCTCGTACAGCGACCGCCGGTTCCGGGCGCGCATCGCGCTCGTGATGGAGAATCCCGAGCTCCAGCAGGCGTACTGGACGTCGCACGTGCGCCGTCGGCGTGCGTCGTTGCACACGGCGCTCGCCGAGGCCGTGTGCCGGGGCGAGCTGCGTGATGACATCGATCTCGACGCCTGCATCGACCTCATCAACGGCGTCTTCTACTATCAGATCGTCGTGCGCGGGGCGTCGATGGCGGATCCCGCCGCGCTCGCGCGCTGCCGCGAAGCGTTCGAGATCGCCTGGCGCGGGATGAGCGCGCGCTGATCCTCTGGTGATGGGGCGCGCTCGCCGAGCGTCTCGACATTCGGCGAGCGTCGGACAATTCTTCGTGATCTGCTCGGATCTCGGCGAACTCCAAGATGTTCAGTGGACGACGCCGCGAAACGGCGGCCGCTGGCCTCAGGCTGTGAGCGGGATGTCGTCGCCCGGGTGGACCGCGTGGGCCTCGAGGCCGGGGTCGATGCAGATTGCACGGATGAGATCCGGCGCGCCCGCGATGATGGTCGAGTCGGCGTCGATCTCGGTGACGAGCACCCACGCGCGATCCGCCGGCCAGATAAGGCTCGGCGAGCGCGTGTAGTCGCCCTCGTGCCACGGCACGGTGCTCGGCCACGACGGATCCGCCCACGTGCTCGGTGCCGCCCGGAACAGCACGTGCCCGCGGTCGGGAAGTTCGAGGCGTGGTCCGCGCGAGATCTCGTCGTCGAGGATCCCCGGGTGCCAGGTCTTCTTGCGGAACACGTTGTTGAAGGCGTCGCGATAGCTCTCACGCAGCATGCTGGCGTGATGCGCGTCCTCGGCGTAGGCCGCACTCAGGACGACGTTCGATCCTCGGGTGCCGAGGAACCCGAGGAGGCCGCCCCACCCTTCCCAGATGGCGGCGTACCCGTCGTCGGGCGCCGACGTGCGGGCCGCGAGGTGCACGCCGATGCGGGCGAGGACCTCGGGTTCGACGAGCCCCTGCTGAGGGGCGAGATAACGCCATCCGTCCGCGTCGATCGGCGACTCGTTCGGGGGATCCGTGTGCGCCAGGAGGTGCCATGCCGCGGCGCCATGCATCGCGGTGCCGAACGCGGATGCGGCATCGCGCCACGCGACCCGCTCGACGTCGATCTCGCGTCCCTGCAGCTGTTCCCAGCAGTCGATGTCGCCCTCCGCGGGCCAGGCCGCGCCGACCGGTCGCTCGCGATAGGCGGGGTGGAACACGCGCGCGTACGCGGGGAAGCCGCGCGGCACGTAGTGGTGCAGCGTCCACGGGCTCTCGAGCCGTTCGCGAATCCAGTCACCGGCCGCGACATCGCTCGTCCACTCCATGTCGCCAGCGTACGTGAGCCGTCCGCGCGGATCCCCGCCGACGCCGCGGGGCCGCCTCTCTGCTCGCAACCGCGGAGATTCGCCGCAACGGCGGACGGGATCGGCGAGTGGCTCCGCGGATCCGCTCATTCTCCGCGGATACGGGCTGCGCCTCGGTCCGTCCCGCGCGCGATCACTCGGTCAGGTAGTCGCGCAGCACGCGCGCGTGATTGATCTCAGGATCCTTCGCGCCGTACACCAGCGTGACGACGTCGTGCTCCTTCATGAGGTCGCGCAGCTCGTCGACGGCGGGGTTGTCGTCGAGTTCCGAGCGGTACCGCTTCGCGAACTCGTCCATCCGTGCGGGGTC
>DWXU01000242.1:0-27850 GCA_019119065.1 Candidatus Microbacterium pullistercoris | reverse complement strand
CCACTTTCGACGTCATCGAGGTCGATCCCGTTGAGTCGGACGACGAACCCGCCGACGCCGCCGTGCTGGAGCCGACGACGAGCTCGACCGAGATCCCGACACTCGACCCGTCATTCGGCGCCGGTGTCGGTCAGCGCGCAGGAGACCGCGTCGGACCGACCTCGTTCGACGCGCTCATGGAACAGCAGTACACGCAGACGTCCCCGAGTTCGATCATCATGACCAGCTCGCTCTCGCTTCCCGAGGGCATCGGATCCACGGGCGCGGCGAAGGGGACGACCGACGGCCGCGACGTCGACGCCGTGTTGATCGACGGTGAACTGCCCGCGAGCTCGTCGCCCACCCCGATCGCCGCGTCGGCAGCGATCTCGACGCAGAAGAGCGCGCACGAGGTCATCCGTCCGCCGACGCCGGACAAGGGCCGCGGTGCCCTCCTCGTCCTCGGAATCACCGCGGGTGCGCTCGGCATCGTCGCGATCGGAACGCTTGCCACCCTCTACTTCACGGGAGTCTTCAACTAGTGAATCCCTCGTCCATCGAGATGCTGCAGACTGCCGCGATCGCGGCCGACAAGATGGGCGGCGAGAACCTCGTGGCACTTGACGTGTCCGAGCCGATGCCGCTCGCCGACATCTTCTTCATCGTCACGGGGCGGTCGGAGCGCAACGTCGTCGCGGTGTCTGACGAGATCGAGCGCGAACTGCTCGAGGCCGGCCACAAGCTGCTTCGTCGTGAGGGGAAGAGCGGCGGCCGCTGGGTCCTGTGCGACTTCGGCGACCTCGTCGTGCACGTGTTCCACGCGGAGGATCGCGAGTACTACTCACTCGAGCGCCTGTGGAAGGACTGCCCGACCGTGCCGTTCGAGCTGCCGACACGCCCGCAGGCCTCGTCCGATTTCGCGGGTTGATTTCGCCTGTAGTAAACTGATCGGGTTGCCCCGTGGGGCAACGAAGCTTGTACGGGCCCATGGCGCAGCTGGTAGCGCACCTGCATGGCATGCAGGGGGTCGGGGGTTCGAGTCCCCCTGGGTCCACAAAACCCCCAGGTTACCCTGGGGGTTTTTGCTTGCCCGCCTGCCCGGGCACCGGTGTTGACCAGTCACGCCCGGTCGCGCGAGAGTAAGTTGGGGAGCGTGACTGATATCGACGTTGAGGCCGCCGGCACGGCAGCGCGGTGCAGAGGGGTGTGACCGTGACCGACGAGACGACGATCGTCGATCTGTCCGCAGCGACGGATGAGCTCTTCGCGTCGGCCGCGACGTCCCGCGCGGGCCGCGCGACACGAGTGTTCCGAGCTCTCCCCGGCGGCCAGCTCTCACAGGTGATGATGGCGCTGATGGCCGGCAGGGATCTGTCGGAGCATGACAACCCGGGCGAGGCCATGCTGCACGTGCTACGTGGCCGGGTGAGGATGACGGCGGGAGCCGACTCGTGGGAGCTGGGGGCCGGCACGCATATGGTGATCCCGCAGCAGCGGCACAGCGTGGTGGCTCTGGAGGACGCGGCGTTTCTGTTGACCGTTGTCCGCGGGCCGCGGTGATGGGTACCGACGAGATCCGCGTGCAGCCGTCCTGGTCGCCGGCCGTCGCGGGCATGGCGATCGGCGCCGCGCTCGTCATTCTCGGTGGGCTCGTGGCTGCCGTCGCGTCGCCGCTCCAGCTCCCCAGCGGCAGCTGGCTCGCCGCTTACCTTGTTCTCGTGTGCGGCGTGCCGCAGTATGCGGCCGGACGGCTCATGGCCCGCGCCGGCGCCGTGCGGATCGGCTGGATGATGCTCGCGTGCTGGAACGTCGCGAACGCCGCGGTCATCGGCGGCACGCTCACGCGGATCCCGCTCGTGGTCGATGCCGGCGGCATCCTTCTCCTCGTTCCGCTCATCGTCGCCGTGCGCGCCCTGCTGCGTCGCGACGGCTCTGTTCTGCGCGGATCCGCGTGGCGAGGGGTCCTCGTGGCTCTGATCGCCGTCCTCATCGTCAGCATGCCGATCGGACTCGTGCTGGCACATCTCCGCGCAGGGTGATCGACTCGTCTGGTTCGCCGTCAGATGAGACCGGTGCGCTGCGCCACGTGGATCGCCCGTGCCCGGCTGTCGACGTCGAGCTTGGTGAAGATGTGCGAGATATGGCTCTTGACGGTCGCCTCGGTGACGAAGAGCGTGCGCGCGATCTCGCGGTTGGCGGCACCGGTCGCCAGCAGCTTCAGCACGTCGACTTCGCGCGCGGTGAGGCGGGGGAGAGGGCGACGCATGCCATCGAAAACGCGCGCCGCCAGGTCAGGCGTGAGCACGGTCTCGCCGCGTGCGGCACGCTGGATGCCGTCGATGATCTCCTGCGGATCGACGTCCTTGAGGAGGTAGCCCGCCGCGCCCGCCGAGATCGCCCCGAGGATCTCCGCGTCACGATCGAACGTTGTGAGAATGAGCACGGCGGGTGGCGGATCGAGCCGGCGGAGCGCGGCCGTCGCCTCGATGCCGTCCATTCCATCGCCGAGGCGCAGATCGCAGAGCACGACGTGCGGACGCAGGGTCTCGGCGAGAGCGACAGCCTGTTCTCCGGTCGCGGCCTCTCCCACGATGTCGAGCGAGCCGCTGGCCTCGAGGACGGCGCGCAGTCCGGTGCGGACGACGGGGTGATCGTCGACGAGGAGAACGGTGGTGGTCATGGCCTCGGCTCCTGGGCGGTGTCGTCGGGCGCTCCGGACGTGCGGAGCGGGAGGTGCGCCGAGATCGCGGTTCCGTCACCGGGCGTCGACTCGACGTCGAGGCCGCCCGCGAGCTCGCGCAGCCGATCCCGCATGAAGATCAGCCCGAAGCTCGATTCGGGCGTCGGGGGGCGCGCGTCCCAGGAAGCGGGGTCGAAACCGTCACCGTCGTCGATGATGTCGAGCCGGACGGTGTCGTCGGCGTCGATGAGGCTCACGACCACGCGGCGCGCGGCGGAATGCTGTCGGACGTTCGCGAGAGCGGACTGGGCGGTACGCAGCAGCGCGACTTCGACGTCGGGCGGCAGCGACGGCACGGTCTCGTCGATGCGCAGCTCGGTGCGGATCCCCGTTTCGTCCCGCACGCGGTCGAGCATCCGCCCGAGGGCAGCGGCGAGAGCCTCATCCTCCAGCGCCGCGGGCGTCAATGCCGCGACGATTCGCCGCACGTCCGTCAGGCTGTCGCCCGCGAGAGACTCGAGCCTCCTCAGCGTCTCCGATGCTGCGTCATCGGATGTCTGGCTCGACGCGGCGTGCGCGAGGAGCCGGATGGAGGACAGCGCCTGGGCGATCGAATCGTGGATGTCGCGTGCGATGCGCGTGCGCTCGGCGACCGCGCCGGAGTGCCGCTGGGCCAGCACGAGCTCGTCCTGGAGCGCCGCGGCTTCCTCCTGCGCTCGGGTGAGCGATGCGACGAGGCGTTCGCGTTCCGCCGCGTCCCGGAGGAGTTGCAGGTACCCGCGTGAGATGCCGAAGGCGAAGACGCCACCGATCAGCGGGCCGAGCACGTTCGCGTAGCTTGTCGCACCATGGTGCACGATCAGTGCCGCGATCGCGACGGCGAGCACGAGCCCCGAGAAGACGAGGCCCCCGCGCAGCGGCAGCAGGTGACCCGCGAGCAGCCACAGCAGGAATGCGAGCCACACGAACTCGGCCGAGACGGCCACGGCGATGACCCAGATCGCGGCGAAGCCGACGAGCCACCACACGACACGTCGGCGCGCTCCGCTCGTCGACGGCAGGAGTGCACCTGCCGTGTGCCAGGCGAGCACAGCCGCGCCGACGAGTGTCGCGATGGGCAACGGGACGCCATCTCCACTCGCCCTGACGACGGCGACGACGGCGAGGAGCACGGCCATGGCGTGCTGCCCCCACTCCATCGCCCGCGCCGTCGCGCCCGCCCCCGTGCGTTCGAGCGGTTCAGGCTCGGACAGCGTCGTGTGGATCAGTCGCATCTGTCGATTCTCTCGCGTTCATGCGCGGCGCGCTCGGCCACCACACGCGGTCTCCGATGAGGCGGAAGATCGCGGGGACGATCACGGTGCGCACGACGAGCGTGTCGACGAGGACGCCGATGCCGACGATGAGCCCGAGCTGTCCGAGCGTGACCAGCGGCAGCACGCCCAGTGCGGCGAACACAGCCGCGAGGACCACTCCGGCGCTGGTGATCACCCCGCCGGTGTGCGCGACCGCGTCGATCATCGCCGCTCGCGTGCCGTGCACGGCTGCCTCGCTCCGTGCGCGGTGCACGAGGAAGATCGTGTAGTCGATCCCCAGCGCGACGAGGAAGAGGAACGCCAGGATCGGCACCTGCAGATCGAGAGCATCCCACCCGAACAGAACGCGCCCGAGCCAGGTGCCCGCGCCGATGGCGGCGACCGCACTGACGAAGTTGACGACGAGGAGCAGCACGGGCGCGATGAGCGAGCGCAGCAGCACGACGAGCACGAGGAAGCTGACACCGAGGACGAGCGGCGCGATGACGCCCAGATCGCGTTCGTTCCCTCCTCGCGCATCGAGGTCGGCAGCGACGGCGCCCCCGACGAGCGCGTCGGCGCCATCGATCGGGTGCACGGTGTCGCGCAGCTCCGAGATCTGTTCGAGGCTGGCGTCCGTTCCCGGAGAGTATTCGCTCGTCACCATGATCTTCGTCACCGCGGCGTCCTCGGACTCGCCCGCAGGGTGGGCGCGCACGACGCCGTCGACGTCGGCCGCGGCGGCAGCGACGTCGTCGGCGTGCTCCGAGTTCGCGACGATGAGGATCGGCTGGGCCTCGCCCGGGGGAAAGTGCGCTGAGAGTCTCTCCAGTCCGACGGCCGATTCGGAGGGCACGCGGAACTTCTCGATCTGGTCGAGTCCCACCTGGGCGCCGAACAGCCCGGTCGCCATGACGGCCAGCAGCGCGGCGCCCGCGAGCAGGCTTGCGACGGGGCGCTTCGCGACCCTGGTCGCACCGGCGCGCCACGCGCTGCCGTGCACGCGCGCATCGCCCGGTCGAGGAACGAACGGCCAGAAGATCTTCCGGCCCCAGACGGCGAGGAAGGGCGGCAGGACGAGCAGGACGGCGGCGAGCGCGATGAGCAGTCCGATGGCCGCGGGGATCCCGAGCCCGCGCGTCAATGGAATCGCGGCGAAGACGAGCGTGGCGAGCGCCAGCACGACCGTGACGTTCGATGCGAGGATCGCCGGGAGCGTCGCCCGCCAGGCCGTCGCCAGAGCGACGCGGTGATCTTCCGTCCGCTGCAGTTCCTCGCGGTAGCGTGAGATGAGCAGCAGTGCGTAGTTCGTGCCCGCGCCGAAGACGAGCACGCTGATGATTCCCGCGTCGAACGCCAGCCCCCACGCGGAGCCCGCTGCGGCGGTGACGCGCCCCGCGAGACCGTCGGCGACGCCGATGACGGTCAGCGGGATGAGCCACAGCACCGGCGAACGGTAGGTCAGGATCAGCAGAACCGCGACGATCGCGATCGTCACGACGAGGAGCGTGAGATCAGCGCCGTCGAACGCGGAGGCGACGTCGGCACCGAATGCGGGCCCGCCCGTGACCTGCAGCTGAAGACCATCCGGAGCGTGATCGGCGAGCGCAGTCCGCATCGCCTCGATGATGGCGCCGGTCTCAGTGTTGTCCGCTCCGACGGCGATCGGCACGACGAGGACGGCAGCCCGCGCATCGTCGCTGACCAGTGGCCCGCTCGGATCCGCGTCGGCGTGTGTGTTGAGCACCGGCAGCAGCTCATCCAGCTCGGCGAGGTCGCTGTCGGCCAGCGTTTCGTTGTCGTCGCGAGTGGCCACGACGAGGACGGGCTGGCGATCGGAATCGGGGAAAGCATCCAGTACGTCGCTGACACGCGAGCTCTCCGAATCCGCCGGCGCGTGCGCCGTGCGAACCGGCGCCTGGGCTCCGCCGAAGATGCCGAACAGCACCACGAGTGCGAGAAGCGACGCACCGAGCGCGATCCAAGCGCCGCGGCGCGAGACCAGCCGATCTGAGAACCGTGAAGTGAGAGGAGAACCCGTCATACCCACAAGCCCATCAAGATCCTCCCGGCCGGACATCGGGAACCGGAATGACGTCTGTCTCCATCAAAAGGTTGATGCGCGGCGCGCGCGAGGATCACGACTCGGGGACCGCGAGCGCCTCGGGCAGCATCGCGGCATGCGAGACAGACGGCGATGAGTCGCAGTACCGTCAGAGGGTGACCGACGACGAAGTGGCCGACCAGCCCCGACGGAACGAGACGGCGGACGAACGCGCCGACCGCAACTGGACCGAGGTGCTGCAGGAGCTGCGCGTGCTGCAGACCGGCACGCAGATCCTCACCGGTTTCCTGCTCGCCCTTGCCTTCCAGCCGGCGTTCGCGGACCTGGCGCTCGGTCAGAAGGGCCTGTACCTCGTGCTCATCGCGTTGAGCGCGCTGAGCTCCGTCCTCGCTCTCGCGCCGGTCGCCGCACACCGCGTGCTCTTCCGCGCGGGAGCGAAGCGCTCAGTGGTGACGGCCGGACATGTGTGCCTGATCGCGGCCCTCGCGATCGTCTCCGTGCTGCTCGCGGGAGTCGTGGGGTTCGTCTTCGACGTCGTGGTCGGCGGATCGTCGGGATGGATCGCAGGGTCGGTGCTCGCCGCCATCGCCGTGGTGACCTGGGTGCTCGTCCCCGTCACAGTCCGCACTGTTCGTCGAAAGCGCGCCGACTGAAACGCGTCGACGTCACACGGCGCTCACGCGCTGCCGGAGTATCCGCTCTGGCGCCACGCTTCGAACGTCGCGACGGCCGCGGCGTTCGACAGGTTCAGCGAGCGCACGCCGGGGCGCATCGGGATCCGCAGGAGGTCGGTGACGCGCGGGTGGTGCAGCACCTCATCGGGCAGGCCGGTGGGCTCCGGGCCGAACAGCAGTGCATCGCCGGGGGCGTAGCTGACGTCGGTGAATGCGCGCGTCGCGTGTCCGGTGAAGGCATAGAGCGCCTCGACTCCGAGTTCGGCGAGCGCATCGAGAGCCGCATCGAGATCCGCGTGCACGCGCACGTGCGCGAGATCGTGGTAATCGAGCCCGGCGCGGCGCAGCTTCGCATCCGAGAGGTCGAAACCGAGAGGTCCGACGAGATGGAGAGTGCTGCCCGTGATGGCAGAGAGGCGGATCGCGTTGCCGGTGTTCGGCGGGATGCGCGGTTCGTAGAAGACGATGTGGAACACGGCGTCCCACGCTACCGTGCGCCTCAGGCCTCGTCGCCCGAGACCTCACCGTGAATCCGGCGCAGGTCCTCGAGAAGCGCTCCGATGAGGATCCAGTGGTCGCCGGTCGGCGCGACGACGGTGTACGGGCGGGTGAGTGCCGGGAGGGTCTCGGTCACGGCGGGATCCGCGTTCGCGGTCGGCGTGCGGCGCAGCTCCAGGCGGACGTCGTGGGCGGCGCGGCGCAGCTGCTCGGCGATGCCGATCACCGCCGGCTCGTTCGCCAGGTCGTCGTCGTATCGGTCGTAGTAGGCGCGCGTCATGCCGAGCACCTGGGTCACGACGGAGGAGAGACGGCCGAGGAGGTCGCGCACGTCGGTGAGCTCCCGCCGATGACGTCGCCCGCGGGGGTTCAGCGTGAGCGAGTCCGCCGCGTCGTCGATCGCGGTCTCGGCCGAGACGCGCATCGGACGCAGCAGGCGGGCCGTGAGGAGCAGCTCTTCGCGCGCAGCCGGTGACTGCGGCGCCTCGAGCGCGGATGCGAGGCGCTCCATCGTGGCGGCGACCTCGTCGCCGAGCGCGTCGAGCGCGCGATGTGCCGGACCGACCGCCACCGGCGGGACCAGGACGAGGTTGACCACGAACCCGATGACCGCGCCGATCATCGTCTCGACCACGCGTGCCACGGCGTAGTCGGGGGTGCTCGCCCCGAGCGTCAGGATCAGCAGTGCACTGATCCCGACCTGGTTCGTCGTGCCGGGCGTCATCTTCAGCGCCCAGGCGCCGACGAGCGAGACGACGATCGCGACCATCAGCACCCACGATGCCTCGCCGAGCAGCAGTCCGAGCGCGGAGGCCACCACGACGCCCACGAGCACGCCGATGGAACGCTCGACGGCCTTCAGCATCGACTGATTGACGCTCGGCTGGACGACGAGGAGCGCGGCGATGGCGGCGAACACCGGGGCAGGGCCGTCCGGGATCATCAGCACAGACAGGAACCACGCGGCGAGCGTCGCAACGGAGGACTTCACGACCTGCAACAGGGGCGATCGCCGCTGGGCCCGCACCGCCGAGATCACGCTCATGGCACCACCGTACGACCTGGGCGACCGGTTGCCCGTCACCTGCGCCGCGCAGACTACGATGGCCTCATGGTGACGAGGCCTCCGAAACACGACATCGACGAGTCGAAGCTGACCGTCCGCCCCCGGCAGACGCACGCGGTCGGTGTGCCGGGAGTCATGAACTCCCTGAAGATCTCGCTCGAGCAGATGGGCGTCAAGCGCACCGCCGAGACCCTGCTCCGGGTGAACCAGAAGGACGGGTTCGACTGCCCCGGCTGCGCATGGCCGGAAGAGGACCGACGCCACATGGCCGAGTTCTGCGAGAACGGCGCCAAGGCCGTCGCCGAGGAAGCGACCGTCCGCCGCATCGGACCGGAGTTCTTCGCCGAGCACTCCATCGAGGAGCTGCGCTCGCACGACGACTGGTGGCTCGGACAGCAGGGGCGCCTGACCCACCCGATGATCCTCGACGAGGGCGCGACGCACTACCGTCCGCTGTCCTGGGACGACGCGCTCGACATCCTCGCCGACGAACTGCGCGCGCTCGACGATCCCGACGAGGCGGTGTTCTACACCTCGGGCCGCACCTCAAACGAGGCGGCGTTCCTCTATCAGCTGCTCGTGCGTGGCTACGGCACGAACAACCTGCCCGACTGCTCGAACATGTGCCACGAGTCGAGCGGATCCGCTCTCGGACAGACGCTCGGCATCGGCAAGGGCACCGTGTCGATCACCGACATCCACGACGCTGATCTGCTGATCATCGCCGGGCAGAACCCGGGGACGAACCACCCGCGCATGCTCACCGCGCTCGAGAAGGCGAAGCAGCGCGGCGCGACGATCGTCGCGATCAACCCGCTGCCAGAAGCCGGCCTCCTGCACTTCAAGAATCCGCAGACCGCGCGCGGCATGATCCTCGGCGGCACGCAGCTCACCGACGACTTCGTACAGATCCGTCTCGGCGGCGACCAGGCGCTGTTCATCGGCATCGGCAAGCACCTCATCGAACAGCACGCCATCCATGGCGGCGTGCTCGACACGACGTTCATCGACGCGCACACGTCGGGTTACGCCGAGTACGCCGAGGCGGCCGCGCAGGTGTCCTGGAGCGAGATCGAGGTCGCGACGGGCCTCGACGAGAAGCGGATCCGCGAGCTCGCGGAGCGCGTGCGCGCATCCTCTAAGACGATCGTGTGCTGGGCGATGGGGCTCACACAGCACAAGCACTCCGTGGCCACCCTGCGCGATGTCGTCAACGTGCTCCTGCTTCAGGGCAACATCGGGCGCCCCGGCGCCGGAGTGTGTCCCGTGCGCGGGCACTCCAACGTGCAGGGCGACCGCACGATGGGCATCTACGAGAAGCCGCCGACCGACTTCCTCGACGCTCTCGACGAGGAGTTCTCGTTCACGGCGCCGCGGGAACACGGATACGACACCGTCGCCGCGATCCGCGCCATGGACGCCGGGAAGGTGCGGTTCTTCCTCGCGGTCGGCGGCAACTTCGTCAGCGCCACCCCGGACACCGCGATCGTCGAGTCCGGCATGGCGAAGACCGGTCTCACGGCGCACGTGTCGACGAAACTCAATCGCTCGCATGTCGTCACGGGCCGCCGTGCGATCATCCTGCCGACGCTCGGACGCACGGATCGCGATCGCCGCGGCTCGGGCGACCAGCGCGTGACGGTGGAGGACTCGATGGGTGCGGTGCACGGATCTCGGGGCCGTCTCGAGCCGCCGTCGAATGACATGCTGAGCGAGGTCGCGATCCTCGCGCGCCTGTGCGAGCGCGTGTTCGCGGGGCGCGAGGACGCTCCGCGTGCCGACTGGCAGGCACTGGAAGGCGACTACGCGCAGATCCGCGATCACATCTCGCGCGTCGTCCCCGGCTTCGAGCGGTACGAGGAGCGGATCCAGAAGGGGCGGACGTTCTACCTGCCGAACCCGCCCCGAGACACCCGCCAGTTCGCAACCGAGACGGGCAAGGCGATGTTCACCGCCAACCGCCTCGAGTATCCGCACATTCCCGCCGGGCGCGTGCTGCTGCAGACGCTGCGGTCGCACGACCAGTACAACACCACGATCTACGGCAAGGACGACCGGTATCGCGGCATCCACGACGGCAGACGCGTCGTGCTCACGCATCCGGATGACATCCACGACCAGGGCTTCGAGGACGGGGACATCGTCGACCTCGTGTCGGAGTGGCACGGCCCGAACGGTCTCGAGGAGCGTCGCGCGGAGGAGTTCCGGCTCGTGTCCTATGACACGCCCCGACGAAACGCCGCGGCGTACTATCCCGAGACGAACGTTCTCGTGCCGCTCGAATCGTTCGCGGACGACAGCGGTACCCCGACATCGAAGTCGATCATCGTCCGGTTCGCGAGACGCGGGTAGCCGATGGGACGCATCACGCAGCGCCGTCCCGTCACGCGGATCACGCTCGGAGCCGAGCCGCGTCGACGACCGGACACGCTCGCGGTCGAGGAGCCGCTCGAGATCCGGGTCGCGGGCGAGCCCCTGTCGGTCACGATGCGCACGCCCGGGCACGACGTCGAACTCGCGACGGGGTTCCTGCTCTCCGAGGGCGCGATCCGTGCCGGATCCGACGTCGTCGGCGCGATTCACTGCGGCGGTCCCGGAACGGGGGGTGCGGACAACACCTACAACGTCCTCGACATCGCGCTCGCGCCCGGCGTCCCGCTTCCCGGAGCGGAGATGGCCCGTCGCGTCTACATGACGAGCTCGTGCGGAGTGTGCGGCAAGGCGTCCATCGACGCGGTGCGCACGGAGTCGGCGTACGACGTCTCGACGGATCCGCTGGAGGTCGACGCCGCGATGCTTGCGACCTTCCCGGACGCGCTGCGCGCGCAGCAGGAGGTCTTCGACAAGACCGGCGGGCTGCACGCGGCGGCGCTGTTCGACGGCCGCACGGGCGAGCTCATCGTCGTGCGAGAGGACGTGGGTCGCCACAACGCGGTCGACAAGGTGGTCGGTTGGGCGGCGATGAATGGCCACGTCCCGCTGGCAGGGCACATTTTGATGGTCTCGGGACGGGTGGCGTTCGAACTCGCGCAGAAGGCGGCAATGGCGGGGATCCCGATGATCGCCGCGGTATCGGCACCGTCGAGCCTCGCCGTCGAATTGGCTGTCGAAGCCGGCATGACGCTCGTCGGCTTCCTGCGCGGCGACCGCATGAACCTCTACGCGGGCCCGCAGCGCGTGCTCACGCCCGAGGATTCATCGACGCGTCACGAGCTCGTCACCTGAGCGCGCGTCGGCGTTAACCCCTCCGGAGGAGGGTGAGCGAATGGTTCCGATGGAACCGCCCGCCGCTCGCCACCGGAGGACCGATGCCGCACGACGATGCGCCGCTGGCGTGGGTCGAATCGCCCCTGCAGATGATCGGCGCGGCGGAGTGGGCCGCAGCCCATCGCACTCGCGTCGACCTGGCGGCGCGACTCGCACCGCAGGTCGAGAAGACGGCCGGTGTCCTCAATCGGCTCGACGCACAGTTCGGCGAGCAGGCCGGCTACTACGGGATCCCGTGGCGAACGCTGCGTCGTCACGACCATTGGCTCGTCGGCGACGGATTCTCGGGGCAGTTCCGGCTGGCCGCCGCCGTGCTGCGCCCGCGCCGGCTCACGTTCCTCGACGACGGGCTCGCCACTCTCGACTTCGTCGACGCCATCGGCGGAGCGCGTCCGCTCATGCGTCCGGGCGTCGCCGAGCGCGCCGTGGCGCGACGCCTCGCTCCGCTCGCGCTCGACGCGATTCGGCTGCGCGCCGTCGCTGGTGACGCCGGCATCTTCACGACGTTCGACCTGGGCGAGGCCCGCGCGGAGCGGCTGCGGGAGCTGGGCGTCGGAGTCCAACACCACGCGTTCGAGTGGCTGCGCGCGGCGGCCACAAGGACGCCAGCGGCAGACGCAGTACGCGAGGATCGCGTGATCCTGGGCAGCGCACGCGTCGTCGACGGACATATGCCGCGGACAGAATACCTACAGTGGGTGCGAGACAGCGCGCGCGGTGCCGACACGGCGTATCTGCCGCACCGTCGCGAGGAAGAGGACGTGCTCGCGGCGGTCGCGGCGCTTCCGCGCGTGCGGGTCGTGCGCACGGGACTCCCCATCGAACTCGTTCTCGCCGGTCGCCGCGTTCCGCGCGAGATCGTGACGTTGCCGACGAGCGCCGCGGCGACGCTGCGGCGAGTGCTCGAGGGATCGCCCGTCGTCCTTCGCGAACGGCCACTCGTGACGCCCGCAAGGGCGACGCGATGACGTCGGGCGTCGTCGCGATCATCCCCGCGCGCGGGGGTTCCCGGGGCGTGCCGGGGAAGAACGTCGCCCGCGTCGGCGGCATTCCGCTCGTGGCGCGCGCCATTCGCTCGGCCCGCGCCGCTGGCATCGACCACGTCGTCGTCTCGACCGACGACGACCGGATCGCGCAGACCGCGTGTGCGTGGAACGCGGAGCTGATCGCACGACCCGCCGAGCTCGCGGGGGACGCGGCGACGTCGGAGTCCGCGCTGCTGCACGCGCTCGACGTGCTCGCTGACCGCGGCGTACGTCCGCAGGTCCTCGCGTTCCTGCAGGCGACGAGTCCCTTCATCCCCGCAGCCGGATTGCGCGACGCCGTGGCGCGCGTCTCGTCCGGTGACGCCGACAGCGTGTTCTCCGCGCGCGCATCTGACGAGTTCGTCTGGACGAGGCGCGGGGGCGCGACCGTGCCGACCGGCCACGATGCCCGTAACCGTCCGCGCCGCCAGGACCGGCTCCCGCAGCTCGTTGAGACGGGGGCGTTCTACGTGATGGACGTCGCGGGCTTTCGCGCCGCAGGTCATCGATTCTTCGGACGCCTCGACGCGCAGGAAGTCCCGGCGGAGACGGCGATCGAGATCGACACGCCAGGACAGCTCGCCGTCGCGCGCGCGATCGCGCACCTCGAGCCGGATCCCGCCGACGCGCTCGTCGACGTCGACGCCGTCGTCACGGACTTCGACGGCGTCCACACCGACGACACCGTGCGTGTCGACCAGCACGGCACCGAGTCGGTGCGCGTCAGTCGGTCGGACGGGATGGGCGTGCGGTTGCTGCGGGAAGCCGGCATCTCGGTCCTCATCCTGTCGACCGAGCGCAATCCGGTCGTGGCGGCCCGCGCGGCGAAACTCGACGTGGAGGTCATCCACGCGGTTGCGGACAAGGGCCGCGCGCTCGTGCAGTGGGCGGAGCGAGCGGGGGTCCCACTCTCGCGCATCGCCTACGTGGGCAACGACATCAACGACGTTCCCGCGCTCGATCTCGTCGGATGGCCCGTCGCGGTTCCCGCCGCGCACCCCGAGGCGTTAGCGCGCGCCCGACTGATCCTCACCCGACCGGGCGGCGACGGCGCCATCCGACAGCTCGCAGAGTTCGTCCTGGCCGCAGGCGTCGGAGTTCCGGCGCAACCAGAAGGGAGACGCCGATGAGCGTCATGATCGGTTCTTGTCAGATCGGCGGGGGCGCGCCCGCCCTCGTCATCGCGGAGATCGGGCTCAATCACAACGGGTCCGTCGAACTCGCCAAACAGCTCATCGATGTCGCCGCGGACGCGGGGGCGGATGCGGTGAAGTTCCAGAAGCGCACGCCGGAGATCTGCACGCCCGCACACATGCGAGACGTCCCGCGGGAGACGCCGTGGGGGACGATGACCTACCTCGAGTACCGACACCGCGTCGAGTTCGGGCGCGACGAATACATCGAGATCGGCGACCACGCCGTCATGCGCGGTCTCGAATGGTTCGCATCGCCGTGGGATGTGCCGAGCGTGGAGTTCCTCGAGGGCCTCGGGGTCGTCGCGCACAAGGTCGCCTCGGCCAGCGTCACCGATTTGGACCTGCTCGCCGCGTTGCGCGACACCGGCAAGCCGATCATCCTCTCGACAGGGATGTCGACGATGGCGGAGATCGACCTGGCTGTCGAGACGCTCGGCACGAGCGATCTCACGATCCTGCACGCGACGTCGACCTATCCGCTCGAGCCGACCGAGGCGAATCTGCGGATGATCCCGGTGCTGCGCGACCGGTTCCCCGGCGTCCCCATCGGCTACTCCGGGCATGAGCGCGGCCTGCAGATCTCGCTGGCGGCGGTCGCGCTCGGTGCCGTCGCGGTCGAACGTCACATCACGCTCGACCGGACGATGTGGGGATCCGATCATGCCGCTTCACTCGAGCCCGGCGGCCTCGCGACGCTCGTGCGCGATATTCGCATCATCGAGGCCGCGCGGGGCGACGGCGTAAAGCACGTCTATGCGAGCGAGGAGGCCCCGCGGGCCAAGCTCCGCCGCGTCCTGTCGTGACGTCGCAACGCGGCCGATCCGTGGCGGGAGAGCCAGCCATACGCGTCGTGGCGGTCGCCGACACGGACTCGTACGTGAAATGGGCAGCCGCCCTCGTCGCGGATCGCCGCATCGACGGTGAGCTCGTGGTGCTCGACACGGAGGTCGCCGTCAGCGACGTGCAGCTCCGCGCCGCGCTGACCGGATCCGGGCTGCCTCCCGAGCGCGCGCGACGCGCGTCGTTCGCAGACCTGCCCGCCCGGCTCGCGCGCGCCGACGTCGTCCTCGCCGCGGCGCGCGGCCCGGTCGCGCGCGTCGTCGCACGGGAGGCCTCGCGACGAGATCCGTGCCCCGTGATCGTGTCCGGGCTGCCGGGAATTTCGGTACCGGCAACCTGGCGGGCGCTGCACTTCCGGCGCCGATGCGACCTGATGATCGTGCACTCGCACCGAGAGGTGCGTGAGTTCCGTGCCCTGGCGAAGGAACGCGCTATCGACCAGCGGTTCGCGCTCGCGACGTTGCCGTTCGCCCGCAAGATCGCCGACGCTGATCCTGCGGGCCGGAGCGGCACCGACCTCGTCTTCGCCGCCCAGGCGATCGTGCCGCGAGCGCGGGAAGACCGAAGACGCGTGGCACGGATCCTCGTTGAGACGGCGAAGGCGACGCCGGATGCCCGCGTCGTCGTCAAGCTGCGCGGGCGTCCGGGGGAGCACGAGACGCATCGCGAGGAGGACGGATACGTCGATCTCCTCACCGAACTCGGACCGCTGCCGGCAAACCTCGTCGTGTCGTACGAACCGATGTCGCGCGCCCTGGACCGCGCCGAGGGGTTGGTGACGGTCAGCTCCACGGCCGCGATCGAGGCGGCCGCACGTGGCATCCCGGTAGTTGCGCTTGATACGTTCGGCGTCGACGAGACCCTCATCAACACGGTGTTCCGCGGAAGCGGACTGCTGGGGACCGCCGACGACGTGATTGCACGCCGGATGCGTCACCCGGATCCCGGCTGGCTCGGCGACAACTATTTCCATGACGTGGAGGACGACACGTGGATCCCCATGCTGCGCGACCTTGTGCGGTGCCGCACCGCGGGAGATCTTGCGCCACGTGCGGTGTCGGAGCCAGTCGGTGGCGCGCTGCGGGACGCATGGCACCGTCGGCTCGCGATCGGCAGCCGTGACCGAACCATCTCGGGCGCGGTCGCGATCGCCATCGGTGTCCCCGCGCGGTACCTGATGCGCGCGGTGCGCGCGCTCGTCAGACTTCGCGCGTGAGGACCTCCTCGCCGTCTGCCCGAGGCGGAGAGATCCGCACCTCGCGTGAACGATCCCACGACTCTTCCCAGCCGAGCTCCGAGAGCAGGCGATCGATGATGCCACCGGTGAAGCCCCAGACGAAGTAATCGGTGTCGTGGACCGAGAGATTCCAGGCGGGGCCCCTCATCGTGTCACTGTCGTAGCCGATGACGCTCGTGACGCGGTTCGCCGGGTCGATGAGGTCGGCGACGGGTGCACGGAAGACGGCCTCGCTCTCCGCCACGTCGACCACGCCGACCGGGGACGGTTGGCGCCACCAGGCGATCACGGGAGTGACGCGGTGGTTGGAATACGGGAGGATGAGCTCGCCGAGCGCGCCGATCACCTCGACGCCCGACGTGTCGAGACCGGTCTCCTCGCGCGCTTCGCGGAGCGCTGCGGCGATCGGGCCGTCGTCCTCGGGATCCACGCGTCCTCCCGGGAATGCCACCTGGCCCGGGTGCGAGCGCAACGTCGAGGCACGGCGCAACAGCAGGAGGTCGAGGTCCTTCGACACGGCCGCGTTCTTCGCCTCGTGCTCGGCGGGGATCGCGTCGAGCATGCCGAAGAGAATCAAGACAGCCGCGGGACGCTTGTTCGTCGCGCCTTCGCGCGGACCGGGCGGGTTCCAGATGGGATCCGAACCCGCCCGGCTCACGAGATCGCGCAGTTGCGCATAAGCGACACGCATGCCTTCGATGCTACGACGACTCCGTGGGGTGGGGCGCCGTGGCCACCGGATCAGCGGAACTCGAGGCTGCCACCCGGGCGGTTCAGGAGCACCACCGGCGTGATCGTCGGGTGACCCGCCTCGCGGATCTTCGCGAGATCGACCCGCACGAGGGGGGTGCCCTCATCGACCAGGTCACCGGTCTTCACGAGGAGCTCGAAGCCGTCTCCGCCCATGCCGACCGTCTCGAGGCCGATGTGTACAAGAATCTCGACGTCGTCGTCGGTGACGATCGCGACCGCGTGGCCGGTGTCGAAGATGTGCCCGACACGACCGGGGGCGGGGGAACGCACGGTGTCTCCGGTCGGCTCGATGGCGAGCCCTGGGCCCATGACCTCGTCGGCGAACGTCGGATCCGGCACGGCGCTCAGGGGCTTCACCTCGCCATCGATCGGCTGCAGCAGACGCACGACCACGGTGTCGGTCGCGGCAAGCGTCTGCACGCTGTCGGTCGCGGGCGTCGCGGCCGGGACGTCGCCACTCGAGGGAGCGACGCGGCCGGACATGACCTGCTCCATCGCGTCCTTCACGAACTGCACGTTGAGGCCGTAGACGACCTGCACCGAGTGCCCGCCCGGCTTCATGGTCCCGGCTGCTCCGGCCCGCTTGAGGGCGCTGTCGTCGACGCGTGAGACGTCGTCGATCTCGAGGCGCAGGCGCGTGGCGCAGTTATCGAGTCTCGTGATGTTCTCCGTGCCGCCGAGGGCGTCGATGAACCGGCTCGCCGTCGCGACGTACTTGGCGTCGACGTCCGTCTCGTCGTCTTCGTCGGCGATCTCGTCGTCGTCCTCACGGCCGATCGTCTTCAGCTGCCACTTCCGGATGACGAACGTGAACACGAGGAAATAGACGACGAACCACGCGATGCCGAGCAGCAGGAGCATCCACGGGTTCTGCGCGAGCGGGTTGTTCCAGCCGAGGCCAAGGTCGATCGCGCCCGCGGAGAACCCGAAGCCCATCCGGGCCGGCAGCAGCGCCGTGAGCGCCATCGAAACGCCCGTGAAGAGGGCGTGAATTCCGTACAGCACGGGCGCGAGGAACATGAACGAGAACTCAAGCGGCTCGGTGATACCGACGAAGAACGACGCGAACGCGGCGGAGAAGAGGATGCCGCCAGCGACCTTCTTTCGGCTCGAGCGTGCCGTGACATACATCGCGAGCGCGGCACCCGGCAGTCCGAACATCATGATCGGGAAGAAGCCGGACGTGTACATGCCGGTGATGCCGGGCTCTCCCGTGCCGTTGAGGAAGTTGGAGATGTCGTTGATGCCCGCCACGTCGAACCAGAACACGGAGTTGAGGGCGTGGTGCAGGCCGAACGGGATCAGCAGACGGTTGAAGAAGCCGTAGATGCCAGCGCCGGCGGCGCCCAGGCCGACGATCCACTCGCCGAACGACACGAGGCCCTGGTACACGAACGGCCAGATGAAGAACAGTGCGATCGCGAGAATGAGCGACAGTCCGGCGGCGACGATTGCCACCGCACGTTTGCCCGAGAAGAAGGCGAGCCAGTCTGGGAGCTTGGTCTCGTGGAACCGGTTGTAGGCGAACGCGCCGATGAGCCCGCACAAGATGCCGACGAACGCATTCTGGATGTTCCCGAACGCCGGGTCCGTGTCGGCGACCTCGACGCCGGTGAGGCCGGCAACGTTCTCGGGTGCGAGGAGAACCGTGACGACGAGCCACGACACGAGCCCCGCGAGGGCGGCCACGCCATCGGACCTCCGCGACATGCCGAAGGCGATGCCGATCGCGAAGAGGACGGCGAGATTGTCGATGACGGCGCCGCCCGCGGACAGGAGGAACACGCTGACGACGTTCTCGCCGGCCGTGTTTCCGATCCAGTTGCCGATTCCCATGAGGATCGCGGCGACGGGCATGACGGCGATGGGTAGCATCAGCGACTTGCCGAGGTTCTGCATGAATTTCATTCGGGATCTCCGACGTTCTGTGAGATGGATCGCAGTGACACTACCCCCTCACGAGACCGCCGCGACAGAGGGTGCGCGGAACGACGAGCCGAGGATCCCCTCGCGCAGCCGAGCGGAGCGTTCGGCGAGGGCGCGTTGGCGGCGCACGTACTCGGCCTTGCCCTCGGTGGTCTCGATACGCACGGGGTCGACGCCGAACTCGGAGAGATCGTACGGCGCCGCGGCCATGTCCAGTAGGCGGGCATCGCTGGCGAGCTCGAACGCGTCGAGCAGGAGCTCGCCCGGAACGAGCGGTCCGAGCTTCACCGCCCACTTGTAGACGTCCATCCCGGCGTGCAGGCAGCCCGGCTGCTCGCGCTCCGCCTGATCCTCGCGTCGCAGCGGCTCGCGATTGCGCGGCACGGCCTCCGCGGTGAAGAAACGGAAGGCGTCGAAGTGGGTGCAGCGCAGCTCATGCGCTTCGACGACGGCGTCGGTGCCGCTCGCGCCGAGCCGCAGCGGCTGCGGATGGCGGTGCTCGCCCTGGCGGTAGACCATCGCCCACTCGTGCAGCCCGAAGCAGTCGAACTGCCCCGGCCGTGCGGCGGTCCGCCGCAGCATGATCTCCGCAAGACGTACGATCTGACGCTTCTCGCTCCGGAACGCCGCGTCATCGACGCTCAGGGAACCGGCAGTCGACCCCTTTACGTACCAGCGCCAGGACGCCCGGGCATCGTCGACGGCGTCAGCGAGTTCGACGCCCGCGCCGGGATGCCATCGCTCGAGGAGCGAGGGCCGATACCCGTAATAGGTGAACAGGAAGTCCCACACGGGATGCTTCTCGCCGCGCTGCCGCCGTGCGCGGTGCTCGCGCGTCAGTTCGCGGGCGCGCTCTGTGTGCGCGGCGTCGCGCGCACGCCAGACGTCCCGCGTGAGCGTCGCCATGTCAGCGCGCGAGCACGGATTCCATCGCGCGCGACAGGTACCACGGGTCGAGCACGCTGGTGAGTTCGCGGGCGGAGTGCATCGAGAGGATCGGCACACCGACATCGACCGTGCGGATGCCGAGGCGCGTCGCTGAGATCGGACCGATCGTGGACCCGCAGGGCACCGTGTTGTTCGACACGAACTCCTGTGTCGGGACGTCCGCCGCCTGGCACGCGGCGTTCCACTCCGCGGCGCCGTGCGCGTCGGTTGCGTAGCGCTGGTTCGCGTTGATCTTCAGGATCGGACCGCCGCCCGCGACGGGCTGGTTGGCCGTGTCGTGTCGGTCGGCGTAGTTCGGGTGGACCGCGTGTCCGACGTCGCTCGAGACGTGCAGCGACGCGGCAAAGCTGCGGGCGCGGTCCTCGGCCGTCGCCCCGAACGCCGTGAGGATGCGCGTGAGGACTTCTTCGTGGAATGGTCCGGCCGCGCCCGAGCGCGTCGCGGATCCGATCTCTTCGTGATCGAACGCGGCGAACATCGCGATGGCGTCGGTCGGCCGGCTGTCCGCGATCGCGACGAGCCCGGCGTGCGTCGAGAGCAGGTTGTCGAGGCGACCACTCGCGAACAGGGCGTCATCGGCGCCGAACGTGCGCGGCGGCTGCGTGTCGGCCGCCACCACGTCGATCCCTCCGATCTGAGCCGGATCCACGCCGGCCTCGCGCGCGAGGACCGCGAGGATGTCGGCGCTCTCGGCGTCGCCGAGACCCCACACGGGAGCGGTATGGCGCTGTTTGTCGAGCGTGAGTCCCTCGTTGACCTGGCGGTCGAGGTGGATGGCGAGCTGCGGGATCCGGGCGAGCGGACCGGTGCGGACGTGGTGCTCGGTGCCGTCGAGCGTGACGAGGCGTCCGGCGAGGCACAGCTCGCGGTCGAGCCACGAGTTCAGCAGCGGGCCGCCGTACACCTCCCAGCCGAGCTGCCACCAGCCACCGGGTCCCGTCGTCGTCGGTTGCGGCTTGAGCTTGAAGCCGGGGGAGTCGGTGTGTGCGCCGACGATGCGGAACGGTGTCGTCGGCGAGACGGCGGCGGGCAGCGCGAACGCGATGACGGATCCCTCGCGCACGACGACGTAGCGGCCGCCCGTGGACAGCTCCCAGGCGTCGGCCTCGGCGAGGCGGGCGAAGCCGGCGCCCTGCAGCCGGCGCGCTGTCTCTTCGGCGGCGTGGTAGGAGGACGGCGACGCCTCGACGAAGGCGGCGAGGTCGTCGATGTGCGCGCGGGCGTCAGCGGGAATGTCGTGGGTCACGCTGCCCATTGTCTCCCACGTGCACACACGCGCCCGTCAGGCCGGATCGATGAGACTCGGCTCGTCGTTGCGCACATTGCCGACGGCCCGGCCGACGTCGTGCCACGCGAACGCTTCGGCGACGCGTGGGGCGTCGTCGATCGCGGCGTCGAGGACGTCGCGTGGCTCGTCGAGATCGGTGTCGAGCCACGCATCCGCATGGTCGGCGTCGAGGAACACGGGCATCCGGTGATGGATCGAACCGAGGCCGCCGACACTCGAGCGCGTGAGGATCGTGAAGCTCAGCACCCACGCGCCATCGGGATCGCGCCACCACTCGTACAGTCCCGCGAAGAGCAGCGGATCGCCGGCCTCGTGATGGACGAACAGCGGCACCTTTCCGTCGTCGTCCTTCTTCCACTCGTAATAGCCCGTGGCTGGGACGACGGCGCGGCGCGCACGGAGCGCGGAGCGGAACATCGGCTTCTGCTCGAGTTCCTCCGATCGTGCGTTGAAGGCCCGTGAGCCGATCGAGAGGTCTTTCGCCCACCCCGGTACGAGGCCCCAGCGGGCCGACTCGAGGCGGCGCGTCGGCGGATCCGTCTTCGCGGAATCGACGACGATCGCAGCGCTCTGCGTCGGGGCGATGTTGTACGAGGGCGCGGGCAGATCGTCACTGATCAGATCCACCCTGAGTTCGCTCACGAGCTCGCTGCCGACGCGGGCCACGACGAATCGTCCGCACATGCTTCGAGGCTAGGGCACGCTGCTCAACCTGGCACCTACTGCGCTGGCCGATGCGCGTCGTGGCACCCCTGCGGCGCCGGACCTCGAGGCGGCGTCCGGTGGCGACCCCGATGATGCTGGGCGTTCTCGAAATGATTCCCGCCGGTTCGCCTCATACTGCGGCGTTCCCGCCTGTTCCTGCGAGGTTCTGGGCATAATGGTGAACAGGTGGTGAACATCAGGTGACGTCAACGTGTCGTTGGCGCGGAACGGGGCGATATGGCGGTGGCAGTGGCACACGCTGTGACACCACGTCTCGGCTCCCCGCGCAGGGCGCTCCGGATCGCGTTGCGTGTGATCGGTCTTGCGGTGGCATCCGGTGCAGCGATCGGCATCGTCGCCACGATGCTGTTCGCGGCGCTCGGCCTGACGCCACGGATCGTCGTCTCCGGGTCGATGGAGCCCGGTCTGCCGATCGGCAGCGTGGTGGTGTCCGAGCGTGTGGACGCGACGGCCGTGTCGGTCGGCGACGTCGTCACGACCGATCGCTTCAACGGGCCGGGCACGGTCACCCACCGCGTCGTGGATGTCGCCCTCGGCAGCAGCCAGACCGTGCTCACCCTCAAGGGAGACGCGAATGGCGGTGTCGACCGCGAGCCGTACGAGGTGCGGGAGGTGGGCGTCATGCGCCTGGCGATTCCGTACGTCGGTCTGCCACAGCTCTGGGCGCAGGACCTGCTCGGCATCGATCCGCTCACCTGAAGTCGCGCGATCGGTGATCGACGCCGACGCGCAGATCTTCGAACCCGTCGGCGACGATGTTCACGACCCCCTCTGGCGAGCGCTCGAGAATGCCGCGCGCGATGAGCGCTGGCGCATCGCGAACCAGGTGACGATAACGCTTCCACGCTCCCGTGGAGCAGATGACGTTCACGAGACCGTGCTCGTCCTCGAGGTTGAGGAAGGTCACGCCCGATGCGGTCGCAGGGCGTTGCCGGTGCGTGACGAGCCCCGCGACCTCGACGCGACGGCCCGACTCATGCGTACGCAGCTCGGATGAGGTGAGCACACCGCGCGCATCGAGCGGCCCGCGGAAGTGCGCGAGGGGATGGTCGTCAGTCGAGACGCCGGTCGCCCACAGGTCGTTCGCGAGACGTTCGTAGCTCGAGGGATCCGAGAACAGCGGCGGCTGCACCGAGAGCGCCGTGCCGTCGAGGACGTCTGGCCTGTCGTCGGCTGCGGCTCCCGCGAGCCACAGCGCCTCTCGTGTGCCGTGTCCGAACGGGGCGAGAGCACCGGCCGTCGCGAGCGCCTCGAGCTGCTTCTCGGTGACCCCGGTGCGACGGACGAGGTCGTTCATCGACCGGAACGGCGCGCGAGAGCGTTCTTCGACGATCCGCCGGGCGGTCCCCTCACCGATGCCCGTGACACCTGCCAGCCCGAGGCGGACGGCGAAGCGGCCGTCTCTCCGGTGAGAGCCGGAGCGGTCCGGCGCAGTGCGGTCGAACACCGTCGGCGCGCCCTCATGGTCGGCGAGGCACGCGGCTCTCCCCGTCGTCTCCCGCGCGTCGGGCTCCGTCGGCTCGAGCGTCTCGGTGACGGAGGAGGCGACGATGTCAGGGCGGAGCACTTCGACGCCGGCTCGCCGCGCGTCCGCGGTGAGCGTGGCGGGGGAGTAGAAGCCCATCGGCTGCGCCCGCAGCAGGCCGGCGAGGAACGCCGCCGGGTAGTGCAGCTTGATCCAGGAACTCGCGTAGACGAGCAGCGCAAAGGAGAGCGAGTGGGATTCGGCGAAGCCGAAATTCGCGAATGCCTGGATCTGTTCGTAGATCCTCGCCGCATCCTCTTTCTCGATCCCGTTGCGCGCCATTCCATCGAACAGCTTCTGTCGCAGGGCGTCGATGCGCTCCCGGCCGCGCTTGGATCCCATCGCCCGCCGCAACAGATCGGCGTCTTCGCCCGTGCAGTCGCCGACTGCCATCGCCATCTGCATGAGCTGTTCCTGGAATACCGGGACGCCGAGGGTGCGCTTCAGGACGGGTTCGAGACGGGGGTGGGGATACGTGACGGCCTCGGCGCCCAGCTTGCGCCGCACAAAGGGGTGGACGGCGCCGCCCTGGATCGGGCCGGGGCGGATGAGAGCGATCTGGATGGCGAGGTCGTAGAACGAGCGGGGTTGCAGGCGGGGGAGCAGCCCCATCTGCGCGCGTGACTCCACCTGGAAGACCCCGATGGAGTCGGCCCGGCAGAGCATGTCGTACACGGCCGGCTCCTCACGAGGCAGCTCACGCAGGTCGAAACTCTCTCCCGTCGCCTCCCGGATGAGATCGAAGCAGTGCTGCAGGGCGGCGAGCATCCCGAGCCCGAGCAGATCGAACTTCACCAGCCCCATCCAGGCCGCATCGTCCTTGTCCCATTGGATGACGGTGCGTCCCGGCATCCGGGCATGTTCGATCGGGACGACCTCGCCGACGGGGCGGTCGGTGAGCACCATGCCGCCGGAGTGGATCCCGAGGTGGCGGGGCGCCCCCATGATCTCGGCGGCGTAGGAGAGCACCTGCGGGGGGATGCTGTGGCCGGCATTCGACTCGATCGACGCACCCCAGCGTTCGACCTGGCGCGCCCAGGCGTCCTGCTGGCCGGGGGAGAAGCCGAGGGCGCGGGCGACGTCGCGCACGGCGTTCTTCGGCCGGTACTGGATGACGTTCGCCACTTGCGCGGCGCGATCGCGACCGTACGTCTCGTAGACGTACTGGATGATCTCTTCGCGCCGGTCGCTGTCGAAGTCAACATCGATATCGGGTTCTTCGTCGCGCATCGCCGAGAGGAAACGTTCGAACGGCAGTCGGAAGAAGATCGCGTCGACGGCGGTGATGCCGAGCAGGTAGCAGACGGCGCTGTTCGCGGCGGATCCGCGGCCCTGACAGAGAATGCCGCGCCGGCTTGCTTCGGCGACGATGTCGTGGACGATGAGGAAATAGCCGGGGAAGTCCTTCTGCTCGATGACGTCGAGCTCGTGCGCGATGCGGTCGCGATCCTCGTCCCGCAGCGTCGGGTACCGGTCCGGGACGGCGCTCCAGACGAGCTCGCGCAGGTACGACATCGGGGTGTACCCGTCCGGAACGTGCTGCCGCGGGAGCGCGGGTCGGGCCGAACGGAGGGGGAACGCGAGCTGGTCGGCGAGACGCGCCGACGCCTCGACTGCACCGGGGTAGCGCGCGAACAGGCGAGCCATCTCATCGCCGGATCGCAGATGGGCGCGATTCGTCGCGGGGAGCCAGCCGTCGAGGTCGTCCATGCTGCGCGTGGCCCGGATCGCCGCGACCGCCTGGGCGAGCGGCGCTTTCGCCGGCCGGGAGTAGTGCACGTTCCCGGTCGCGATAAGCGGCAGCCCCAGGCGCTCCGCGAGATCGGCGAGGCGGTCATTGCGACGATCGTCTGCGGGGTCGCCGTGGTGGGTGATCTCGACGTGCACGTGATCGCGTCCGAACAGGTCGATGAGTCGCCGCAGCTCGCGTTCTGCCGCGCTTGGCGAGTCGTGTGCGGCAAGCGCCCGGCCGACGGCTCCCTTGCGGCATCCTGTGAGGACCTCCCACGCGCCGCCCGCCTCGTGCGCGAGATCGTCGAGATCGTAGAGGGGGCGGCCACGCTCTCCGCCGCGCAACTGTGCGCGCGTGATGGCGCGAGAGAGGCGGTGGTACCCCTCCTCGCCGCGCGCGAGCACGAGCAGGTGCTGGCCCTGCGGATCCGGGTGCCCTTTCTGCGGCGCGGTGAGGTCGAGTGAGAGCTCGGCGCCGTAGACCGTCTTCAGCGACGTGTGCTCGGCTGCCTCGGCGAAGCGCACGGCACCGTAGAAACCGTCGTGATCGGTGAGGGCGAGTGCCTCCAGTCCCAGCTGTTCCGCCTCTTCGACGAGTTCTTCCGGTGACGAGGCTCCGTCGAGGAAGGAGAAGGACGAGTGTGCGTGCAGTTCGGCGTAACGAGTGCGGTTTCGTTGGCGGACGAGCTGCGGCGGTTCGTAGGCTCCCCGCTTGCGGCTCCACGCAGGGCTATCGCTGCCGTCGGCGTCGGAGGGCGCGGCGGTCGGGCGGCGCCCGCTGAGGGTGCGTTCGAGCTCGTGCCAGGAGATCGGAGGGTTGTTGAAGCCCATCAGGCATACCTCCCTTCGAGGTGCCAGGTTTCGTCTTCGAGGACGGCGAGCCACGCGGAGCGGCGATCGTCGACCAGCTGAAAGCGGTGTGTCCGGCGTGCGCGCTGCGGGTCCCAGCCGCGTTCGACGAGCGGCCAGGGACCGGCCCACGAGACGATGCCGCGCCCGTCGATCCGGGCAGGGTCTGCGGAGACGAACCCGCGTTCGTCGACCGTGACGATCGTGCCGTCTGCGGCGGTCACGCTCACGCGGTGCGGGGCGCGATACACCTCGGAGGGCAGCGGCGGGGGAAGCGCCCCCGGCCAGGGGAGGTCACGGGAACGGGAGGGCACGGCGGCCTCACCCCAGGGGACGAGTTCCTCGCGATCGGCCGGGGTCCGTCCGCCGCCGAGTGCAGGCGTCAGCACGCCGCGGTGCCCGAGCAGCGTCTGCACGCGAGACATCGCGTGGTGCGAGCGTTCGTCGGGCCCCTGCCCGATCAGCGCGGGCTGATGCGACGCGGCATCGTCGACGGCGTCGGGCTCGATGACGATGCGCGAGACGCCGCCGGTGAATGCCGTTTCGCCGGGTGCAGGCTGCAGCTGCCAGCGCACCCGGTCGACGACGCTCGTCGCGTCGAAGCTCGCCGGGTGTTGCCACACTCGTTCGCTGCGTTCGTCGCGGTCGGTCTCGAGCGTGATGCGTACCGCCGTGCACACGAGGGACTGCGCGCCGATGCCGTCACAGAAGGTCTCGGCCGTCTGACGCACAGCGAATGCCACCTGATCGGCGATCTCGAGCGGCGGCTCGAGATCGAGCACGCGGGCCGTCTCGGGAGGCGGGGTGCGGGGGATGACGGTGCGCGAATCGCGTCCGGACGCGAGCGCCTGCAACCAGGATCCGCGTACCCCGAGTCGTTCGTGCACGCGCGCGGCGGGAATCGCGGCGAACTCGCCGAGGGTCTGTACGCCGAGCCGAGCGAGCAGGAGTGCGAGCTCCCGGTCGCCGAGCGAGAGGGCGGGGAGCGGCGAGAGGAAGTCGGAAGCGCCTCCGGGGGGAACGAGGGTGACCGGCTCGCCGGAGGGTGCTCGCGCCGCCTGCTCTGCCGTGAACAGTCCATCGGCGACCCCGGCGCGGGCGGTGAGGCCGATGTCGGCGAGGGAGCGCAGGAGGGATTCGGCGGCCTGTTGCTCTCCGCCGTAGAAGCGTGCCGGGCCGCGGGCGCGGATTGCGGCGAGGCCGGGACGGAGGGGCTGCACGCCGGGGACGAGTTCTTCGAGGTGCGTCAGGACGTCGTGGAACGCTCTGCTGTCGCGGGCCTCGTCATGGGGGAGGAGTCGCAGCTGCGCGCATGCTCCCTGCGCGTCGCGCCGTCGCTGTCCCTTCGTCACGCCGTCCGCGCGCGCTGTCGCGGAACAGGCGACGACCTGGCCGTCGTGGATGATCGCGAGCGGACCGTCGGCGTGCACGCGATTGGCGGCGGACACCTCGCGCGCCTGTGTGCGCAGGAAGGCCGTGATGGGCCAGTCGGGGAACCACAGTACGATCGTGCGCTCGGGGAAGGGCGTCATGCGCTCACCGCCGTGAGGTGGCCACGCTGCGTGGGGATGCTGGCCGACGGGAGCGATTCGACTCCGCCCGTCGGACCGGGCAGGAGCAGTCGTACGCGACGCGCGACGGGGCTGATTCGGCCTGAGGCCGCGACCGTGACGACCCGTGAGCTGAGGGCCCCGTGTCCGCTGCCGATTCCGCGCCACTCGGGTTCGCCCATGGTGAAGGACAGGTCAGCGCCCGGCCAGGGGCCGATCGCGAGGAGCGCGCTGCCACGTTCGCGCAGCCGCGCGGAGAGGCGCGCGGTCTCCGCCGGCGCTGCGGTGCGAGGAATCCGGGCGGCGACGAGGGGGAAGACGTCGGCAGCGGCGGAGATCGTCTGTCGCCACCTGTCGCCCGGTCTCGGGATGTGGGCCAGCCGATTCGGGGCCACGCCGTAGCCCTCTGCGGCCTCGAAGGAGAGGTCGGGAAGGCCGATGAACGCGCACCACGCGCCGTCGCGCGAGGCGGAGCCGAGGAGGGCGAAGAGCAGCGCGGGGGAGTCGGGGAGCGCGTAGGCGGCGCCCGGGCGCAGCCCACCGGAGGGGAGGAGAGGCGCCAGGGCGTCATCGACCGGCAGCGCATCGGGTTCTGCCGTGCGCCGCTGCATCCGACTGATCTCCGCGCGTAGCCGCGTGATGTCGGACAGCTGCTCGTATGCTGCCATCGCCACACCCCCAGGATAGAAACTATGTTCGAATATGCCAAGTGGCACTCGAACACTAGTTCGA
>DWXU01000241.1:0-3051 GCA_019119065.1 Candidatus Microbacterium pullistercoris | reverse complement strand
GACCGCTCCGCAGCCGCCGTCAGCTCGGCGCGGGCCACGATGGCGGCGAACGGCGTGACGGATCGGGTCCAGGTCGTGCGCGACGACGGTCTCGCCGCGCAGCCGGACCGATCCCACGATCTCGTGCTGCTGAACCCGCCGTTCCATTCGGGAAACGCGGTCACGGACCGCATCGCGCCGCGCCTGTTCGCCGAGGCGGCGCGAGCTCTGCGCCCGGGCGGCGAGCTGTGGACGGTCTGGAATAGCCACCTGCGCTACCGCCCGCAGCTCGAGCGACTGGTCGGCCCGACGCGACAGATCGCGCGCAACAGCACCTTCACGATCACGGCCTCGACGCGCCGGTAGGCTGGTCGACATGGCGGAGAAGTGGTCCCTCGGCCGCGCGTTGCGCGGCATGTTCGTGAAAGAGACGATCGACGACGACACGTGGGAGGACCTCGAGACCGCGCTGATCACGGCCGACTTCGGGCCGGACATCACCGAGCAGATCGTCGACGACCTGCGCGAGAAGGTCGCCCGTTTCCACACGGAGGATCCGAAAGACCTCAAGCGCATGCTCGTCGAGAGCCTCGAGGAGCGGTTCGCCCAGTTCGACACCACCCTGAAGCTGACCGAGCGCCCCGCGGTGGTGCTCGTCGTCGGCGTCAACGGTGTCGGCAAGACGACGACGATCGGCAAGTTCGCGCATTTCCTGAAGCGCTTCGGACGATCGATCGTGATCGGCGCGGCCGACACGTTCCGCGCCGCGGCGGTGGAGCAGCTCGCGACGTGGGCCGAGCGCGCAGACGCGGCGATCGTACGTCCCGAGCGCGAGGGGCAGGACCCCGCGTCGGTCGCCTATCAGACCATTGATCACGCCAAGACCCACGGCACCGAGATCGTGCTCGTCGACACGGCGGGCCGACTGCACACGAAGGCCGGCCTGATGGACGAGCTGCAGAAGGTCCGCCGCGTCATCGAGAAGCAGGCACCCGTCAGCGAGGTGCTCCTCGTGCTCGACGCGACGACCGGCCAGAACGGCGTGATGCAGGCCGAGGCGTTCCTCGAACACGCCGGCGTGACGGGCCTCGTGATCACCAAGCTCGACGGATCCGCGAAGGGCGGGTTCGTGCTGAGCGTCCAGGAACGCACGGGGATCCCCGTGAAGCTGCTGGGCGAGGGCGAGGGCATCGGCGACCTCGCGGGTTTCACGCCGCACGCGTTCGCCGCGCAGCTCGTCGGCTGAAGTGTTCCGCCGCCCGCCGAGACGTGATTGAGTGGGCGTATGGCGATCGAACACGACTACTTCGGGCTGCTCGAGACGGGCCCCGACGGCGCGATCTTCTGGAGCGAGAACGTCGACCTGGGGGACATGCGCGTCACGGTCGATCTCACCGCGCCGGATCAGGACGATGTCACGCTCGACGCGCTCGACGCCGCGGCGTCGCTCGTGACGTCGATCGAGGAGATCGACCGCCGCGCGCGCCACGCCATGCTCGCCGAGGTCGACAACCGCGCGAGCGACGTGACGGAGTTCATCCTCGAGATGACGAAGCGCTACGGCGACGAGCTCGACGACATCCTCGTCGACGTCTCCGGCGACGCGCCGGTCGACGTCATTCGGTCGCTCGAGCTGATGAGTATGACGATCCTGGCCGACGAGCACGATGGTTCGGATCCGTTCGCGGTGCTCGAGTACGCCCTGGACCCGGATGAGACCGACGACGTGCTTCTCGTCAATTTCGCGGGCGACGGCACGGTGCAGTCGGTCACGAACGCCGACTGATCACCTCGCCGCGGCGATCAGTTCCCGCGTGAACGGGTGCTGGGGATCCGCATACACGCGGTCGGTGGGGCCCTCCTCGACGACGCGACCGTCTCGCATCACCGCGACGCGATCGGCCATGCCGCGAACGACAGCGAGATCGTGCGAGATGAAGACCATGGCGAGGCCGTCGCGCGTCTGCAGGTCGCGCAGCAGGGCGAGGATCCCGGCCTGCGTCGTGACGTCGAGTGCCGAGACGGGCTCGTCGCACACGAGGACGTTCGGCATGGCCGCGAGTGCCCTCGCGATGGCGACGCGCTGGCGCTGCCCGCCCGAGAGCCAAGCGGGGAGGCGATCGAGCATCCCGTCGTCGAGACCCACCCGTGCGAGCAGCTCCGCCGGATTCGGAGCGTTGTCGGCCCGTGCGTCGCGGAGGATGCGGCCGACGGTGCGCCGCGGATCGAACGATCCGAGCGGGTCCTGTGGGACGAGACGTACGCGCGGCTCGCCCGAGCGGTGAACGGATCCGGCGTCGGGTCGCTCCGCGCCGATCAGCACGCGCGCGAGAGTGGACTTCCCCGAGCCCGACTCGCCGACGACCCCGAGGGTCCGGCCCGCCGTCACGCGCACACTGACGCCGTCAAGGGCGGTCACGCGACCGTATCGTCGCACGACGTCACGCGCCTCGATTCCCACGCCCGTACCGTGATCTGTGTGCGGGGCGTCGCGCGGAGCCGCCGCCGTCGGAAGGGCCGCGAGCAGGGCGCGCGTGACCGGGTGCGATGGCGACGTCAGCACGGATCCGGCAGGGCCGGTCTCGACCGCGCGGCCCGCATCCAGCACCAGGGCGCGGTCGGCGATGCGGCGGGCGGCCAGCAGGTCATGAGTGATGAACAGAACCCCCGCGCCGTCATCGGCGAGGCCGCGCAACAGGTCGAGCACGCGCGCCGCCACGGTCGCGTCGAGCGCCGTCGTCGGTTCATCCGCGATGAGCATCCGCGCGCCGCCGACGATCGCGGACGCGATGAGCACGCGCTGCCGCATCCCTCCCGACAGTTCCTCGGATCGCCGGCCGAGCAGCGTCTCGGCATCCGGCAGCCCGGCCCGTTCCAGCGCCTCGATCACCTGACGGCGGCGCTCGCGCCTCCGGACGCCGCGGATCGCCGGTGTCTCGCCGACCTCGGCCGCGACGGTTCGCAGGGGGTCGAGGGACTGCAGGGCGTCCTGCAGCACGAGGCCGAGGTCGGATCCGCGCAGTTGCCGCCACCGCCGCGGCCGTGCGGAGCGCAGGTCCGTTCCGTCGAACG
>DWXU01000240.1:0-6948 GCA_019119065.1 Candidatus Microbacterium pullistercoris | reverse complement strand
GAGGAGTTCGCGACCAACCTCGGCCTCGACTTCCGGCGCATCGTCGCGATCGGCATGATCATCGTCGCGGTGATCACGGCGTGCGTGCTCGTGACCGCCGGCGTTCTGCCGTTCCTCGGTCTCGTCGTGCCGAACATCGTCAGCCTCATCATCGGCGACAACGTCCGGCGCGCGATTCCCTGGGTGGCGGGCCTCGGATCCGTGTTCGTCGTCGCCTGCGACATCATCGCGCGCGTCGTGCGGTTCCCCTACGAGATCCCGTTGTCGGTCGTCGTCGGCATCGTCGGCGCCGGCCTGTTCCTCTGGCTGCTGTTGCGGAGGAGGGGTCGTGTCCACTGACGTGCGTCCGACGGTCGTCGCCGCCCCTCCCGCTCCGCGCGCAGGCCGGGTGCGCTCGCTGTGGTCTCGGCCCGAGGTGCGGATCCTCGCGCTCGCCGTCGTCGTCGCCGCGCTCGCGGTGTTCTATCTCGTGAACGACGTGCCGGGGTCCTTCCTGTTCGCGGCAAAGATTCGCGGGCTCACGATCGCCGCGATGGCGGTCGTCGCGTGCGCGGTCGGCGTCTCGACCGTGGTCTTCCATACGATCACGCAGAACCGGATCCTCACGCCGTCGATCATGGGCTTCGACGCGTTCTACGGCCTGATCACGACCGGCATGGTGTTCCTGTTCGGCGCGAGCGGCTTCCTGCAGGCCGACAGTGTCGTGATGTGGATCCTGCAGACCGTGGTCATGGTGGCGTTCAGCGTCGCGCTGTTCACGTGGCTGTTCGCGGGCAAGCGGCGGTCGATTCACCTGATGCTGCTCGTCGGGATCGTGCTGGGCACGTTCTTCCGCAGCGCGACAGAGTGGATGCAGCGCATGTTGGATCCGCTCGACTTCCAGGTCGTGACCGACGCGATGTTCGCTTCGCTGACGCGGCCGGATCCCGCGCTGCTGCTGTTCACCGCGACTCTCGTGCTTGCGGGCTGTGCCGCGGTCGTCCCCCTCGTCGCGCACCTCGACGTGCTCACTCTCGGGGCGCCGGCTGCGGTCGGCCTCGGCGTCGATCACCGCCGGGTGGTGATGTCGCTGTTCCTCGTCGTGTCGGTGATGGTCGCCGCCTGCACGGCACTCGTCGGCCCGATCCTCTTCTTCGGTCTCATCGTCGCGAACCTCGCCTATTCGTACGCGGGCAGCTTCCGGCACCGTTGGACTCTTCCCACGGCCGTGCTGCTCGGGCTCGTGTGCCTGCTCGGCGGGCAGATTGTGATCGAGCAGCTGCTCGGCTGGAACGGCACCCTGTCGACGGTGATCGAGTTCGCCGGCGGCGCGTTCTTCCTGTACCTCGTGCTGCGAAAGGGGGCGCGATGATCGCGCTCACGGGCGCCACCAAGCGCTACAACGGAACTACCGTCCTCGACGACGTGACGACGTCGTTCGGTGGGGAGGGGATCACCTCGCTCATCGGGCCGAACGGCGCGGGGAAGTCGACCCTCTTCGGGTTGGTGGGGCGGCTGATCGCGCCGGACGGCGGATCCGTCACGGTCGACGGCCTCGACGTGCAGACGACGTCGTCGAAGCAGCTCGCGCGCACCATCGCCGTGCTGCGCCAGGACAACCAGCTCGCGGCGCGGCTGACAGTGCAGGATCTCGTCGAGTTCGGTCGCTTCCCGCACTCGCGCGGACGGCTCACGACGGAGGATCGCGACCGCGTCGACGAGGCGATCTCGTACCTCGCGTTGACGGAGCTGCGCGGCCGTTTCCTCGACGAGCTGTCGGGCGGCCAACGGCAGCGGGCGTTCATCGCGATGGTGCTCGCGCAGGACACGAAGTACGTGCTGCTGGACGAGCCGCTCAACAATCTCGATCTGAAGCACATGACCGAGATCATGAAGCTGATCCGCCGCATGGCTGACGACCTGGGAAAGCGCGTGGTCATCGTGCTGCACGACATCAACTTCGC
This sequence comes from Candidatus Microbacterium pullistercoris, assembly GCA_019119065.1. Lineage (GTDB taxonomy): Bacteria > Actinomycetota > Actinomycetes > Actinomycetales > Microbacteriaceae > Microbacterium > Microbacterium pullistercoris. Next base: position 5,005 of record DWXU01000240.1, on the reverse strand, counting down.
CGCGACCTACAGCGACCGGATCGTCGCCATGCGCGAGGGGCGGATCGTCGCTGACGCCTCCTGCCGCGAGATCATGCGTCCCGAGGTGCTGCGCGACGTCTACGAGACCGACGTCGACGTGCGCGAGATCGACGGCCGGCCCGTCGCCCTCTACTACGCGTGATCCCGCGTGGCCGTCCTGAGGTGCTGGGGTGCGTTGGCTGCAAGGCGGAGGCGCGAAGGCGTACAACTGTACGTCGGCCGACGACAACGCCGCAGGCGGCGTGCGGGGTGCTGAGGTGCTGGGGTGTGTCGCGTGCAAGGCGGAGGAGTGAAGGCGTACGAATGTACGTCGATCGACGACAACGCCGCAGGCGGCACGCCCCGGCGCCTCAGCATTAGTACCAGTTGACGGCTTGGGAGTGCCCCCATGCGGCGCAGGGGGTGCCGTAGGCGCGTGAGATGTAGTCGAGGCCCCAGGTGATCTGCGTTGTGGCGTTGGTCGCCCAGTCGTCCGCGACGGTTCCCATCTTGCTGCCGGGCAGGGACTGTGGGATCCCGTAGGCACCGCTGGAGGGGTTGGCCGCCTGGTAGTTCCAGCCGGATTCCTTCGTCCACAGCGCGTCGAGGCAGCCGAACTGGTCGGCTCCCCAGCCGTAGGTCGATGACATCAGTTCGCTCGCCGTGGCCTTCGCGCCCTCGACGGTGTTGGCCTCGGCGAGTGCGGCGGCCTCCTCGGCCTCGCGCGCTTCGCGCTCCTCGCGTTCTTTGCGTTCGCGGCGCTCCTGGTTCTTCTCGGCCTGCGTGACGTTTGGCTCGAGTCGGTCGATCTCGGCGTTGGCGTCGGCGGTCACGTTGCTCGCGACGGACGCGGGCAGCCCTTCGTAGTCCTCGAGGTAGTCCACGTATCCGGTGAGGGTGGAGGCGTCGACGCGCGTCTTCTCGGCGCGCGTGAGGAGGTCGGTGGCGGAATCGAGTGTCTCTGCCGCCTGTTTGGCGACCTCGCCGCTCGCGAGCTGAACGGGTCCGGCCGACTCGCGTGGCGTCGCGGATCCCAGGGACGCCGCGGCCGTTCCGCTCACGACAGCGAGGGCGGCGGTCGCGACGGCCACGCCGATGCTGCGGCGGCGACGGCGGCGCTCGCGCTCCTGTCGGAGGCGGATGATGTGGCTCGGCCGGGGGTAGGGCGTCAGGGGCAGCGGGGCGTCGTCGTGCGTCATACGGGTGCTCTCACGGTCTGTGCGGTGCGGTGGGTTGCCGCGCGCGGCGGGACCGATGACGACGCTGGCTCGGCCGGTGGTTCTGACGAGGATGCGATCTGATCCTGAACGGGGCTGTCGAAATCACCCGGTGTGAGCCGAGATCGACCCGCGGACAAGGGCAGAGGGCACCGAATCTGAGAACGGGGCCGAGATGGCGCGGATCCGCGTCAGGACGCCGATCGTGGCATCAATCTTCGCTCTATAACGAACCGGTAACGAACGGCGTCTCAGAATCCGCTTTGAGAGTGGTGAGAATGGTTCTCGCGAGACCTGTCAGAGCTCGGTTCCGTCGTCGTCACGGTCGTAGATGCCCTGGTTGCCAGCCGCTTTCGAGGACATGCCGATCAGTGCTCCGATACCGAGAAGGATCCCGAGCGCGACGCCGAGCCACGGGTTGCCGAGGACGGTGCCGACGAGGACTGCGAGCGCGAACAGACCGACGGTGATGAGGATCCGGCGAGCGCGAGGCGACATGCCTCCATTGTCTCGCGATCCGCGCCGCCGGGCTCAGCGGGCGCGATGATCTTCGATGTGGAGCCTCGGGGCGCGGCGGGGTTCTCGAGGGCCGCATGCCAACAGCAGGCGGATCACGCGCTGTCGGTGGCCGCGCCACGGCTCGAGCAGCGCGAGCATGCCGGCGTCATCGGTGCGCTGGCCCGTGAGTGCATAACCGACCTCGTGCGAGAGGTGGATGTCGCCGACGCTGACCGCGTCCGGATCCCCGAGGGCGCGGATCCGTGTCTCGGCGGCCGTCCATGCTCCGACACCGGCGAACGCCGTCAGAGGATCGGCCCGCCGGACCGTTGCACTGCGGGTCGCGCGCTCGATCGCGTCGGGACGCCGCGCCGCGCCGACGATGGTCTTCGACTGCGGCGGCTCGACCCCCGCGCGATGCCACGTCCAGGACGGGATCTGCCCCCAGGCCCCTGGCGCCGGCGGGGCGAACAGCGGGCGGGGAATCGGGCCCGGGGCTCGATCGCCCTGCCAGGTGACGAGCCGACGCCACGCGCCGAAGGCCTGCCGCACGGTGACCTTCTGTTCGAGGGTGGCCTGGGCGAACGCGTCGAAGACGAGGTCGGTGCGCGCGAGGCGCATGCCCGGCCGTCGTCTCGCCGCGCGCGCCACGACCGGATGGAGTGTGGCGTCGAAGCCGCGGGCGTCGTCGTGTGCGCCGCAGAGGGCGGGCACCTGCGCGAGTGCCCATTCTCGTCCGGCGCCCCACGCGGCCGCCCTGATGGATCCGTCTGGTCGCTGCGCGAGCGCAACCGTCGCGAGCCCCGCGGGGGTGCGGGACGCGCGCCAGATCACGCCGCCGGACCGGTGCTGCGTTGGATCTCCGGGCCCGCGCTGCAGACTGCCGACCGTCGCGCCCAGGTCGACCGCGGTGCGCGGCCGGTAGGTGGTCTGCAGGGGGAGGGCCATGCCGTCACGGTACGCGCGACGTCCGACAAACGAGCCGTGAGGGGCGGGCCTCAGATCCGGTCGGGCGAGGGGGCGCCGGTGCCGTACCGGATGACGACGTCGGCGTGACGGTCGAATCGATATCCGGCGCCGCGGACGGTCCGCACGATGTCCTCGTAGCGGCTCAGCTTCGAACGCAGCCGACGCACGTGCACGTCGATCGTGCGCTCGCCCGGGGCGGAGTCGTCGCCCGCCTGCCAGAGCGAATCGACGAGCTCGGAGCGCTCGATCGTGCGGCCCTCGCGCAGCACGAGGTACTGCAGCAGTTCGAACTCCTTGTACGTGAGCGACGCGTTCTCGCCGTCGATCGTGACCCGCTTGCGCGAGATGTCGACGGTGACGCCGGTGTCCGCGTTGCGGGCGGGGGCCTCGGCGCGAACGCGCGCCACGGCACCCGGCTCCTTCAGGGCGAGGCGCACGACGTCGATGTCCCGGCCGCCGGCAGACTGCGGGGCGAGCGCGACGGTGGCGTAGGTCTCGGCCTGCGGTGCGAGCTCGTCGATGGTGCGCCGCAGGGCATCGACCAGCACGTTGAGGCTGATGCCGTCGGAGGCGGCCCGAGCCTCGTCGAGGCCGACGTACAGTGCGAATCCGCGAGGCTCGGAGGTTCCGGCCGGCAACGAGGCGGGCGGGGTGGGTGCGGCGTCGCTGGTCACGACGCTGCCCTTCGCGGGGTGCGCCGCACGCGCTGCCTGTTGCTCACGCAGAGAGGGTACCGCGTGCAGGTGGGGCGAGCGCGTTGTGCGGGTGGTGGTCGTGGTGCGGCGAGTGGCCAGAATGGTCATGACGAATGTGTCCTTCGAAGAGCGCGGATCTGTCGGATCCGCGGAATGCGTGTCGGTGCTCGCGCGGCCCGGAGGCGGCGGGGTGCGGATCAGATCACCGGCAGAACGCGTGAAACCATCAACGCGCGGGGGATCTGTGGTGCAGCAGGCGGGATTCGCTCAGCGACACATTCGACAACACATGACGACCCGGCGCGGCATCATCGCACCGGTCACTCCGTTCGCCTCCCGGGCGGACAGAAGCAGCGTGTCGTCAGTCATGAGTGCAATTGTGGCGGCGCATCTCGTCACATGTCAACGAATGACGGTCTTCATGACGAAACATGTCGTCGCGCGTCGTGGAATGAACATCGGAGACCGCACGTTGCACCAGGTGTGACCGATTCATTGACTTTCACCGACGCCGTCGAGCAGTCGCGCTTCGAGTTGCGAGACGCGGGCGAGCTCGTCAGCGTGCTCGACTATCGGATCAACGGCGACACGATCGCGCTCACGCGCGCCTTCACGAACCCCGCCAAGCGTGGGAGCGGCTACGCCGCAATCGTGACCGAGCGCGCGGTCGACGCGATCGAGAGCGCGGGGGAGCGCCGGGTGTCGCCCGTGTGCTGGTACGTCGCCGACTGGTTCGACGCGCATCCGGAGCGCGCGAAGCTGCTCGCCGACGCCTGACGGGCCGGCGCAGTTCGCAACTACTCGCCGTCGAACGCCTCGAGCGGGATCTCCGCGGCCGGGCCGACGGGGTTCACGACGAGCCCCACCATCTCGTCCTGCCGTGCCGACAGGACGATCGCGTCGAGCGTGGTCGGCTGGGCGAGGGCATTCGGCTGCCACGCCCACAGCTCCGCGGGGCTCGTGAAGACCGCGTGCAGCACGGATCCGTCGGCGCGCGACGCGCTTGCGATGTTGTAGCCCACCGTGTCGCCGTCGTCGCCGGTCACGGGGATTCCGCCGATGTAGACGACGGACTCGCGGAGCAACGCAGCGAACTGGCCGAGGTCGTGCTCGCCGTCGACGATCGCCGATGCGAGTCGCGTGGCGCCGTCCTGATCGTCGCCGAATGCGCGCCGGATCTCGTCGCTGTACGCGATGAAGGCGCCGTCGGTGCCCGCGTCGATCGCGAGGCCGTCGTGCTGGCTCACGGCCTGGGCGAGGACGCTCGACGCGCGCTGCGCGAGCGACCGCACCGTGCCCTCGCCCGCGAACGCCTCGAGGCGTGGATTGTCCGTAAAGGCGAGCAGCAGGTCGTTGCCCTCGCCGTCGCTCACGCTGGTGAGCGAGAGCTTGTCGCCTTCCTGCATCGGGTTCTCGGGATCCGCGAACTCGGAGTGCGAGATGTCGAGCAGCAGCCATCCTGATGCTGCGCGCCGGAGGACGTCGCTGTGCGTCTGGGGATCCTTGGTGTCGACCCAGGCCTCGAGGGCCTCCTGCACGCGTGCGTTCTGGACGACGTTCTTCGGGGTGCCGGACATGCGGCCACGGTACGCGGCCTGCGGGGAGGAGCGGTAATTGTCGGCTAGG
>DWXU01000042.1:0-23061 GCA_019119065.1 Candidatus Microbacterium pullistercoris | reverse complement strand
TTCGAGGCGGTTCACGGCGCGATTCCGGACCCGGAGACGCTCGACACCAAGGCGAACGTGCTCGGCCGGGCCCTCGCCGACATGCGCGCGCGCGGCATCGACGTCAGCCGCCCCGTGCTCATCGGCGATCGGCACCACGATGTCGAGGGTGCCGCCGAGCACGGCGTGCCGGTCATCTTCGCGCGCTGGGGCTTCGGCTCGCGCGAGGAGGAAGAGGGGGCGATCGCTGCTGCCGACACGCCCGCCGACCTGCGCGCCCTGATCCTCACCGACTGACATGTTCGAGCTCTCCGAGATCGACACGGCCGCCCTTCTCGACTGGGCGGCCCCCGCGCTCATCGGCGTCGGCATCGCGGCGGTCGTCATCATCGCCGTCGTGCTCATTGTGCGGCAGTCGATGCGCGGGCGGCGCGCACAGGCCAAGGCCGCCGAAGCGATCGCCGCGCTCGGTGCGCACCTCGTCGAGCTCGATGATGCGACCGAGGACCTCCAGCAGGAGGTCGACATGTCGCACGCGCTCTACGACGGACGCCCGCCGGCATCGCTGCGGCGTGCACGGCTCACCGCGCAGCACACGCGCGACGACGCGTTCGCCGCGTACAGCGAGATCGCGGCCGACGACGTCCACCCGCGCATCCGTCGCCGAGAGTCGCGGCGTCTCATCACGGGAATCGACGAGGCCATCACGATCATCCGGCGCGCGCGCGACGACAACGAGTCGTGGATCGACGAGCACGCCCCGGCCGCCGAGCAGGTCGCCGCCATGCAAAGCCGGTTCGACGACGTCGTCACGCAGATGGGGGATCCGACCGCGCTGCGCACGGAGCTCGCCCGCATCGCGGACGAGAGCGAGTGGGAAGACGCGGCTCACGCCGATGACGAGGCCCGCACGGCGATCGACGATGCCGCCGCGCTCCTTGCCGAGGCGGAGGAGCAGGCGTCCGATCCGACGGGGAAGCCGCGCGCGTCGCTCCGCGCATGCGCCCACGCGCTGACCCGCGCCGAGCAGGCCTCGCGCCTGCTCGAGGAGACCCACCGCCTCGTGCGTCACGCGCATGCGGCGATCGATGACGAGCGGATGGCGGCCGAGTCGGCGATCCGTGCGGCGATCGGAACGCAGAAGACGCTCGACGCCGAACAGGCACCGCGGCTGGCCGAGGCGATCCGCGTCGCGGGTGTTGCGCTCGAGCAGGCTACGCGAATCGCCGAGCGGCGGCCGGTGACGGCGAACGAACGCATCGCCCGTCTGCGCGACCGGCTAGACGAGGCCCTCGCGGAGATGCGCACCGAGCAGCAGCGGCTGCGCGGCGCTCGCAGCGCGCTCCCCGGATCCCTCAATGCGGCGCGCAGCGCGCTCGCGCGCGCCGAGGCGGTCGTGCTGGACGCGGAAGTCGATGCGCGGGTGCGTCTCGACAGCGCGCGGCGCGAACTCGCGTTCGCACGCCAGTCGCACGATCCGATCGAGGCGCTCGATGCGTCGCGGCGCGCCCGTCGTGACGCTGAGGAGGCCGCGGTCCTCGCGCGCTTCCGCAAGCGACGCCACTGATCGCGATCCCGTCGTTCGTGTGACGCCCCGGCCCCTTCGTGACGGCGGGAAGCGTCATCAGCGTCACACGAACGCCACGGAATAGGCCTCAGACGCGGAAACGCCCCGCATCTCGAGATGAGATGCGGGGCGCGGTTCGGCTCAGATCAGAGCGGAACGATGTTGTCAGCCTGCAGGCCCTTCGGGCCCTGGGTGACTTCGAACTCCACGCGCTGGTTCTCTTCCAGCGTGCGGTAGCCATTCGACTGGATCGCACTGAAGTGCGCGAAGACGTCCTGGCCGCCCTCGTCAGGGGAGATGAAGCCGAAGCCCTTCTCCGAGTTGAACCACTTGACGGTGCCCTGGGTGCTCATGTACTGCCGTTCTATTGGGGCGAACGTCGGCGCAGTTTCACGCCGACGGTCACAACTTAGCCCACCAACATGTCTGCGCAACAGGGTGAGGCCAAAATTGTCACCTTAACGAGAAACAGCCCTCACCGTTGGGGGGAAACAGTGAGGGCCGGACGACCGAGAGAGGACGTCTCTATAAAGGGTACAGGCCGCAGATGCCGGGTGGCTTCGCTCACAGCGAGACCGGGGGTGAAATGAGACCTTCCGGGGTGAAGGGCCCCGGCGTTCGCCTCACTCGGCGTCCGTGCGATGGATGCCGAGATCCACGCGCCCGGGTGCGAGGTCCTCGCGCAGGGCGCGCGTGCCGCGATAGTCGCCGTCCCGAAGCCGGCGGAACGGGCGCACCGGCTCCGTGTCGACGTGGCGCAGACGCTCCCGCAGACGCTCGATCTCCCGCTCGACGCCCGCACCGTCGATGCCGTCGGCGTCGTAGATCACGTGCAGGTCGACCGTTTCGATTCCGATGTACCAGAGCACCCCGTGGGTCAGCGGGAACAGCAGCGACTCGAGATCGCCGCTGATGCCGCGAGGGCCGAGGGTGCGCGCATCCTCGCCGGCGGTGACAACGATGAGCGCGCGCCGTCCGGCGAAACGGCCGTCGCCGTAGCGGAGCGGAACGCCGAGCTCCGGATCGACCTCACCGAACGCGAAGCCGCCGGTGATGACCCTGTCGAACCACCCCTTCAGGATCGCCGGCGGCCCATACCACCACAGCGGGAACTGGAGAACGAGAAGGTCGGCGGCGGCGAGCTTGTCCTGCTCGGCGCGGATGTCGCTCGGCAGCTCGCCGGCTTCGTAGGCGCCCGCCAACAGGTCACCCATATTTCCCGGGTCACCGGCGAGCGAGCCGAGGTCATCCTCCCGCAGCACGGGGTCGAAGCCCTGCTCGTAGAGATCGCTGCTCGTAACGTCATAGTGCGGCGCGAGCGCGGCTGTGCCGACGTCGAAGAGCCGCCCGCTCAAAGATCCACGCCGCGGGTGCGCGTGCACCCACAGGGCGGTTCTCCGTCGGCCGTCGCTGGTCTCGCTCATCGTTCCGCTCCCCGCATCGCATCGATCTCACCCGAGTGACGTTCAGTAACTTACTATACGTAAGTACACGGCGCGCGCGTCCGGGCTCACCAGGCGATCGGACCGAACTCGTCGCGCAGCGTGCCGGAACGGACCTCGCCGCCGAGCCCGACGATGCGCGCGATGGCTTCGGCGGTGGCGGCGGGCGGGCGTCCGATCCCGAGGCCAGCGGTCAGATCGGTCGCGGTGGTGCCCGGCTCGACGGCGATGAACCGGATCTCCGGATGCGCCTTCGCGTACTGCAGCGTGAGCATCGTCGCCGCCGCCTTCGACGCCGAGTAGAGCGGCGCCGCAAGCCCATACTCCGGCCGGTCGGGATGCGTCACGGCCCAGAAGGATCCCGCGCTGCTCGAGATCGTGATGACCGCGGGATCCGCTGATCTGCGTAGGAGCGGAAGCATCGCCTCGGTCACGCGCACCAGCCCCGCCGCGTTGGTGTCGAACGCCTGCAGCGCCGCGCGCCCGGTCAGCTCGAGTTCGAGGACCCCCGCGTTGTTGATGACCAGATCCAGCCGCCCCTCGGCGTCGTCGATCGTCGCCGCCGCCGCGGCGACCGATGCATCGTCGGTGACGTCGAGCTGCACGAAGCGAGCACCGATCGCGTCCGCTGCGGCCGTCCCGCGCGCGATGCTGCGCGCGCCGAGGAAGACGCCGTGGCCCTCGGCCACGAGGCGTTTCGCCGTCTCGTAGCCGATGCCCTTGTTCGCGCCGGTGATGAGCGTGGTCGTCATGTTCGTCCTTTCGAAATGAAACAGGGGGAGTGGGTGTTGCCAACGGTATGAGCGAGACGATTCGGCAGGCAGAGCTCCGACCAGCCGGGGGATCCGCAGGGCCCCCTTCTCGCGAACCGCGTCACGTCGCGGCGTCGGACATCGCCCGCGAGCGCCGCAACGCCCTCGGCGTCTACCTGCAGGCCCGGCGCGCTCGGATCACGCCCGAATCCGCGGGGGTCCCCTCGATCGGACGCCGCCGCGTGCCCGGTCTGCGCCGCGAAGAGGTGGCGATGCTCGCGGGCATCAGCGTCGACTACTACCTGCGCCTCGAGCGCGGCCGCGACCGCAACCCGTCCTCACAGGTGCTCGAGGCGCTCGCGCGCGTCCTCCAGCTCGACGACGAGCACCGCGCGCACCTGATCGCGCTCGCGCAGAGATCGTCGCCCGGATCCGGCGACGCCCCTCGCGGCGCTTCACCCGACCCCGGGGTCCTCACCCTAGTGGAGTCGATGACACAACCGGCCTTCGTCGAGGACCGCCGTTCGGACATCGTGGCGTCGAACGCGGCCGCCCGCGCCCTCTCACCCCGCCTCGCACGCGGCGGAAACCAGCTGCGCGACGTCTTCCTCGATCCCGATGAGCGCGCGCTCTTCCCCGACTGGCAGCACGTCACGGTCTGCCTCGTCGAGGGGATCCGTCATGCGGCGCCGCACGCCGCCGAGGATCCGTTCCTCGGCACGCTCATCGCCGAGCTGCTGCAACGCAGCGGGCGCTTCCGCGAGCTCTGGTCGCGTCACGACGTGCGCGGCCAGCGCGGTGCGCGCGTGCGCATCGACCACCCGCACGTCGGCCTCATGACGCTCCACCGCGAGCGGCTCGCGATCGCGGGCAGCGAGGGACTGACGCTCGTCGTCCTCCACGCCGACCCCGGGTCGCCGGACGCCGGCCGGCTCTCGTCGCTCGGACGCGAGCTCGCTGCCGTCGCCTCGAGGTGATCTACCTGCCGGCGGCCGAATCAGCAGAGGCCGCCGCGACCGCGACGATCACGCGTTCGAGCGTCGCCCGCGCGTCGGCCTCGGGGATCCGGTCGGTCAGCGCCGCACGCGCGAGAGCCTCACCTGCGCCCACGATCGCTTGGAGGGCGGCGTTTCCCACGGATTCGACGTACGGCTCGAGCGCCGCGCGGCACATCGCGAGGTAGGCGCTCTCGGCTTCGAGACGCACCTCCGAGAGCTCATCCGACTCGGTGAGCGCCGCGATGACGTCGGCGAGCTCGCGTCCCTCGGCGAGGGAGCAGGCGATGTACGCATCGGCGATGAGGTGGGCGACGCTCTCGAGACTCCGCTCCGCCCGTTCGAGTGCGGCGGCGAGCGCCGCGCGCTGTCGCTCTTCGAATTCACGGTAGAGCTCCGCGAAGACGCCGGACCTGTCGCCGAAGTGGTCGTAGACAAGCGGCTTGGTGACACCGGCGCGGTCCGCGAGTCGCGCGAGCGTGAACTCGCCCGTACCGGCGTCCCGGACCAGGTCGCGTGCCGAGTCGAGCAGTTGCGCGCGCCGCTCCGCCTTCGACATTCGCCGCCGCACGGCGCCGGATCCCTCCGTCATCTTGTCCCCCTGAGACGCTGTCCGACTCGCTAAGTTACCATCCGTCACCGGCGGCCGGTCGAAGCGCGCTGATCATGTCCGCGAGTCGATCCGGCGCCTCCCGGTGCGCGAGGTGCCCCTGACCGGGGAGCACGTGCGTCGTCGCGTGCGGCACGCGACGCGCCACCTCGGTGAACACGGTGCCGTACGGGTGCTGCCCGCGGTTGCGGTCGCCGACGATGAGGTCCACGCGCGCCGCGAGCAACGGGAGATCCTGGGGCGTGCGGTTGATCGCGGCCGTCTCCGCGTAGATGGGTGCGCCGAGGCGCCGCAGTTCCGCCCACGTGTCCGAATCCGCCCGCAGTGCGGCGATCGCATCGTCGCCGGCACCGGTCGCATCGCGAAGTGCGACCTCGACGACGCGGTCGAGATCGCCTTCCTCGTACGCGCGCCGCAGGCCGGTCAGCGCCTTCCTGCCGAACGGCGCCATGATCGGTTCGTACGCGATGACGTGCGGCACGGCGCGCTGAGACGCGAGGTGCAGCGCGATCAGACCGCCGTAGCTCCAGCCGAAGAGCGCGCGAACGTCGACCAGCTCGCGCGCCACGGCCTCGGCGTCGGCGACCTCCGTCGCCAAGCCGTACCCGTCCGGGATCGGCCCGGAGGGACATCGGCCACGGCGATTGATGACCGCGACCGTCGGCCAGCCCTCGATGCGGCATGCGACGGCCGCCCATGATGCGGCATCCGCCATGACTCCGGGGATCATGAGCATCGCAGGGAGGCCAGGATCGCCGTGGATGTCGACCGTCACCCAGCCGTCGTCGACGTCGATGCGTTTCTGAATCAATTGCTTCATAACCCTAATTATGGATCAGTTGATCTAGAATTGCCTTATGACGAAGGGAACGGCGGGACGTCCGCGAGCGTTCGACCGCGATGACGCCCTCCGCCGGGCTGCGCACCTCTTCTGGCGTCACGGCTTCTCGGGAACCTCGACGAGGATGCTGACCGCGGCCCTCGGCATCTCGAGCTCGAGCTTGTACGCGGCGTTCGGGACCAAGGGAGACCTCTTCGCCGAAGCCGTGCGCACTTACGCACATCGATACAGCGACGCGTACGCACGCGCCGTCCGCGAGCCGATTCTCCCGCGGGTGATCGAGCGGCTGCTCGTGGACTCCGCGCACGAATTCACTCGATCAGACGACGGCCATCCGGGATGTCTGACGAGCAGCGCGGTGATGGCGGACGCATCGGCCAGCCTCGACGTCCGTGCCTACGTCGCCGAGCTGCAGCGCGACGACGAGAGACGCCTCGTCACGCGCATCGCTCGCGCCGTCACCGACCGACAGGTCCACCCGGACACGGATCCCGTCGCGATCGCGGCGCTCGTCCAGACCATTTGGCATGGCCTGTCCGCGCGCGCGGAGCTCGGCGCGACGCGGGACGAGCTCATCGGGGTGGCGACGCATTCCGCGACTCTCATCTCCTACGGCCTCGACACGAACGGAATCACGCTGACCCGGTGATCCGGGCAGCGCGTCCACGGCTGTCTCGGCGATCGCCTTGAACGTAACCGACGAGGGCACCGCCGCACAGGCGGCCGCGATCGTCAACGACGTGACGCTCCCGGTCGACAACGCGCACGTCGCGGGCGGCACCGACCGCGCGTTACGCGGTCTGACCGCGGCGCGCTCGGCCGCCGTCCACGGTTCGCCGCCATGTCTCGCGAGCGAAGAATGCAGCGAATCGCGCCGCGGTCCCCGTTCGGCGTGCGCGGGTGAATCCGGTGCCGCGCATCGTGCGCAGAATGCCCACGAGGTCGGAGAGACGGATCCGAAGGTGTGTGCGCACATCGTGGCTCGACTCGTCGTCGGCGAACATCACCACCGAAAGGCTCGTCAGGTCACGCACGACGCGCCATGGGGTCACCCCGGTGATCGTCTTCGTTCCCACCAGAGTCCAGCGGCGGCCGTCGCCGCCGCGGAATCCAAGCACGTACCGCATCGCCACCGCATCGTCCGCGGGGAACAGCGAGAGCGTGCCGGACGTCGGCGCGCCATTGACGCTGTCGCCGAGGGTGATCTCCCCCTCGACGGACAGCTCGTGAAGGGGGTCGGCGAAGAGGCGGTCGATGCTGCGGGCCGACACCGCCAACCGCAAAGCCACCGGTGTCGGTGCGCTGTCCGCGGTGCGCATTCGCTCGGAGAAGCCGATTCCGCCTCCGCGCGTGCTCTGACGAAGCTCGGCGGCGAACGCGAACGACGCGTCTTCCGGAGCCGGTGTGCGGGTGACCGCGTCCCACTCCGGCGCACGCCAGTCAGGGCGTCCATCACGCCGAATCAACTCCTCGACGGCTTGCTCGGTCGCCGCGAGGATCGTCGCCGAGGGGTTGACCCCGGTCGACGCGGGAAGCGTGGATCCGTCCATCACGTAGAGGCCGGGGTGACCGTGCACCTCCCCGCACTCGTCGACGACGCCGCTCGTACGCTCTGGCCCCGCGGGGACGCCGCCGATGGGGTGCACGGTGGTCGTGCGACGGAGTGTCGACCAGGTGATCGGGTGGTAGAGGCGAGCACGCAGGAGACGCGAGAGCATGGGACCGAGCCTCCGCTGCGAGCGGTAGAGCGCGGCCTGCCACCCGTTGCGCCACCCGAGAACCACATTGCCGAACCGGTTCAGACGCAGCTTTCCTGCGCCGGAATCGTGTCCCATCGCCAGCACGGCGAACACGCGCCGCACATCCGGCTGTGCCGTGTGGCGACGCCACCACGAACGTGCCGTCTGACCGGGAACGACCGCGTCGAACAGCTCATGCAACACGACCGGGAACGCGCCGTCCTGCACCTGGTACCAGACCGATCCGCGCCCTTCGGGAACGTCGACCGCCGTGCTCGTCGTGATCGTCGGTCCGGTCGTCATGTCGCCGCTGCCGCGCGGCAGCTCGGCCAGCGCGAGGAAGTCGCCGTTTCCGGAGAAGCCTTCGCCAAGGCGTGATGACAGGCGCGGAAGGCCGCCACCAGCCGCGCGTGAGCGCAGCAGGAGCTCGGTCGTGCCGACCGCCCCAGCGGCGACGATCACCCGCCGGGCGCGCCACGTGCGACGTGGGGCGTCCGGTTCCGACGGATCCGTCGTGACCACCGAGTACCCGGTCGCCTCCTCCTGAACCGCGACGGCCTCCGCGCCGGTCACGCCGCGTGCGCCCTGGCGTTCCGCGACCGCGAGGTAGGTGGCATCGAGGGAGTTCTTGGCCCCGTGATTGCAGCCGATGACGCATTCACCGACGAACGCGCACCCTCGGCGGGGCACGCCGTGACGATTCGGTCGCCACCGCTGCGGGTCGCCGAAGGTGATCGCGAGATTCGGGCGGATCGTCGCCTCCGGTCGGTCGCTGCCTCCCATCATCTGCTCGATCAGCGCGGTGCGCTCTGGCGGTCGGCCGGTGCGCGGGTCGTCGGTCGCCGGCTGGACCTCGAGCATGTGCGCGGCGAGGTCGTAGTACGGGTCGAGCCGTGGCCGGCGCAGATGCGCCGGCCACTTCCCGCTCAGGCGATCGTCGAACGGGCGCGAGAACACGTTGGCGTAGGCCAGCGAGCCCCCGCCCCAGCCGGATGCCTGGACCGCGATCATGCCGACGAGCCACCGGAGGTCGTAGAGTCCGCGGTCGACGCCCCACAGCCATCCGTCGCGGAGACGCGGGTCACGGGGGAAGTCTCCCGGGTTCCACCGCCGACCCCGCTCGAGGATGATGACGGAGTAGCCGGCCTGGGCGAGCCGCGCCGCGGCGACCGCTCCTCCGAATCCGCTGCCGATGACAATGACGTCGGCGTCGTGATCCTGCCCGGTCATGTCGTCTCCCTTTGCTCGCCGGTGCCGCCAGGCGCTGCCGTCTGCTGGTCAGTCGCGTCCCGGAACGCCGCTTCCGCGATACTCCTCGAGGCCGAGGACGAGCTCGAGCACGTCTGGGTGAGCGGTGAATCGACGGCGATGGATGTCTGCGATCCGTCGGCCGACCTCCGGATCGGGATCGTCAGTGATGTCGAAAGAGTGGAAGCGGCTCACGAGGGGAAGGCCGACCCGATCGATCTCGAGGTGCGCGGGGTGGGTCATCATCGCCTCATACGCTTCGAGGTCGGCGAGCGTGGAGACGGCGCCGAAGTCGAACCCGTCCCCGACGTCGGTGCCGAAGACGATGGGGGTGACCCCGTCCTCCGGTCCCATCTGGGAGCTCGCCTCCGCCATCCGCTGAAGGCCGGCAGCGACCTGGTCGGGTGTGACATCCGGGCGAATGGCCATGCGAATGATGTGGGTGATCATGGTGTCTCTCCAGTTTCTCTGTGTGTGGAACGAACGTGGCTCGCGCGAGTCACGTCGTGTCATCTGCGGCCGTCATCCGCCTGCAGGCGGCGGGCGGTCGCGGCGACGACGGCGAGGATCAGAGCGAGCGCGACGAGCCCCGCGCCGCCCAAGAACGTGGCGGTGAAGTCCATCTGCGAGGCGTTCACCCCACTGGCACCGCCCAGCGCGATCCCGGTGAGGGCGGCGAGCCCGACGGCACCGCCGAGCGTCTGAGCGGCATTCACGAGGCCGCTCAACAGGCCGCTCTCGTGCTCCCCGCTGTCGCGGAGCGCCATCGCCATGGCGTTCACCATGCCCAGGCCGAGGCCGGTGCCCACGAGTGAGAACGCGACGAGGTGCGTCCAGCCGAAGGTTTCCGACGGGTCGAGAGCGATCCCGAGGATCCCTGCCAGCAGGATCGCGAGCGACACGGCAAGGGCGTGCGCGATGCCGACGGCGCCGGCCAGCAGTGGGGCGAGCGCGCTCGCGACGATGATCATCACCGCGATGGGGACCTGCGCGAGGCCCGTCGCGAGGGCGCTCATTCCGAGCACGTCCTGCTGATAGAGCGGGAGGTAGAAGAAGAGGCTCGTCATCGTGCCGCCGGCGAGCAGCACGATGGCGCTCGCGATGGCGACCCGGGGCCGGCGGAAGACACCGAGCGGCACCAGCGGCTGCGATGCCCGACGTTCGGCCGCGACGAACGCCACGAATGCGGCGAGCGCGACGGCGAGCGCGATGAGTGTCGACGGCGCGGTCCACCCGATCTCGGCCGCGGTGACCATGCCGAGCGCGAGCGCGCTGATGCCGACCGTCACGCTCACCGCACCCGCGGTGTCGAACCGCTGGGGGAGACGACGCACCGGAGGGAGTGTGCGCCTCACGAGGACGGCCGCAGCGAGGCCGAGCGGAACGGGGACCCAGAACACGGATCGCCATCCGAAGACGTCGGTCAGCGCGCCGCCGGCGAACACCCCGACGAGGCTCCCTGCGCCGGCGACCGCGCCCCAGACGCCGACCGCGCGAGTGCGCTCGGCCGCCGACGCATACATCGCGAGCACCATCGCGAGGGCGGCCGGGATCGTGACGGCGGCTCCGATCCCCTGGCCGACGCGACCCGCCAGCAGCGCGGCGCCGGTCGGCGCGAGAGCTGCAACCGCGGAGGCGCCGACGTAGAGCGCCATCCCCGCGAGGAACATCCGTCGCGCGCCGAGCGTGTCAGCCAGGCGGCCGCCCAGAAGTACGAGGCCGGCGAGCGCGATCACGTAGGTATTCGCGACAGCCGCGGTCTCCGCGGCCGTGAGCGCGAGCCCGTCGCGGATCGCCGATGCCGCGAGATTGACCATCGCACTGTCGAGAACGATGACGAACATCGAGCTCGCGAGCAGCGCGAGCGCGGATCCGCGACGCAGACGCATTCCGGTGACGGTCGAGATGGATGACATGATCTTCGCTTCCGTAGTGATTGGTCACTAATTAAAGGGCAAAAAAATAGGCGTCCGTGGCCACCGATCCTCACGAACCGGACTCGAGGAATCGCGCCGCCCATTCGTCTGAGCCGGCGCGGGCGGGCAGATCCATCGCCGCGGCGACCATGTAGAGCATGCCCGCCGCGAAGAAGTCGTGAGAGGTGTCGTCACCGATGTCCCCGAGTGCCGCCATGCTCTCGAACACGTCGCGGGTCCAGCCGCGCATGAGCTCACTGATGTCGTCATCCTCGGAGGCCGCAAAGCCCTGCAGGAGCATGAGCATGTTCTCCCGGTCAGCCATGAGCTCGCCCCACGCATCTGCCATGGCCTCGAGCGGGCGTGCCGCGTCGCGCTCGCCCGCGGCGAGCATGGTCCGCGAGACCCGGCCGAAGACCCGCTCGAGGGCCGCGACGAAGACCTGCTTCTTCGTCGGGTAGATGCGGAAGATGTTCGGCTGCGACACGCCGACGTCCGCCGCGATCGCGACGGTCGATCCCCCATGCAGCCCCTTACGGCTGAACTCGCGCAACGCGGCCTCGAGGATCTGCTCACGGCGCTCCTCAATCGGCACGCGGCGGCGAGGCTGGTCGGTGGCCATATAGATAGTGAACACTCACTACATGCTGTTTGTCAAGCCCAAATCGAAGCCGTCACCCACGCCGGGCGCGCTGCGCATGCGCGCGGGCCTTCATGCGGTTGCCGCAGGTTGCCATCGAGCACCACTTGGCCGTCCCCGGCCGACTGTGGTCGATGAGGAAGAGGTTGCATTCGGCGTTGGCACAGGCCCGCAAACGGTTCGGCAGCGCACGCTGAACCTCGGACCAGGCGACGAGCACGCGTGCCGCGAGGTGCTCGTCGGCGGGAGCCGTGAGTCGCCAGCGCAGACCCGAGGCCTCGACCTCCGGCGCGAGCGCGACCCCCTCGGCGAGCGCGGCCAGCTCCCCCACCGCGCGAACGTCACCGCCGACCACTCGCTGAAGTGCGTTGCGGACGCGGCGAAGGCGGGCGATCTCGGCAGCGGATCCGGTGCCGCCGAACCGTTGCGCGAGACGCGCGCCGGCATCCCCCGCCAGCTCTTCGCGGCGGCGGTCGCCGTCCGCGGGGCTGCTGTTGAGCACGGCCAACAGCAGCTCCTCGTCTTCCAGCACGAGCACCCTCCGCATTCGTTCTCGAGCACCCGACGTTGCCCGCCCGGTGCGACCCTGCTACGTTACTGACTAACCAGTTACCTTACTTTAAGGGGTTAATCATGTCAGGTGTTCACCACCGCACCGTTTCCGTCGACGGTCTCGAGGTCTTCTATCGGGAGGCCGGGCCCCAGGGCGCCCCCGTGCTCCTGCTGCTGCACGGGTATCCGACCAGCTCGCACATGTTCCGTCACCTGATCCCGGCTCTCGCCGACAGGTATCACGTGATCGCCCCGGATCACATCGGCTTCGGGCGATCGTCGGCTCCCTCCGTCGACGAGTTCTCCTACACGTTCGACAACCTCGCGACGATCACGCGCGCGTTCCTCGACACCGTGGGCGTGACGCGTTACACCGTGTACGTCCAGGATTACGGGGCCCCCATCGCGTGGCGCCTCGCGCTGTGGGATCCGTCGGCGATCGACGGCATCATCTCGCAGAACGGGAATGCGTACGACGCGGGATTCGTACCGGAGTTCTGGGCCCCGATCTGGGAGCACACCGCGGCCCCGACGACCGAGACGGAGAGCGCCCTGCGCTTCGCCCTCTCCCGCGAGGCGATCGAGTGGCAGTACACGCACGGCGTTCCCGACGTGACGACGATCGATCCCGACGCATGGGAGCACGACATCGCGCAGATGTCGCGACCCGGCGTCGATCTCGCTCAGCTGGCGCTCTTCACGGACTACGTGAGCAATCGCGCGCTGTATCCGAAACTGCAGGACTGGATCGCGCAGTCACGGATCCCCGTGCTCGCGCTCTGGGGCGCGAACGACGAGATCTTCGGGCCCGATGGCGCGCGAGCCTTCCAGCGGCACGCGCCGCACGCGCGCATCGAGCTGCTCGATGCCGGGCACTTCGTGCTCGAATCGCATCTGGACGAGGCCGTGGAGATCATCCGCGACTGGCGCGGCGGGTTCTGACACCCGCGCGCCGAGCGGGTGCCCGAGGACAAATGGTGCGCAAGGGGGGACTTGAACCCCCACGTCCGTAAGGACACTGGCACCTGAAGCCAGCGCGTCTACCGATTCCGCCACTTGCGCGTGTTCGCTTCGACGCGAACTCAACCTCCCGAGAATAACACGGTGCTCGGGTGCCGTCTAAATCGCGTCATCCTTCAGAAGTACCTGAAAGTCCACCCACGGTTAGATTCGCCTTACCAGCAGCGGCCAGTAGCATGACGCTATTCATCGAACCGATACCGAGGAGCACCGTGGGATTGCTTGACAGCTTCGAGAAGGGGCTCGAGCGTGCCGTCAACGGCGCGTTCGCGAAGACCTTCCGCAGCGGCGTCCAGCCCGTCGAGATCGCATCTGCCCTCCGGCGCGAGATGGACACGACGGCAGCCGTCGTCAGCCGCGAGCGGATCCTGGCGCCCAACAGCTACGAGGTGTTGCTCAGCCGTGTCGACTCCGAGCGCCTCGCGTCACTGGGGCAGTCGCTGCACGACGAGCTCCGCGAGATCGCGGCGAAGCACGCTACGGCGCAGGGATACAGCTTCTCGGGCCCGCTGACCATCTCGATCGGCGCCTCAGACGACGTCGCCACGGGCACGATCGACGTGACGAGCTCGTCGGTGGAGGGCGACGTCACCTGGCAGGCCGTGCTCGATGTCGACGGCGTGCGCCACCGCGTGACCCGCGCGCGAACGGTTCTCGGCCGCGGATCCGATGCCGACGTCACCGTGTCCGACTCCGGCACGAGCCGCCGCCACGTCGAGATCCTGTGGGACGGCAAGCGCGGCATGGTGCGTGACCTCGGATCCACGAACGGCTCGCGTCTCGACGGGCAGAAGGTCAAGCAGGCGGCGCTGGCCGACGGTCAGACGATCACGATCGGGCGCACGAACATCGTGTTCCGGGTGATCCCAACGGCGCAGCCGAAGGCACAACGCCTCCCGGATCACCAGGACGCGACGCAGATCATCGACGCCTTCACCCGGGGCGCGAATGAGTGAGCTGACGCTGTTCGTGCTGCAGTACGGATTCCTCCTGCTGCTGTGGATCTTCGTGTTCGTGCTCATCTTCGCGCTACGCGCCGACGTCTTCGGCGGGCGCGTGCGCCGACTGCCGGAGTCCTCCGCACCCAGCCCGCCCGCGGCCGCACCCGCCGCGCCGGTCGACAACCACGCCGAGACGGTGGCGCACGACATGCCGCGCGGATCCGCGTCATCGGGATCCGAGATCGGCCGCGTCGTCATCACCTCGGGGCCGCGCGCGGGACTCGAGATCCCCCTCGGCACGGATCCCCTCACGATCGGGCGCTCGAGCGAATCCGGACTCGTGATCCGCGACGACTACACGTCCAGCCACCACGCACGCCTCATCCGCTACGACGGCCGCTGGATGCTCCAGGACCTGGATTCCACGAACGGCACGTTCCACGACGGCGAGCGCGTCACACCCGGCTCGCCGGTCGCGGTCCGCCCCGGCGCCCCGATCAAGGTCGGTGCCACGACCTTCGAGCTGCGGAAGTAGCCACCGACCGATGGTCTTCGAGGGCTCCAGCGCCGCGATCAGCCACACCGGGCGCGTGCGGTCGAACAACCAGGATTCGGGTTACTGCGGCTCGAACCTGTTCGTCGTCGCCGACGGCATGGGCGGTCACGCGGGCGGCGATGTCGCCTCCGCGGTCGCGATCGACCGACTGCAGCCGCTCGATCGGCCGTTCGAGAACCCGACAGAGGCCGAGGAACTCCTGCGCACGACGATCGCCGCGACGGCGAGCGACCTCGTCGAGATCGCGGGCCGCCGACCCCAGCTCGCCGGGCTCGGTACCACCGTCAGCGCGGTCGCGATGGTCGACGAGTACGCGGTCATCGGACACATCGGCGACTCGCGGATCTACCTGTTCCGCGATGACGCGCTGACGCAGATCACAGCCGACCACACCTTCGTGCAGCGCCTCGTCGAGACCGGCCGGATCACGCCGGAAGAGGCCCGGTACCACCCGCGACGCTCCGTACTGATGCGCGTCCTCGGCGATATGGACGTCGACCCCGAGGTCGACACGTTCATCATGCCGACGCGCCCCGGCGACCGCTGGCTGCTCTGCTCCGACGGACTATCCGGGGTCGTGGACGATTCGCATATCGCGAAGGCGCTCCGGCAGGAGATGCCCCCCGGACGCACCGCCGACACCCTGTTGCGGCAGGCGCTCGACGGCGGCGCGCCCGACAACGTCACCGTCGTCATCGTCGACGTGGGCGGCCACCATCCGCTCCACACGGGAACGCCCACGATCGTCGGATCCGCGTCGAACCCGGACGGCGTCGACGTGCCCGCGTCGCGCTCGCTGCTGCCGACCGGCTGGCTGCACCCGCAGCGGGCCGCCGCGAACGAACCCAGCCACTTCGAACCCGACACCGACTACCTCGAAGAGCTCATCGCCGAGGACCGGCGCCGGTCGCGACGGCGCCGCATCGTCGGAGCGACCGCGTTCGTCCTCCTCATCGGCGCGCTCGTCTTCGCCGCCGTGTCGTTCTACACCTGGACCCAGACGCGGTACTTCGTCGGCGTCGATCAGGACAGCGTCGTCATCTATCAGGGCATCCAGCAGCAGATCGGTCCGATCTCCCTGTCGACGCCCTACGCGGACACCGACATCATGCTCATCGACCTGCCCTCGGCGTGGCAGTTCCGCGCCGAGGAGACGATCCCGGCGGAATCGCTCGAGCACGCCCAGCAGATCGTCGAGAACCTGCGTTCGCGCGCGATCGACACGGGAGGTGACGAATGACCGAGACCGCAACCGACACGGCCGACCGCCGGGTCAAGCGCGATCTGCGACGGATCCGCCGCGCGCAGCGCCTGCGCAACCGCGAGCTGATCCTTCTCATCTTCGCGGTCGCTCTCACGGTAGGCGCCTTCACGCTCGTGCAGCTCGGGGCCCTCGGGACCCTTGACCTCGGGATCCTGGCGATCGCGGTAACCCTGTGTGCCCTCGCGGTGGCGCTGCACATCGTGCTGCGCATCCGGGCGTCCCAGGCCGATCCGTTCCTCCTTCCCGTCGCGCTGTTGCTGACGGGGCTCGGCACGGCCATGATCTACCGCATCGATCTGGCCTACGAGGCGAACGACATCGCCGAGCAGTCGAACGCCGGCGCGCACCAGCTCCTCTACGCGATGCTCTCGCTCGGACTCTGCGGCGTGCTCGTCTGGCTGCTCACGAACTATCGCGTGCTGTTCCGATACACCTACATCTTCGGCTTGACGGGCGTCGTGCTGCTCATCCTGCCGTTCGTGCCGTTCCTCAACGGCGGCGGTAACGCCGTGGTGTGGATCCGCATCGCCGGATACAACTTCCAACCGGGCGAGATCGCGAAGATCTGCCTCGCGATCTTCTTCGCCGGCTACCTGGTGCGCACGCGCGAGTCGCTCGCATCGACGGGTCGGCGCGTGCTCGGCTTCACCTTCCCGCGCGCGCGGGAGTTCGGTCCGCTGCTCGTCATCTGGCTCATCTCGATGGGCATCATCGTCGCGCAGCGCGACCTCGGCACGGGGATCCTGATCTTCGGCATGTTCGTCGCGATGCTGTACGTCGCCACGGGCAAGACGGGCTGGGTGCTTATCGGTGTGCTCCTCGCCGGAGCAGGCGCCGCCGTCGCGAGCGCCGTGATGCCCTACGTGCACGGACGCTTCGACCAGTGGCTCAACGCGTTCGACCAGGATCTCTACAACGCCGACGTCAACTCGAGCTTCCAGCTCGTGAACGGCATCTTCGGGCTCGCGCACGGCGGCATGTCCGGCACCGGGCTGGGCCAGGGCCGGCCGCACCTCACGCCGGTCGCCAACAGCGACTACATCATCCCGAGCCTCGGCGAGGAGCTCGGCCTCATCGGTCTGTTCGCGATCCTCGCGCTGTATCTCGTCTTCGTCAGCCGTGGCGCGCACGTGGGCGTCGCCGGCCAGGATGATTTCGGAAAGCTGCTGTCGGTGGGCCTGGCGTTCACGATCGCGCTTCAGGTCTTCATCATGGTGGGTGGCGTCACCCGCGTCATTCCGTTGACCGGTCTGACGACGCCGTTCCTCGCGGCGGGCGGCAGCTCGCTGCTCGCGAACTGGCTCATCGTGGCGATCCTGTTACGTGTCAGTGACGCGGTGCGCCGACAGCCCCGGGCGGTGATCGGATGACCAAGGAGATCCGGCGGCTGAGCATCATCGTCGCCTTCATGTTCGTGGCGCTGTTCGCGTCGACGAGCGTGATCCAGGTGTTCTCCGCCAGCGAGCTGGCGGCTAACGAGAACAACCGTCGCACGCTGTACGACTCGTACGAGGTGAGGCGCGGCACGATCATCGCCGGTGGCGAGCAGATCGCGCGCTCCCAGTCGACGAACGACCGTTACGCCTATCAGCGCGTGTACACGGATCCGCTGATGTGGGCGGGCGTCACGGGGTACTTCAATCCCGCGCTCGGCTCGGCAACGGGGCTCGAGCTCGTCATGAATCAAGAACTGAGCGGTTTCGCCGACTCGGGCTTCCTCTCGCGCCTGAACCAGGTCGTCACGGGGCAGGAGCCGCGCGGCTCCTCCGTCGAGCTGACGCTCGACCCCGCCGTCCAGCGCGCCGCGTACGACGCCATGGTCGGGGCGGGCTTCTCGGGGGCCGTCGTCGCCGTCGAACCGGACACCGGGCGCCTCCTCGCGCTCGTGTCCACGCCGGGCTTCGACGCGAACGCCATCGCCGTACACGACTCGGAACAGGCGCAGGCAGCGTACGACCAGCTCGAGGGGGACGAGCTTCACCCTCTGGTGAACAAGGCCCTGCGCCAGACGTACCAGCCCGGATCCATCTTCAAGATCGTCGTTGCCGCAGCTGCGCTGGAATCGGGCGACTTCACACCGGACAGCACGTTCGACAACCCCGCCGAGTACACGCTCCCGGGATCCGGCACCACGATCTACAACGCGACCCGCGGGACCTGCGGCGGCCTCGGCTCCGACGAGGTCACGCTCGCCGAGACGATCGAGTACAGCTGCAACATCCCGATGGCACAGCTGGCGGACGAGCTCGGCGCCGAGGCGATCCGGGAGCAGGCCGAGCGCTTCGGCTTCGGCAGCGAGTTCGAGGTGCCGCTCACGTCGGTGCCATCGGTCTACGACCCGTCCGGCGCTGCCCAGACGGCGCAGTCCGGCTACGGCCAGAACCGGGTCCTGTCCACTCCGCTCCAGGCCGCGATGTGGACCGCGGCGATCGCGAACGGCGGCACGCTGATGTCGCCGTGGATGGTCGACCAGGTCGTCGGCGAAGACCTCTCGGTGCAGCAGCAGTACACGGCATCCGAGATCGGACGGGCGCTGGACGAAGACGTCGCAGAATCCGTTACCGAGATGATGGTGTCAAGCGTGACAACCGGGGCCGCTTCCAATGCAAGAATAGAGGGCGTTGACGTGGCCGGGAAGACGGGCACGGCGGAGAACGACGATGCACCGCATACGCTGTGGTTCACCGGCTTCGCTCCGGCGGAGGATCCCGAAGTAGCGGTTGCGGTCGTGGTGGAAGACGGCGGCGGCCAGGGACAGTCAGGTTTTGGAAACACGATCGCGGCTCCCATCGCGAAGAAGGTCATGGAGGCGGTGCTCGCACAATGAGGCCAACGCAGGGTGTGACGTTCGGCGGGCGTTATGAGCTGAGTTCCCGCATCGCCATCGGCGGCATGGGCGAAGTCTGGGAGGCGACCGACCACGTCATCGGACGCACGGTCGCGATCAAGATCCTCAAAGACGAGTACATGGGGGATCCCGGCTTTCTGGAGCGCTTCCGCGCCGAGGCCCGCCACGCGGCGCTCGTCAACCACGAGGGCATCGCGAGTGTCTTCGACTACGGCGAGGAGAACGGATCCGCGTACCTCGTCATGGAGCTCGTCCCCGGTGAAGCGCTGTCGACGATGCTGGAGCGCGACACGTCGCTCGCCTCGGACAAGGTGCTGGACTACGTCTCGCAGACGGCTTCCGCGCTGCAGGCCGCCCACGCCGCGGGTCTCGTGCACCGCGACATCAAGCCCGGAAACCTGCTGATCACGCCCGACGGCCGCGTGAAGATCACCGACTTCGGCATCGCGCGCATCGCCGACCAGGTGCCTCTCACGGCCACGGGCCAGGTCATGGGCACCGTGCAGTACCTGTCGCCGGAGCAGGCGTCCGGCCACCCCGCGAGTCCCGCGACGGACATCTACTCGCTCGGCATCGTCGCGTACGAGTGCCTGGCCGGGAAGCGTCCCTTCACGGGCGAGTCACAGGTCGCGATCGCGATGGCGCAGATCAACGACACGCCTCCTCCGCTGCCGGAGTCGATCCCGGCGCCCGTGCGCCGCATCGTGATGGCGATGATCGCGAAGAAGCCCGCCGATCGCCCGGCGTCAGCGGCCGCCGTCTCCCGCGCGTGCAACGCACTGCGACGAGGCGACATGAACGCCGCCATCGCCGCCGCGCCGATGCTCGCGGCCGGCGCGGGCGGATCCGACGAGATGACGCAGCTGCTCACCGGCACGGGGGCCGCCACACAGATGATGCCCGCGACCTCGCCGCTGCCGATGGACGCGAATCAGCCGGCCCAGAAGCCCAAGAAGAAGAAGCGCAGCCCGTGGACGGGTCCGCTGATCGCCCTCATCGTTCTGCTCGTCGTCGTCATCGCCGGCGCCGTCTGGGGCCTGACGAGCGGGTTCTTCGACGATGACGAAGGTGGGGCTGCTGCGACGCCGACGCCGACGCCGACCGTCGAGCCCACACCGCAGCCGACGGAGTCCGAGACTCCCGAACCGGAACGGGTCGATGTGCTCGCGCTCGGCCTCGAAGGGCGCACGTGCGACGACGCCCAGCGTGTGATCAGCGAGCAGGACGCGCAGATCACCTTCAACTGCGACGCTGGAAACGCCGCAAGCACCGAGGACGAGGTCGGAACGATCTACGAGGTCTCGCCCGGCGGCTTCGTCAGGGAGGGCGACACGATCACGGCAACCTATTACGCGGAGCTCCCCGACATTCCCGCGCCGGAGAACCCGCCGTCGTTCAGCGAGACCGAGATCCAGCGCGGCGCCGTCGTGCAGTTGAACTGGGAGCCCTACACCTGCCCCAGCGGCACGGGCGACCTGCAGGGCTACGAGGTCACCGTCGAGGGCGGCATCTTCGACGACGGATCCGAACAGCGCACCTTCGGTGCCGGCGGGTATGTGACGCAGGTCGCGATCAAGGAAGACGCGCAGTACGTCGGTGCCTCGTACCGCGCCATCTGCGCGTCCGGCGACACGCAGCGTACCTCCGATGCCGCGTCGATGGAGCCGGTCGAGACCGTCGCCCCCGACGGCCCCGACCAGTCGCCCACTCCCAATCCGAGCGGACCGCCTTCCGACGGTGACGCCACGTGACAGACGACCCCACTGAGGCGATCGGCACGCCCACGCAGGCCGAGCGCATCCTCTCGGGTCGGTACCGTGTCGATGCGCTCATCGGACGCGGCGGAATGGCGAGCGTCTACCGTGGTTATGACCTCACGCTCGGGCGCACGATCGCGATCAAGATCCTGCGCAGCGACCTGGCGCAGGACAACACCTTCCGCACGCGGTTCCGCCTCGAGGCGCAGGCCGCGAGCCGGATGGCGCATCCGTCGATCGTGCGCGTCTACGACGCCGGAGAGGATCTCGACGATGACGGCGCCGGCGGCACGACGCACACGCCGTACATCATCATGGAGCTCGTCCGCGGACGCCTCCTGAAGGACGTCATCGCGGCGGGGCCGGTATCGGCGGACGATGCCGCGGGCTACATCGACGGCATCCTCGAGGCGCTCGAGTACTCGCACCGCGCGGGCGTCGTGCACCGCGACATCAAGCCGGCGAACGTCATGGTCGACGACGACGGCCAGATCAAGGTGATGGACTTCGGCATCGCGCGCGCGGTGAGCGACACGTCCGCGACCGTGGCCGAGACGACGACGATCCTGGGCACCGCGGCGTACTTCTCGCCGGAGCAGGCACAGGGTGCCCCGGTCGACGCGCGAGCCGACCTCTATTCGACCGGCGTCGTCTTATACGAGCTCCTTGCCGGCCGTCCGCCCTTCGTGGGTAACTCGCCCGTCGCGGTCGCGTCGCAGCACGTGCGCGACGCGCCGATCCCCCCGACCCAGGTCGGCGACGATGTACCCGCGCAGCTGGATCCCGTCGTGCTCCGCGCGCTCGCGAAGGATCCGGCGCAGCGCTTTCCCGATGCGGCCACCTTCCGGGAGGCGCTGGACGCCGCCCTCGACGGCCGCGCTCCCTCGCAGCGCCAGCTCACCCATCTGACGGAGGAACTGTACGGCGCGGGCCAGCGCGCCCGCAACGAGGTCGCGCACACGCTCACCCAGCTCTCCAGCGAGACGGGCACAACGCGCACGCAGTCCGGGCCGCCCGTGGCATGGATCTGGGCCGCGATCGCCCTGGTCATCGCGCTGATCGTGGCCGTCGGCTACTGGGTCGTCCGCACGGATCCGCTCGACTTACGCGCGGCCGACACGGTCGACGTCGCCGACGTATCCGGCTGGTCGCTCGAAGCCGCGACGGCCGAGCTCGAGGGCCGCGGACTCGAAGTGACCCTGTCCTCCGAACCGAGCGACACCGTCGCCGCCGACATCGTCATCGGCACGGATCCGGCGGCCGGCGTCTCCCTCGTCACCGGCGCGACCGTCGAGATCGTCGTGTCTGCCGGCCCGTTGATGGCCGAGATCCCCGAGCTCGAGGGGGGCAGCGAGGATGCCGCGCGCGAGGCGATCGACGGCGTCGAGGGCCTCATGCTCGGGCGCGTCTTCCCGCAGAACACGCCCGGCGTGGAACGCGGCACCGTGCTGAACGCGCAGGTCGACGGATCCGATGTCGAGTCCGGCGACGAGGTGCTGCAGGGGTCGTCGGTGGATCTCACGGTCGCGACCGGCCGCGTGACAGTCGAGGACCTCACGGGATTCACGATCGACGCCGCCAAGCGGATCCTCGAGGAGGATCTGCAGCTCGACGTGGAGATCGAGAAGGACGACAACTGCGAGGAATCGGACCTGGTCACGAAGCAGGATCCGGGCGTGGGCGATGTGCAGATCGATGAGACCGTCACGCTCACACGCTGCTCGGGGGACGGCGACTTCGTCGATCCCGACGGCGACGAACCCGGTTACCGGCCGCTGCAGGAAAGGGCGGCGCTCGTTCTCCCCTAGACTGACGTCATGGCACGAAAGAACCGCGAGGACGACGACGACATCACCCACATCCCGGGTGAGCCGCTGCCCAACCCCGTGTGGTTCAAGCCCACGATGGTGGCCTTCTTCCTGCTCGGGCTCGTCTGGGTGCTCGTGTTCTACGTCTCCGGCAGTCAGTTCCCCATCCCGGACATCGGCGCATGGAACCTCGCAATCGGCGGTGGCCTGGCCTTCGTGGGCCTGCTGATGGCGACACGCTGGCGGTAGCGCCCCCTTTCACACGCGCAACGCCCCCGGCCGGATTCGTCCGACCGGGGGCGTTGCGCGTCTACCGCGGGCTAAATTACATCGGTGTGATTCTCCACAGCTGTCTCCCCAGGTGTGAATAACACGGGTGTGGTTTCTCCCCACCTGGGGACAGGCCTGTGGATAACTTCGTGGATAACTCGATCTCACCGCGCCGACGCGCGGGCCGCTGTGGCGCTCAGGGGAGCGTGAGAGCGATCCCGGCGAGCGGGAGAAGGAGGATGCCCACGATGAGGACGCCGACGCCGCAGAGCAGGGCGATCTGCAGACGCTGCTGTTTCGGTCGGCGCGTGCGCGT
>DWXU01000041.1:0-66159 GCA_019119065.1 Candidatus Microbacterium pullistercoris | reverse complement strand
CTGTCGACGCGCGACGACCTGTGGGACACCCTCATCGAGACGGTGAACGGCGTCGTGCCCGGGCTGCTGAAGACCGATGACGACGGCGGTACGGGCGACGGCCGGACCGGCCTCATCGACGTGAGCCAGGCCACGACACTCGGATCCGAGAACCTCGTCGCCGGCATCATCGCCGTCGTCGCCCTCATGTGGGCGCTGGTGAGCGCCGTCGGCAACTTCCGTGTCTCGATCCGCATGGTTGCGGGGACCCGTCACGAGAACTCCAACGCGCTGATCATGCGCGCTTTCGACCTGCTCTTCGCGCTCTCCGTCGGTGTCCTTCTCATCGCCTCGGCCGTGGTGTCGTTCCTCGGGTCGGCGTTCATCGACCCGATCCTCGCGTGGGCGGGATTGACGAGCGGCGGCGGCGCGGAACTGCTCACGCGCGCCGGCACCGTGCTGGTGACGTTCACACTCGACGCCGTCGTCATCGCGTGGCTGTTCTGGCTGCAGTCCGGGGTGAAGGCCCGCCTGCGCACGATGATCCCCGGTGCACTCATCGGCGCTGCCGGGCTCGTGATCCTGCAACAGGCGTCGGGGCTGTTCGTCGGCGGCGCCGACAACAACCCCCTACTCGGGTCTTTCGCATCACTCATCGCCCTGCTGCTGTGGTTCAATTTCTCGGCACAGGTGGTGCTGATCGCCTGTGCGTACATCGTCGTCTCCGTCGAGGAAGAGAACGATCGCGTCGGTGAACGGTTCGGTGCCGAGACCTTCAAACAGCGCATGGTGCGCACCGCTGAGCGCGACATTCGCGTCGCCAGCGACGCGCTGCGCGCCGCTCGCGAGGACGAACGTCGCGAACGGGAGAAAGTCGCGCGACGCCGAGGCAAACATACGCAGGATGAGCACGCCATCGGCCGCTGACCGCACTCGCGCCCGGGTGGGGGCGTACCCTCAGGGTATGAGTCCCGAACGCTCCGTGGAGATCGAGAAGAAGTTCGACGTGCACGAGGGGACCCCCGTGCCCGACTGGACGCAGCTCAGTGCCATCGCGCGCGTCTCGGCGGGAGAGGACCGACATCTCGATGCGGCCTATCTCGACACCGCCGATGTGGCGCTCGCGCAGGAGGGGGTCGCCGTGCGGCGTCGCACGGGCGGGCCGGACGAAGGCTGGCACGTCAAGGGCCCGCTCATTCACGGCGGCCGGGTAGAACTCGCCTGGCCGCTCACCGACGACGTGCCGGACGGGCTGCGCGAAGAGATCGCGGAGTGGACGACGGATCCGCTCGAACCGCTCGCGCGCATCGTCAACGACCGCACCGTGTACGAATTGCTCGACGCGGATGGGCGCGTGGTCGCCGAGTTCGTCGACGACCGCGTGCAGGCGAGCGATCTGCGCGAGGGTATCGACCGAGAATGGTGCGAATGGGAGATCGAGCTCGGCCCGGCCGTGCCTGATGACATCGAGGGCTTCTTCGCCGAGGTCGAGCGCGTTGCGCTCGCCAGCGGGGCACGCCCCGCGTCGTCGGCCTCGAAGCTCGCTCGCGCGCTCGGCCAGTAGCGTCGGCGAAAATGATGAGGCCCGGACTGTACGGTCCGGGCCTCATCATTTCGAAGCGCGTGGATCACATGTTGATCATGTGGCCGGCCAGGCCGTGGAAGCCTTCCTGCAGCGCCTCGGAGAGTGTCGGGTGCGTGTGCACGTTGCGCGCCGCTTCGAGCGCGGTGAGGTCCCACTTCTGCGCCAGCGTGAGTTCGGGCAGAAGCTCCGACACATCGGGCCCGATCAGGTGACCGCCGAGCAGCTCGAGGTGCTCCGTGTCGGCGATGAGCTTGACGAAGCCGACGGCGTCGCCGAGGCCGTTCGCCTTGCCGTTCGCGCTGAACGGGAACTTCACGACCTTGACGTCGTGGCCGGCCTCCTTCGCCTGCTCCTCGGTGAGGCCGAAGCTCGCGACCTGCGGCGAGCAGAACGTCGCGCGCGGCATCATGCGGTAGTCGCCGAGCGTCTGCGTCTCGGCGCCGCCCATCGTCTCGGCTGCGACGACAGCCTGGGCCTCCGCCACGTGCGCGAGCTGCAGCTTCGCGGTCACGTCGCCGATCGCGTAGACGCCGTCGACGTTCGTGCGCATGTGGTCATCGATGTCGATAGCGCCGCGCTCGGTGAGCTTCACGCCGGTGTTCTCGAGGCCGTAGCCCTCGGTGCGCGGAGCGAACCCGACCGACATGAGGACCTTGTCCACATCGATCTCGCCCTCGGTGCCGTCGTTCTTCTTGTAGGTGACGTGCACGCTGGATCCGTTGTCCTCGGCGCCCGTGACGGACGTCGAGGTGAGGATGTCGATGCCGTACTTCTTGTACTGCTTCGCGATCTCCTTCGACACGTCCGGATCCTCGTTCGGCAGGGCGCGATCGAGGAACTCGATGATCGTGACCTTCACGCCGTAGTTCGACAGGATGTACGCGAACTCCATGCCGATCGCGCCGGCGCCGACGATGACGATCGAGTTCGGCAGCTCGCGCGAGAGAATCTGCTCCTCGTACGACACGATGTTCTCGGTGAGGGAGATGCCGGGCAGTGAGCGCACGGTCGACCCCGTCGCGATGATGACGTTGTCGGCGGTCACGCGCTCGGTCGCCCCGTCCGAGAGTGCGACGTCGATCGTCTTCGCGTCGACGAAGGTGCCGCGACCTTCGTACTCCGTCACCTTGTTCTTCTTCATGAGGAAGTGGATCCCCTTGACGTGCGTCTGCGCGACCTTGCGGCTGCGGTCGTGCGCCGCGCCGAAGTCGAACGACACATCGCCGGAGATGCCGAAGAAGTCGGCCTTGTGGGTGAACGTGTGCGCGAGTTCCGCGTTCTTGAGGAGCGATTTCGAGGGGATGCACCCCACGTTGAGGCACACACCTCCCCAGTACTTCTCCTCGATGATCGCGGCGTTCAGGCCGAGTTGGGAGGCGCGTACGGCCGCGACATAACCGCCGGGGCCAGCGCCGAGGATGACGACGTCGTGGTGAGCCATGTTCTCAGCCTAATCGCTTCGGGCGTGCGGGTGTCGCCGCGGTCACGACCGCCGGGAACGGGCCATCATGACGACGATGAACACGATCAGCGCGAGCACGATTACGCCGCCGACGATCGCCACGATGATCGGCCCGGCCAGCGCGCCTTGCTCGTCCGCATCCTCGGGCGCGTCGGCACCTGTCGTCGTCTCGGTCGACGGTGCGTCGCTTGCCTCCGCCGTCGGTGCAGGCGAGTCCTCCGCGTTCGGCTCGGCGGTGTCCGCCTCCTGTGCGTCCACGGCGCTCTCCGTGACGAAGGTGAACGACCCGCTGCCCGGGTGGCCATCGCTGTAGATCGCCTGCCAGACGACGGTGTAGGTGGCGGCGGGCGCGTCGGCGACGTCGAGCTCCTGCGAGAGCGTCGGGCCCTCGACGACCGCGTCGCCCGTGGCATAGTTGCGACAGTCGACCGCACCCTCGGCGAGTCCGGCGAGTTCGTCAGCGCCGAGCTCGGCGACCGCAGCGCAGCTGTCGTCGAACACGCGGACCTGGGTGTTCGACTCCGCGCCCTGCTGCTGGTCGGCCGGCAGCGGCTCGGTCAGGTCGTCGGAGAACGTGACGGACACGTTCCCGGGAAGAACCTCGACGGTGCCGGGCTCTCCTGTCGCGCCCTCCGGCGACGAGCCGACGACGGAAGAGTGGCCGAACGCTGCGGTCGGCGTGAGGAACGACGCGGCGAGCACGGCTGCGCCGAGTGCGATCAGGGCGCGCAGGAGTGCCGAGCGGCGTGAGGCGGGAGCGGGGGAACTCATCATGTCCGCCACCATAGGAGTCGGACCGGAACGCTCGCCGAGAATATCGGTTCGGTCAAGAAATCTCCCCGGCGTGTGCTCGGTCGGATCCGATAGGCTTCTGACAACGGAAGGAGCCCGCGTGTCAGATCAGCAACACGAGCCGATGTCACCGGCGACGAGGCACATTCATAACGTGGGCGGATACGACGGCTCCGGCGACCATACGCAGACGTTCGGCCACGACTCGGATCTCTCCTTCATCCCGTTCCGCGGCGACCTGTCGCAGGCCGAGCTCGACGCGATCGCGGCCCTTCCGTCGGGCGCCGCGCTCCTCCTCGTGCGGTCTGGCCCCGCTGCGGGCGCGCGCTACCTGCTCGACCGCGACGCGACGACAGTCGGGCGTCACCCCAACGCAGACATCTTCCTCGACGACGTGACCGTGTCGCGCCGCCATGCCGAGATCACGCGCTCCCGCGCCTCATTCGATCTCGTCGACCAGCGCTCGCTCAACGGCACCTACGTCGACGGCGAACGCGTCGACAGGGCGCAGCTGCACAACGGTGACGAGGTGCGCGTCGGGAAGTTCCGACTGAACTTCTTCAGTTCGCCTCGCGACCTCCCGGCGGCGGGATCCTGATGGCCGCGGCGGCCGCACGACGCGGATCCGCTGCGCAGAAGTCGGCCGCACTGCTCTCGATCGGGCAGGTGCTGTCGAAGCTGTCGGCGGAGTTCCCCGCGCTGACCTCGAGCAAGCTGCGATTCCTCGAAGTGCAGGGAATCGTCACCCCCGAGCGCACGGCGTCGGGTTACCGCAAGTTCGCGTCCACGGACGTCGAGCGACTGCGCCTCGCACTCACCCTGCAGCGCGACCACTACCTGCCGCTGAGCGTCATTCGTGAGTACCTCGATGACGTCGATGCCGGCCGCGAGCCCGAGCTGCCGCAGGCCCCGCAGTCGATTCATCCGACGGGTCGTGCCTACTCCCGCGCCGATCTGCTTGCCGCGGCCGAGGCGCCCGCTCAGCTGTTGAACGATGCTTTCAGCCTCGGACTCATCGCGCCCGCGGAGACGTACGACAGCCAGCACGTGGCGTTGCTGCGTGCACTGGTCGCGCTCGAGCGGCACGGCATCGACCCGCGTCACGTTCGCTCCCTCAAGCAGGGCGCCGAACGAGAGGTCACGCTCATCGAGACGTCGCTCGCACACGTGCTGCGGCGCGGCGACGCGCGATCGCGGGCACGTGCGCACGAGATCGGACCGAGACTCGCGGACCGTCTCGAAGAGGTGCGCGGCATTTTCGTGCAGCAGGCACTGACGAAGATGCTGCCCGACTGATCACGATTCATAACGTCTTGATCGACACGCCGTCACCCGGAAGGCGAATGTCGTTGAAGGCGCGGGGTCGCACCCGTACTGTGGGGGCAACCCCTTGGACCGAGAGGACGAAGATGAGCGCGGGACATCCCCACGACAGCGGATTCGCCGTCGACCTTCTCTTCACCGACGGTCTGCCGCAGCTGGATCCCGATGCGGGCTATCGCGGCGCCGTCGCCGCGAAGGCGGCCGGCATCACCTACCGTCAGCTCGACTACTGGGCGCGCACCGACCTCGTCGTGCCGACGATTCGCAATGCGCAGGGGTCCGGCACGCAGCGCCTGTACGGCTTCCGCGACATCCTCGTGCTCAAGCTCGTCAAACGACTCCTCGACACCGGGATCTCGCTTCAGCAGATCCGCGTGGCCGTCGAGCAGCTCCGTGCCTCGGGGATCCGCGATCTCGCGAGCACGACCCTGATGAGCGACGGCGCGTCGGTGTACCTGTGCACGTCGAACGATGAGGTGATCGACCTCGTCAGCCGTGGGCAGGGCGTCTTCGGCATCGCCGTCGGCAAGGTGCTGCGCGAGGTCGAGACGACGCTCGTCGAGTTCGACCCGGCCGAGCCGGATCCAGTCGACGAGCTCGCCGCTCGTCGCGCCAAGAAGACCGCCTGACGCGCTTCAGGCGCCGGACGCGCTGTCCGCGGCCGTCCGCGCGGGGTCGATGAGCCGTCGCATGCCCGCGTTGAAGAGCGTGGTGTCGAGCGGAACGTCTCCCGACAGCAGGATCAGGCCCAGGCCCTGGTCCAGCGCAGCCAGGAGCTTCCCGATGTCAGCGGCCGGAAGTGTTTCGTCGACGGGGCCCACGCGCTTTGCGATCTCCGTGTAGCGGTCGAGCAGCTCTTCGAGGCGCCGGTGCAGCTGCGGCGCGAGCGTCTCGTCGCGGGCTGCCGCGCTGATGAATTCGAGTGTGGCGAGGGCGAACCCCTGCGTTGCGGCCGCCGGGTATCCCTCGCGCTCGGCGAGGTCGCGGCCGGTCGACATGGGGGCCTTCGTCTCGTCGAACGGGTCGCGGATATCGAGGTCCGCGAGCTGCAGATTCTGATCCATGACCGCGAGGAACAGCGCGGGTTTGCCGTCGAAGTTGGAGTAGATCGCGCCCTTCGTGAAACCCGCTTCGCGCGCGATCCGCTCGAGGCTCGCCGCGTGATACCCGTCCTCCGCGAACACCCGCCGGGCCGCGAAGACCAGCGCTTCGCGCGTCTGCTGCTGACGGTCGCGGCGGGAGAGGGGATGGGGAAGCTGAGCCACCCCTCGATCATAAGTGCGCCGCGCACTTGACGTACCCAGGGTATTCGAATACTGTCGGTATCCACATACTGGTGGTATCTGAGGGGAGAAGCATGAGCAGTGACGTCCTTCGCATCACGGGCCTGACATGCCGATACGGGCGCGTCGTCGCCAACGACGACATTTCGCTTCGGGTCGGCCGCGGTGAGGTGGTCGGGTTGCTCGGGCACAACGGCGCCGGGAAGACCACCCTCGTTTCCCAGGTCGTCGGACTGCTGAAGCCGGAGGCGGGGGAGATCCGCGTGGGCAGTGCCGACGCGGTACGGAACCCGTCCGCCGCGCGACGACACGTGGCACTCCAGCCGCAGGCACAGACGCCGATCGACGGCCTCACGCCCCGGGCGGCCATCGAGATCGCCGCACGCCTCCGCGGACTCTCGGCGCGCGACGCGCGCGTCGCTGCCTCCGATCTCGCCGACGAGCTCGACATCGGGCCGTGGCTCGACCGCCGCGCGTTGCCGGAAGGGGGCGGGCTCTCCGGAGGGATCCGGCGATTGACGGGGTTCGCCATGGCCGTCGCCGCGCCACCGCCCCTCCTCATCCTG
Organism: Candidatus Microbacterium pullistercoris; assembly: GCA_019119065.1. Lineage (GTDB taxonomy): Bacteria > Actinomycetota > Actinomycetes > Actinomycetales > Microbacteriaceae > Microbacterium > Microbacterium pullistercoris. The sequence continues at coordinate 59,169 of DWXU01000041.1, read as the reverse complement.
GATGAGCCGACAAACGACATCGACGCCTCCCGACGCCGGCTGCTGTGGGAGGCCGTGAGGCGCCGCGGCGATCTCGGATGCGGCGTGCTGCTCGTCACCCACAACGTCGCCGAGGCCGAGCGGATCGTCGATGAGCTCGCGATCCTCGATAGCGGGCGCCTGCTTGCTTCCGGATCCCCGGCGCGCCTGCGCGGGACGCAGGACAGCGACCTGCGACTCGAGCTGCAACTGCCGACCGCGGGTGCGGATCCGTCGGAAGACGACGAGCGGCTGCCGGTGCGGCGCCGCGTGCGCGCCGGACGGCGCACGCTGCTGACCGTCGCGGCCCACGACGCGGCGACCGCCGTGCGATGGGCGACCGCGCAACGCGACGCCGACCGCATCGAAGGGTTCTCGCTCGCCCCGGCGACACTCGAAGACGCCTATCTGGCGCTCACCGCGCACGCCGACGGCGATACCGACCGGGTGGCAGGGGAGGTTGCTCATGCCTGAGTCGGCTCTGGTCCGGACGGCATCGATCGCGCCGGCACGCGTCACGATCTGGACAAGCTTCCTCGCGATGATGCGATGGTCACTGGCGTCCATTGGCGCGATGCTGCCGCTCATCGTCGTGATCCAGGCGGTGCTCGCCGCAGGGCTCGTCATCGGCTTCGGCTTCCTGATTCCGGACATCACGTCGGATACCGCGCTGTTTCTCTCATCCGGCGTGCCCACCGTGCTGCTGCTCGTCATCGGCCTGGTGATCGTTCCCCAGGGCGTGTCCCGCGCGCGAATGAGCGGCGCATTCGACTATCAGCGGGCGCTGCCGGTCGCGCGGCCCCTGCTGCTCATCGTCGACCTCGCTGTCTGGGCACTCATCGCGCTCCCCGGCGTCGCCGTCGGACTGTTCGTCGCGTGGCTGCGATATGACGTCGCGTTCGCGTTCGACGTGATCCTGCTCGTCGTGGCGTCGCTGCTCGTGACGACGATGGCGACGGCCGTGGGATACGCGATCGCGGTGGGCCTGCCGCCGACGCTGGCGCAGCTGGTCACGCAGGTGCTGGTCTTCTTCGTGATGCTGTTCTCGCCGATCACGTTCCCCGCGAGCCAGCTGCCCGCCTGGTTCCAGGCGCTGCACGATGTGCTCCCGATTCAAGCGGCGGGTGACCTCATGCGCGCCGGGGTCGCGTCCGACGACTACGCCTTCAGCGGATGGGATCTCGTCACGCTCGCGCTGTGGACGGCCGTCGGTCTGCTGGTCACCGTGCGCGCGCTCGTGCGGCGGCGCTGAGGCGCGCTCAGTGCGCCTGGGGTCCCTCGTCCGGAACCGGGATGTGGCCGGCCTCGACGATCCGGTCGAGCAGCTGGTCGAAGTCGGCGGCGAGCTCCTGTGCCGATTCGCCGGGCCAGACGTGCAACGGCTTCGCCGCGCCCTGCGCTTGCTGCAGCGAGGTGCGCTCGGGCAGCTGCGGCTCGAGTACGAGCGGACCGAACATGTCGCGCAGCTCCTTAATGCGGAACTGGTGCTCGACGGACTGCGGGCGCACGCGGTTCACGATGATGCCGAGCGGCTGCAGGCGTGAGGAGAGCCCGCGACGGATCTCCTCGATCGCGCGGAGCGCGCGGTCGGCGGCGGCCACCGAGAACAGGCCGGGCTCGGTCACGACGCTGACGCGGTCGCTTGCCGCCCAGGCCGTGCGGGTGAGGGCATTCAACGAGGGCGCACAGTCGATGAGCACGAGGTCGTACTCGTCCTCGATGATCGCGAGTGCCTCCTCCATCTTCCACACGTCACGCACGGAGGGGTGCGGTCCGTCGTAGTTGATCGCCGACGGGCTGCCGAGCATGATGTCGATCTTGCCGGGGTGGACCTTCGTCCAGCCGCTCGACGCGATCGCCTGGCGAACCGTCTTCTCCTTCGGATTCTCCAAGACGTCCGCGACATTCAGCCGTCCGGCCGTCTGCACATCGAGCCCTGTCGACACATCGGACTGCGGATCGAGGTCGACGACGAGGGTGCGGATGCCTCGCGCGAAAGCGGCAGAGGCGAGGCCCAGGGTCACCGTCGTCTTGCCGACGCCGCCCTTGAGGGAACTGACGCTGAGTACGTGCACACGCCTACGCTACCGTTATCTAAGCTGTGAGCTGGCCCACCCGGCCGATCTGTCGGTGGAAAATCTGCCCCAAGGGAGGCACATGTTCTCGAAGGTCCTCGTCGCCAATCGCGGAGAGATCGCGATCCGAGCGTTTCGCGCCGCTTACGAGCTGGGAGCCCGCACCGTCGCCGTCTTCCCCCTGGAAGACCGCAACTCCCTGCACCGTTTGAAGGCAGACGAGGCCTACCAGATCGGCACCGAGGGGCACCCCGTGCGTGCGTATCTCGATGTCGACGAGATCGTGCGTGTCGCGGTTCAGTCCGGCGCCGACGCGATCTACCCGGGCTACGGGTTCCTCTCGGAGAACCCGGATCTCGCGGCGAAGGCGGCGGAGAACGGGATCACGTTCATCGGGCCGCCCGCGCACGTGCTCGAGATGGCGGGCAACAAGGTCACGGCGAAGGAGCACGCGATTGCGGCCGGCGTGCCCGTTCTGCGTTCGACCGAGGCGACCGACGATGTCGACGCCCTCGTCGCCCAGTCGGACGACATCGGCTTCCCGCTGTTCGCGAAGGCCGTCGCGGGCGGCGGTGGGCGCGGCATGCGCCGCGTCGAGACGAAGGACGAGCTCGCTCCGGCGCTGGACGAGGCGATGCGCGAGGCCGGCAGCGCCTTCGGAGACGCGCGGATGTTCCTGGAACAGGCCGTCTTGCGGCCTCGCCACATCGAGGTGCAGGTGCTCGCCGATGGCTCGGGCAACACCGTCCACCTCTTCGAGCGCGACTGCTCGGTGCAGCGCCGTCACCAGAAGGTCGTGGAGCTCGCCCCCGCGCCGAATCTCGACCCCGCGATCGCCGCTGACCTCCATCGGCACGCCGTCGCCTTCGCGGAGTCGATCGGATACGTCAATGCCGGAACCGTCGAGTTCCTCCTCGAGACGGATGGACCTCGTGCCGGCGAGGTCGTCTTCATCGAGATGAACCCGCGTATCCAGGTCGAGCACACGGTGACCGAGGAGATCACCGACGTCGACCTCGTGCAGGCGCAGATGCGCGTTGCATTCGGGGAGACTCTCGTCGAGCTCGGCCTCACTCAGGACGAGATCGTGATGCATGGCGCCGCGATGCAGACGCGCATCACCACGGAGGATCCCGCCAGCGGCTTCCGTCCCGACACCGGCAAGATCACCACCTACCGCTCTCCGGGCGGGGCGGGGATCCGTATCGACGGCGGCACGACCGCCGCCGGATCGCAGGTGTCTCCGCACTTCGACTCGATGCTCGCGAAGCTCACGGTCCGCGGGCGCGACTTCCCGTCCGCCGTGGCGCGGTCGCGTCGCGCACTCGCTGAATTCCGGATCCGCGGCGTCGCCACGAACATCCCGTTCCTGCGTGCTGTCCTCGACGATCCCGCGTTCGTCGCGGGCGACCTGTCGACGTCGTTCATCGACGAGCGGCCAGAGCTGCTGAAGGGGCGTACGTCGAAGGATCGCGGCACGAAGCTGCTGCGCTGGATGGTCGACACGGCGGTGAACAGGCCGCACGGTGAACGGCCGAACCTCGTGGACCCGCGCACGAAGCTGCCGACGATCGACACCGCCGCGGCCGCGCCGGACGGATCCCGACAGCGTCTCCTCGCGCTCGGTCCTGAGGGCTTCGTCGCGGCCCTGCGCGAGCAGAAGCCGCTCGCGGTGACGGAGACGACCTTCCGCGACGCGCATCAGTCGCTCCTCGCGACCCGCGTACGCACGCGAGACCTCCTCGGTGTCGCCCCGCACGTCGCGCGCCTCGAGTCGCAGCTGCTGAGCGTCGAGGCGTGGGGTGGCGCGACCTACGACGTCGCTCTCCGGTTCCTCGGCGAGGATCCGTGGGCGAGACTCGAGCAGCTCCGCGAGGCGCTGCCGAACATCGCGATCCAGATGCTGCTGCGCGGTCGCAACACGGTCGGCTACACGCCGTACCCGACCGAGGTCACCGATGCCTTCGTGCAGGAAGCCGCCGACACCGGCATCGACATCTTCCGCATCTTCGACGCGCTGAACGATGTCGACCAGATGCGTCCGGCGATCGACGCCGTCCGGGCGACGGGAACCGCTGTCGCCGAGACCGCCCTCTGCTACACGGGCGATCTGCTGGATCCGGCAGAGAAGCTGTACACGCTCGACTACTACCTGCGACTCGCGGAGCGCATGGTCGACGCTGGCGCGCATATCCTCGCGATCAAGGACATGGCGGGTCTCTTGCGGCCCGCCGCGGCGGCGAAGCTCGTCACGGCGCTGCGCCGTGAATTCCCGCTTCCCGTGCACGTCCACACGCACGACACGGCCGGCGGTCAGCTCGGCACGCTGCTCGCCGCCAGCGCGGCGGGCGCAGACGCTGTTGACGCCGCTGCCGCGACGATGGCCGGCACGACCAGTCAGCCCTCGCTTTCGGCCCTCGTCGCGTCGCTCGCGCACACGGCCCGCGACACGGGGCTCGACCTGCAGAATGTTGCGGACCTCGAGCCGTACTGGGAGGCCGTGCGGCACGTCTACTCGCCGTTCGAGTCAGGACTCCAGGGGCCGACCGGACGCGTCTACACGCACGAGATCCCGGGTGGACAGCTCTCGAACCTGCGTCAGCAGGCGATCGCGCTCGGTCTCGCCGACGACTTCGAGCTCATCGAAGACATGTACGCGGCGGCCGATCGCATGCTCGGGCGGATCCCCAAGGTGACGCCGTCATCGAAGGTCGTCGGCGACCTCGCCCTGCACCTCGCCGCGGTCAAGGCCGATCCGAGCGACTTCGAGCAGAACCCCGAGAAGTACGACGTGCCGGACTCGGTCGTCGCATTCATGGCGGGCGAGCTCGGCGAACTCCCCGGCGGATGGCCCGAGCCGTTCCGGTCGAAGGTGCTCGCCGGCCGCGACGTGAAGACCGGCGTCACGCCGATCACGGAGGCGGACGAGGAAGCGCTCGCGGCTGATTCGGCCACGCGACGCGCCCGCCTCAACCACCTGCTGTTCCCGCAGCCGACGGCCGCGTTCGAGGAGATCCAGCACGAGTTCGGCGACATCTCCGTTCTTGAGACGGCCGACTACCTCTACGGTCTCGAGCCTGGGCGTGAGCACGTCGTCGAGCTGGAGAAGGGTGTGGACCTCTACCTGCGCCTCGAGTCGATCGGCGACGCTGACGACAAGGGGATGCGGTCGGTGATGACGACGCTGAACGGTCAGCTGCGTCCGGTCGAGGCGCGTGACCGCTCGATCGACGTCGACGTGCACGAGGCCGAGAAGGCCGACCGCGCGAACTCCGGGCACGCCGCGGCGCCGTTCTCGGGCGTCGTCACGCTCAAGGTCTCACCGGGCGACGTCGTCGAGGCCGGCGAGGCCATCGCGTCGATCGAGGCGATGAAGATGGAGGCGGCCGTGGGCGCGCCCATCGCGGGCACGATCGAGCGCGTTGCGATCGGCGCGACGCAGCAGGTCGATGCCGGTGACCTTTTGGCCGTGATCACACCGGCCGAGTAACCTTGCGATGGCGGGAGTCCCGCCTCGGCACTCAGGAGTTTCCCTTGGCAGAAGACCGCAAGCCGTCTCCCGACGACAGTCAGGACCACGGCGTGCTCGACGATGTCGGCACCTCGACGACCTCGATCGACCTCGGCGCGACAGCGCAGGTGAGCGTGACACTCCCCGTCGGCTATCGCGACGACGACTCGGACGACGACGTGATCGCCGACGAACTCACGGGCGAAGAAGCCGCGCGCGCCGGCGCGATCGGGGAAGACGACCCCGAGGGCGACGAGCCTGAGGACGATGCCGACGAGCCCACGCGCGCCACGGACTACTCGGCGGACGACACGGTTACCGGCGCCGACTCGGCGGACGACTCCGACAGTGCTCGTGACGCGGACGACGAGGCCGTCGAAGACGACGAGACCGCCGACGACGTTAATGAGGCGGTCGCGGTCGTGGACGATGTCGATTCCGGCGACGTGGACGAAGAGGTCGCCGATGCCGCCGCCGAAGCCGATTCGGACGGCGATGACCCGGACTCGGAGATCACGGCGCCGTTCGCCGGGTCGGGCACGGCTGACGCGGCTGACACCGCCGCGGAGGAGGATTCGACAGCCGCCGATGACACGGTCGACGGTGCGAACGACGCCGACGACGAGGCCGTGGACGACGCACGGGCCGCTGAGGCTGCGGACCACTCTGGCATGCCCGAGACCGCCGTTGCAGACGAGGCGGATGTCTCCGGCCTCGAGCCCGCGACCGATAGCGTCGACGCCGCGGGCGACTCGCCCTCCGATGACCACGTGGGCGACCCCTCCGACCACCCCGCGGATGACGCCTCGTCGAGCGACAACGTCGCCGACGACGATGGCGAGCAGGACCTCGAGCCGTTCGAGATCGTGGACGCCGCTGACGAGCCGGACGTTCCTGCACCCCTCACGAAGGCTTCGGCGGACGATCTCCGCCCCGCCGCCGACACGGACGACAACGACCGCGAGGGCGCGCCGGATCCGGCTGCGCCCGAGACGATCCCCCGCAAGGAGACAGCTGTGTCACAGCCCGACCGCCCGGAGCGCGTCTCGTTCCTGCAACCTCCGGCGCGCCGCGTCGACGAGGTCGAGGATGCCGCGAACCGCGAATCGAGTGAGGTGCTGACCGATGAGCGGCTCCTCGACACCGGTGCGATTCGCCGCCCGGAGCCCGAGGACCCGTGGCGTCGCATCATCTACTCGGCGACCGGCGGACTGATCAATCTCGGCGACAGCAAGAAGACGCGCTCTCGCAAGGAGCTCATGGCACGCATCGCCGCACCGCTACCGGGTGCCGCGCGGTTCGTCCCCGTCATGAGCCGCAAGGGCGGCGTGGGCAAGACCACGGTGACCGCGCTGCTCGGTATGGCACTCGCTGACGCCAGGAACGACCGCGTCGTCGCGATCGACGCGAACCCGGACCGCGGCACACTCGCCGAGCGCATCGCACGAGTGTCGGGCAAGACCGTCCGTGATCTCGTCCGCGACCGCGACGAGATCTCCGGCTACGGAGACCTGTCCGCGCACGTCGTGCGCGACGAGACGCGCCTCGACGTCCTCGCGAGCGACGCGGATCCGCACGTCGCCGACGCGTTCAGCGACGCGGACTACCGCAAGGTGTCCGAGCTGGCGCAGCACTTCTATTCCCTCGTGCTCACCGACACGGGAACGGGCATCGTCCACTCCGTGATGAACGCGACGCTCGACCTCGCGGATCAGATCGTCATCGTGTCCGGCACGAGCGTCGATGAAGCGCGCCTCGCGTCCGAGACCCTCACGTGGCTCGAGACGAACGGACGCGGCGAGCTCGCGCGGAACGCCGTCGTCGTCATCAACCAGGAGGCGTCCGGAACGGAGCTCGTCCGGCTCGACGAACTCGAGTCGCACTTCCGCAGTCGCGCCCGTGATGTCGTGCGGATCCCGTACGACGCGCGGATCGCTACCGGCAGCACGATCACATTCCACGACCTCGCCCCCGCCACGCGCCAAGCGGCCCGGTCTCTCGCTTCGCTCGTCGTCGAGGGAATCCGCTCGGCATGACGGTGCGCGAGATCCGCCTCTACGGCGACCCGGTGCTCCGCACGCCCTGCGCGCCGATCGAGACGATCGACGACGGCGTGCGTGCCCTCATCGTCGACCTCATCGACACGGTGAAGGTCCCGGGGCGCGCAGGCGTCGCGGCGCCGCAGATCGGTGTCGGACTGCGGGCGTTCAGCTACAACGTCGACGACCGCGTCGGCGCGATCATCAACCCGCGCGTCGTCGAGGTGCGCGGAGAACCGGTCCCGACAGGGGAGGGGTGCCTGTCGGTGCCGAACCTCTGGCACGACGCGATGCGCCATCCGTACGCGCGCGTCGAAGGGCTCGACGTCGACGGGTCCGTCATCACGCTCGAGGGCGAGGGGCTGTTCGCACAGATGCTGCAGCACGAGACCGACCACCTCGACGGGATGGTCTACCTGCAGCGCCTGCCGCCGGAGACCCGCCGCCTCGCGATGCGTGAGGTGCGCGAGAGCGACTGGTTCTGACTCCGCGCCCGCCCGGTATCAGCCGAGCGGGACGTTGGTCGTGACGTCTCTTGGCGCCGCGTAGATGTCGTCGATCTCCGCCGAGAAGTCCTTCATGATCACGCTGCGCTTGATCGACAGCTTCGGCGTCAGGTGGCCGGTCGCCTCCGTCCACTCGGTCGGGAGGATCCGGAACTCGCGGATGGACTCCGCTCGCGACACCCGGGCGTTCGCCTCGTCGATCGCACGCTGAACCTCGGCCTTCACGGCCGGCGACACCGCGGCCTGTTCGAGCGTCATGTCCGACGACTCGCCGTGCGTCTTCAGCCACGCGGGCAGCATCTCGGGGTCGAGCGTCACGAGCGCGGAGATGAACGGCTTCTGGTCGCCCACGACGACCACCTGACCGACGATCGAGTTCGAGCGGATGGGGTCCTCGAGCGTATTCGGCGCGACGTTTTTTCCGCCTGCCGTGACGATGAGTTCCTTCTTCCGACCCGTGATCGACAGGTTGCCCTTCTCGTCCAGCTCACCGATGTCGCCCGTGCGGAACCAACTTCCGTCGAAGGACTCCTCGGTCGCCTCCGGGTTGCGCCAGTACTCGCGGAAGACGTTCACGCCCTTCACCTGCACTTCGCCGTCGTCAGCGATGCGCACGCTCACGCCGGGCAGAACCGGACCGACGGAACCGACCTTGATGCTGTCGGGACGGTTCACCGTCGCGGGCGCCGTGGTCTCCGTGAGGCCGTAACCCTCGAGGATCTTGATGCCGAGCCCGCGGAAGAAATAGCCGAGTCGCGGTCCGAGCGGCGCCGAACCCGACACCGCGTACGTGACACGACCGCCCATCAGATCGCGCAGCTTGCCGTAGACGAGCTTGCTGAACAGCTTGTACTGCAGTGCCAGGACGGGACCGATGCGCTCGCCCTCCTGCTCGCGGCGGGCGTGCTCGATCGCGACCTTCACCGCGCGGCGGAAGATCGCTCCCTTGCCCTCGGCCTCGGTCTTCTGCTCGGCCGAGTTGTACACCTTCTCGAACACGCGCGGAACGGCGAGCAGCAACGTGGGCTTGAACGAGCCGAGTGCCGCGACGAGGTTCTTCGTGTTGGGCTCGTGAGCCGTCTTGATGCCCGCGTGCACATAGAGCACCGACATGAAACGCGCGAAGACGTGCGCCGTGGTGATGAACAGCACGGTGGACGCCCCCGGCTGCTCGAGCACCTCGCTGAGCGCCAGCGCCGCGTTCTTCGAGGTGTCGACGAAATTGCTGTGCGTCAGGACACAGCCCTTCGGACGCCCCATCGATCCGGACGTGTAGATGATCGTCGCGACATCGTCACCGCGCGCCAGGGACCGGCGGCGCTCGATCTCGGCGTCCTCCACCTCGGCACCTTGCGAGACGAGCTCGTCGAGCGCGCCCTCGTCCATCCGCCAGTACGAGCCGATCAACGGCAGATCATCGCGCACGGCGCTGAAGCGCTCGTGGTGCTCGGCGTTCTCGACGATGAGAGCGACGGCACCCGAGTCCGACAGGATCCAGTGGATCTGGTCAGCCGAGCTGGTCTCGTAGACCGGCACCATGATGATGCCCGCGTAGTGCAGCGCGAAGTCGACGAGGGTCCACTCGTACGTGGTCTTCGCGAGGAAGCCGACCTTGTCTCCCACGCGGACCCCGGCCGCGACGAACCCCTTCGCGAGCGCGACGACCTCCTGTTCGAACTCGCTGGTCGTCTTGTCACGCCAGCCGTCCCCGTCGGGGACGCTGAACAGCGGATGGTTCGGCGCCCGCCGCACACGATCGACGAGCAAGTCGCTGATGTTCTGCGACGGGTCGGCGGGGACGAGGGGCTCGGCGGAGGTCTCGTTCACGGCAGCTCCTTTGGTACCGGTCGGGTGCGCGCACAGGGTCCGCGCGTTCGGTGGAAGTACTCGCAGAGTCTAGAGGGGTCGCGAGCGCACCCGCCAGTAGGTTGTCCGCTGTCCACAATCGCCACTCGGCACCATTAGAATCGGGCCGTTGACGTCGTCTGGAGTGTCGCCCGGTGTTCTATTGGATCCTCAAGTACCTGGTCGTGGGGCCTGTCCTCAAGGGCATCTTCCGGCCGTGGATCGCGGGCGCCCAGAACGTTCCGAAGCAGGGCGCGGCGATTCTCGCGTCGAACCACCTCTCGGTGATAGATTCCGTCTTCCTACCGCTCATGCTCGAACGCCCGATGTCGTTCCTCGCCAAATCCGAGTACTTCACCGGCAAAGGTCTCAAAGGCTGGGCGACGAAGTGGTTCATGAAGGGCACCGGCCAGATCGCCATCGACCGCTCGGGAGGATCCGCGTCGGAGGGCGCCCTCAACGCGGCGCTGCAGGTGATCGGACGCGGCGACCTGCTCGGCATCTACCCCGAGGGCACGCGCAGCCCCGACGGTCGGCTCTACAAGGGACGCACCGGCATCGCGCGGATGGCGCTCGTCGCGAAGGTCCCGGTGATCCCCGTGGTCATGGTCGACACCGACACGATGCTGCCGATCGGATCCTCCCGGCCGCGCATCATGCGGATCGGCATGGTGCTCGGGGAGCCGCTCGATTTCTCGCGCTATGAGGGCTTCGAAGACGACCGCTTCGTGCTCCGCAGCGTGACGGACGAGATCATGGTCTCCCTGCAGCGCCTCGGCGGGCAGGAGTACGTCGACGACTACGCCACAAAGCATCGTCGTCGCGCCGAGGAGAGTGGCGCACAGAAGGCGAGCGCGTTCTCCTGATCGCGGGGATCTGAGCCCTCCGCGAGCCGATAGGATCGTGGAATGCAGCATTCCCCCGACGCGCTCGATGCATGGCGCGAACTCCCCATCAAGCAGCAGCCGCAGTGGCCGGACCCGGCCGAAGTCGAGCTGGTGTCGGCCGAGCTGGCGACTCTTCCGCCGCTCGTGTTCGCGGGTGAGGTCGACCAGATGCGCTATCGCCTCGGCGAGGCGGCGGCGGGGAAGGCGTTCTTGCTGCAGGGCGGAGACTGCGCTGAGACGTTCGCGGGCGCGACCGCCGACCAGATCCGCAATCGCATCAAGACCGTGCTGCAGATGGCCGTCGTGCTCACGTACGGCGCATCGATGCCGATCGTCAAGATGGGGCGCATGGCGGGCCAGTTCGCCAAGCCGCGCTCGAAGGACACCGAGACGCGCGGCGACGTCACGCTGCCCGCGTTCCGCGGCGAGATCGTCAACGGCTTCGAGTTCACCGAAGGCGCCCGCACGCCGGACCCGCAGCGCCTGCTGACGGCGTACCACACGGCGGCGAGCACGCTGAACCTCATCCGCGCGTTCACACAGGGCGGCTTCGCGGACCTGCGCGAGGTGCACTCATGGAACAAGGGCTTCGCCGAGAACCCCGCCAACAAGCGCTACGAGCACATGGCGACCGAGATCGATCGCGCGATCAAGTTCATGGAGGCGGCTGGCGCCGACTTCGAGGAGATGAAGCGCGTCGACTTCTACACGGGCCACGAGGGTCTGCTCATGGACTACGAGCGCCCGCTCACGCGCATCGACTCCCGCACCGGCGACGCGTACGACACGTCCGCGCACTTCATCTGGGTGGGGGAGCGCACGCGCGACCTCGACGGTGCTCACATCGACTTCGCGTCGAAGATCCGCAACCCCATCGGCGTGAAGCTCGGACCGACGACCACGCCGGAGACGGCGCTGCAGCTCATCGAGAAGCTCGACCCCGAACGCGAACCCGGGCGTCTCACGTTCATCACGCGCATGGGCGCGGGGCAGATTCGCGACGCACTTCCGCCGTTGCTCGAGGCCGTGCGCGACTCCGGGGCGCAGCCGCTCTGGGTCACGGATCCGATGCACGGCAACGGCTTCGCGACCCCGACCGGTTTCAAGACGCGTCGCTTCGACGACGTCGTCGACGAGGTTCGTGGGTTCTTCGAGGCGCACCGCCAGGTCGGCACGCACCCCGGCGGCATCCACGTCGAGCTCACCGGCGACGACGTCACCGAGTGCCTCGGCGGATCCGAGGACATCGACGAGGCCGGGCTCGCCACGCGCTACGAGTCCCTCTGCGACCCCCGGCTCAACCACATGCAGTCACTCGAGCTCGCCTTCCTCGTCGCCGAAGAACTCGAAAAGAGATAGCCGCGGTCCCCGGGCACGGCACTCGCGGCGTTGCCCTCAGTCGACGGGCTTCAGCCCGCCTCCTTCGGGGCGCCTTGCGATTACCGTGCCCGGGAACCGCGGGCGGCGAGGGGCGCTCGCGGCGTTGCCCTCAGTCGACCGGCTTAAGCCCGCCTCGGTCGGGCGCCAGGCGATCGCTGTACCCGGCAACCGGGTCAGACCGGGCCGACGTTGTCGATGTAGATCGTCACCGTGGTGCGAGCCGGGACGCGGGATTCGCCGGCCTCCGGGTCGGAGCCCGTCACGGTCGTCCAGTCGTCCGGCCAGGTCGACCAGAGGCCGTTGAACGACACCTCGAAGCCGAGCGCCTCGAGAGCTTGGACCGCCTCGTCGCGTGTCATTCCATCGACGGACGGGATCTCCACCGGCTGCGGGCCGAGAGACTCGACGAGCGTCACGGTGTCGCCGGGCGCCAGCGTCTCCTGGTCGGTCGAGTAACGGATCACGAGACCCTCGTCGACGCCGTCGTTGTATTCCCGGGAGGTCTCCTCGGCGACCTCGAGACCGATCGACTCGAGCCGGTCGCGGGCCTCGTCGACCGAGAATCCGGACACATCCGGAACCTCACCGGCCGAGACGGTGAATGCGATCGCGTCGCCCTGGTGAGCGTGGCAGCCATCGAGACAGCCGTAGTCCTCGTCGGCGCCGGCAGGCGTCACGCGTGCCCCGATGACGGTTCCCTCTGCGCGCGGATCAAAGCGCTCGGCGACGTCATCGGCCACGGTCAGGACGGCGTCCCGTGCGTGGTTCTGCGCGTCGGACAGCGTCAGCCCGCGCATCTCGTCGAGCGTGACCTGCGCCGGGCCCAGCGACGTTGTGACAACGACCGTGTCGCCCGGATACACACGCGTGCCCGCCTCCGGGTCGGTCGTGATGATCCGCCCCTCGGCCACATCGAGGCTGTGCTCGGTCTCCTCCGACGCGTTCACCTCTACGGCGGCGAGCTGTTCGGAGATCTCCGCGAATGTCGTTTCGGCACCGTATGACGGCACAGTGACCATCGAGCCGGGGCCGCTGCCGAACCACCATCCGGTGCTGCCCGCCGCGATCGCAAGCACGATCGTGAGGATCGCGGCCCACCAGCCGCGCGCACGACGGCGCCGCGTCTTCACGCGCAGACGCTCCGCGTTGCCCGCGGCGGCCTGTGCGGTGTCGATCGGTCCGGTGCCGTTCAGCACGCTCGTGACGCCGTCCACGTCGGTCGGAGGAGGCAGGAGCGCCGTCTCGTCGGCCGTCGGCGCATCGTCGTCGGGAGCTGCCGAGGGGGCGTGACCTTGCGGTGGGAGCGGCGTGATGCCGAGCTGGTCCTCGATCTCGCGGAGGCGCTCCAGCATCACCTGAGCGTCCGCTGGACGCTCGTCGGGCTCCCGCTCCGTCGACCAGAGCACGAGCTCATCGAGCTGCTCGGGAACGCCGGGATTCTTGATGCTCGGTCGCGGCACCTGGTCGGTCACGTGCTGGTACGCGATCTGCATGGGCTGTTCGCCCTGATACGGCTGCTCACCCGTCAGAAGTTCGTACAGCATGATGCCGAGCGCGTAGATGTCGGTGCGCGCATCCGCCGTGCCCTGTGTGACGAGCTCGGGTGCGAGGTAGGCGATCGTGCCGAGGAGCTGCTGCCCGGAGGCGGTGTTCGCGCTGGTCGCTCGAGCCAGACCGAAGTCGCTGATCTTGATCCGCCCGTCCTCAGCGATCAGCACATTCTCGGGCTTCACGTCGCGGTGAATGAAGCCCGCCCGGTGAGCCGAGGCGAGGCCCGCGAGCACGGCGTGGAGGACGGTGACCGCCTGATCGACCGAGAGTCGCTTCTTCTCGGTGATCGTGTCGCGCAGCGTGACGCCGGGCAGGTACTCCATCACGAGATATGCGATGTCGTCGTCATGCCCCTGGTCGAAGACGCTGACCACGTTCGGGTCGCTCAGCCGTGCGGCTGCGCGCGCCTCCTGGATGAAGCGGCTCTGGAATCTGTCGTCATCGCTGAGGTGATGGTGCATCACCTTGATCGCGACGCGGCGCTCGAGGCGCAGGTCGGTCGCGAGGTACACCGTCGCCATCCCGCCGCGCGCAATGCGGCCGCGTACTCGGTATCTGCCGTCGACGAGGCGACCCACGAGGGGGTCGGCGACGGGACGGGATGACACGCCTAGAGTCTAAGTTCCGGCCGCCCGGGAGAGCGGGAGGACTCACCCGTGCTGCGCAAGCCACCCCCACGCGGCGACGCGCCAGCGGTCGTAGCGGTCGGGGTATGCCGAGATCTGCACAGCCTGTGCGGCATCGCCGAAGTCCATCGACTGCCAACCGGGGATGTCGAGCAACCCGAGCGTCGCGCCGTCCGGTGCGCCGTGGAAGAACCGCGTCGTCGCGACGCCGCGGTCCATCAGATCAGTGCGGTCGCCCCACCCCGTGCTCGGGCGCTGTTGGAAGAGGCCGACCGAGTCGCGGTCGCCCCCATCGAGGTTGCGCAGCCCCGACTCGACCATCGCGGTGGCGATCGCGATGGCGATGCCATGCTCAGAGACACCGAGACCGCGTCCCACGTTCGCGATGAGCGCCACGTTCTCGGCCTGCGGCGCGTTCAGCGAGGCCTGCAGGTCGTATTCGGGGGAGTCGTAGATCGACGGCGGGTCCGAACTCTCGCTCCCGTCGGCCTCGGCGACCACGAGCTCCTCCCCCGGATAGATGATGGCGCCTTCGTCGATCCCGTTCAGGTCGAGCAGCTTCGCGAGCGACAGACCGTGGTCGGCAGCGATGCCCCAGAGCGTGTCGCCCGCCTGCACGGTGTACGTGTCCGCGTCCTGATCAGGAGCAGCGGGAGCGCCGCCCTCCGAATCACCGCCGCCCGACTCTCCACCTCCGGACCCGGGGGCGCCGAGCGTCAGCACGTCGCCCGGGTGGATGATGCTCGACCAGCTCAGATCGTTCCACGTGAGCACGTCGACCGTGCGCAGGCCGTGACGGATCGCGATGCCCGTGATCGTGTCGCCCGCCTGAACGGTGTACGTCGTTGCGGCGCTGCCGGCGTGTCCTACGTTGGGCGCGCCTGTCCCGGCTCGCTCCGGCAGCGACGACGGCAGCGAACGGTAGGGCAGGGTCGATTCGGACTCGGCGGCGACAGCGGGAGCGCCGCCGAGGACGAGTGCAACGGCCCCCGTCACGGCAACGGATCCGGCAGTGAGCACACGACGTTCACGGGCCATGAGTTGCTTCCTCTCGGTCGACCGACGACACACGTCGGCAGATTGTTACCGTGTCACGCGCTGGTAACAGTGTCAACCCGTGATAACGGAAGTTGTTGATGAAACTAGTGTGACGGAAGTCGACTCGCCGTCATGGGAGAATTGAATCGTGACCGACGAGACTCCTGCCGCCGAGACGACGTGGCTGACCCTTCCCGATGTCGCCGCACTCCTCGGTGAGACGCCCGGCCGTGTCAGTCGAATGATCGGCGATCGCGCCTTCGTCGCCGTGCGCCGTGACGGCGTGCGCGTCGTCCCCGCGGCGTTCTTCCTCGGTGACCGCGTGATCCCGTCGCTTCGCGGAACGATCATCCTGATGCAGGACGCCGGATTCGAGGACGAGGAGATCGTCGACTGGCTCTTCGTGTCGCACCCTGAGCTCGGCAACGCGCCGATCGCGTCGCTTCGGGCTGGGCGCAAATCCGAGGTGCGCCGCATCGCGCAGACGCTCGCGTAGCGCTGTCGTCAGGAGGCGCGGCGCGTCGCTGCGGTGACGAGGTCCGCGAGCTCTTCCTCGACCGCGTCGGCGAAGGGGGCCCGCCGGAGAACGTCCATCGCCTCGGTCGCGGAGCGATCGATCAGTCGCTCGACGCGTGCGAGCGCGCCGGACGAACGCACGACGTCCTGGAGCTCAGCGATCTCCTCGGTCGTCAGATCCGGGGATCCGAGGCGGTCGTCGAAATCCGTGCGGGTCGACGGATCCATTCGCTCGCGCGCATATGCGACGAGGAGCGTACGCTTCCCCTCGCGCAGATCGTCGCCTGCCGGCTTGCCGGTGACGGAGGGATCTCCGAAGACGCCGAGCGCGTCGTCGCGCAACTGGAAGGCGAGACCGAGCGGGCGCCCGAACGCCGCGAGCGCGTCGCGCACCGCGGCACCTCCTCCGGCGTACGCCGCGCCGAGCAGAAGCGGCTGCTGCACGCTGTACCGCGCCGACTTGAGGATCGCGATGCGCATTGCGCGATCTGCATGGGACGCATCGGGCGTCGTGGGCCACGCGGCCTCTTCCGCGACGTCGAGGAACTGGCCGAGGATGACGTCACGGCGCATCCGCGCATAGGTGTCGCGCGCGGCGCGGCGCGCGTCGGGGTCGTCGTTGCGGGCGAGCGCGCCTTCGAGGAGGTCGTCGCTCCAGCTCAGCAGGAGGTCGCCGAGCAGGATCCCTCCGTTGCGCCCGAACTCTTCCGGGTCGCCGGCCCAGCCGCGCGCGTGATGCTCGTCCTCGAGCGCCCGCCACGCCGAGCGTCCACCGCGGCGGGTGTCCGAATTGTCGACGATGTCGTCATGGACGAGGGCCGCCGCCTGGAATGTCTCGACGGACGATCCGAGGTCGATCAGACCGGGGTGCGGTTCGGCATCATCAGCATGCACGGCGCGCCAGCCCCAGTACGCGAAGCGTGCCCTCAGGCGCTTGCCGCCGGTGATCGCGAGGCGGGCGCGCTTGATCAGCAGTTCGGCGATCGCGTCCGTTCCGATGTCCGCGTCCAGGCGGATCTGACCGAGTCGCTCGTCGGCGAATGTCAGCATCCGCTCGGAGATGGCTGTGACGATGGCGTGAGGGGAGGGCACACGCCTAGCCTAAGTCGCCCGATGGACGATAGAATGAAGTAGGACTTTTCACCCGAGGGGGTTAGACCATGCCACTCTCCGAGCAGGAGCAGCGACTTCTCGATGAGATGGAGCGCCAGCTCATGCACACCGACGCTGACGTCGTGCACGCTTCGGCGTCGCGTTCGTTCAGCTACCGCAACCTTCTGATCGGCACGTTGCTGGTGCTCGTCGGGCTCGGCGGCGTGATCGGGGGCATCGCCCTGTGGAACGCCGCGATCGTCGCGGCGGTCGTGGTCGGCGTGATCGGTTTCGCGGCCATGGTCGCTGGCGTGATCATCGCGGTCGCGCCCGGCAAGGGCACCGCCAGTTCGGCCGAATCCGACCCGACTCCGCAGTCGCCGTCGTCCTCGAACGTGTCCTTCATGGACAAGATGAACGACCGTTGGGACCGCCGCCACCACGGCTGACGCCCTCCTCTTCTGACGAACGCCGCTCCTGAGGGAGCGGCGTTTTTCTGTGTGCCCGGCCGCGACACGCCGTCGTGCGCCCGACTCTTGCTTATCCTCCTCCACCTTCCTCCACGCGCCGTGATCCCCGTGATCTCGCGGCAGCTGTGCGTGCCCTAACGGGCCAGAGAATGATTGATCTCTGGTATGTGGGGCAAAGTGGAGTAAAGTGGGGCGCAATTCGCAGAGGGGGTGAGTGGCGATGTTGCTCGGGACGTATACACCGAAGCTCGACGACAAGGGCCGCGTCATCCTGCCTGCGAAGTTCCGTGAGGAGCTCGCGGGCGGCGTCGTCGTCACCCGTGGACAGGAGCGTTGCCTCTACGTCTTCTCGACCGCGGAGTTCGAGCAGGTGCACGAGCGGATCCGACAGGCGCCGCTGAGCAACAAGCAGGCTCGTGACTTCATGCGCATGTTCCTCTCGGGCGCGTCGGCGGAGACGCCCGATGGCCAGAACCGTGTGACGCTCCCGCAGCACCTGCGCCAGTACGCGGGCCTCGGGCGCGAGCTCGTGGTGACGGGCGTCGGCGCCCACGCGGAGATCTGGGACGCCGAGTCCTGGAACGCCTACCTCGCCGGTAACGAGGACGCCTTCTCCGAAATGCAGGAGGAGGTGATCCCGGGACTGTTCTGACCCGGCGGCTGTGACTCCCAGCCGCGACCCTGTCGTCACTTCCCCGATGACAGGTCGCGCGGATGGGGATCAGAGCCTCCGGCAGCGCACCACCGGACGCACGATGAATCTCCGTGACATCCACACCCCGGTACTCCTCGAACGCTGCCTCGACCTGCTCGCCCCCGGTCTCGAGCACGAGGGTGCCATCTACGTCGACGGCACCCTCGGCATGGGCGGCCACGCGGAGGCCGTGCTCGAGCGCTTTCCCAGCGCCTCGCTCGTCGGTCTCGATCGCGACGCCCAGGCGCTCGGCATCGCTCGCGAACGCCTTGCTGCGCACGCGGCTCGCACGACGTTCGTGCACACGGTGTACGACGGCATCCTCGACGCCCTCGCCGGAGCGCGCGCGGACGCGATCCTCTACGACCTGGGCGTCTCGTCGCTGCAGCTCGACGAGGCCGACCGCGGGTTCGCGTACGCGAAGGACGCGCCCCTCGACATGCGCATGGACCAGTCGGCCGATCGCACCGCGCGCGACGTGATCGGCGAGTACGACGAAGCCGGGCTCCGACGCATCTTCGAGCGCTACGGTGAGGAGCGGCTGGCCGCTCGCTACGCCCGTGCCATCGTCGCCGAGCGGCGCGAGGCATCGATCGAACGCACGGGGCAGCTCGTGGATGTCCTGCAGCGGGCGACCCCCGCCGCGCTCAAGAACGCCGGACATCCCGCCAAGCGCGTGTTCCAGGCGCTGCGCATTGAGGTGAACGACGAGCTCCGCGCTCTCGAGGACGCCATCCCCGCGGCGCTGAAGGCCCTCGCGGTGGGTGGGCGGGTCGTCGTGCTCAGCTACCAGTCCCTCGAGGACAGGTTCATCAAGCGGCTCTTCCACGAGGCGACGCAATCGTCGGCACCGGCAGGGCTCCCCGTCGAGCTGCCGGAGCATCGGCCGCGGTTCCGCCTCGTCGCGCGCGGCGCCGAGCGTGCGTCCGACGAGGAGATCGCACGCAATCCGCGCGCGAAGCCGGTGCGCCTGCGCGCGATCGAAAGGGTGGGGGAGGACTGATGAGTCTTGTCGATGTCGAGCTCGAACCGCTCCAGGAACTCCGGCCGCATGCCGATCGAGCGCCGCGACTGCATGCCGTCGATCGCTCTGCCCCGCGCCGCCGTCCACGGCTCGCGTACGCACTGACCGCCGTCGTCGGGGCAGGCGTGATCGTCGCCGCACAGCTCGGCCTGTCGATCCTCACGGCGCAGAGCACGTACGAGCTCGCGAGCGTACAGCACGAGCACCAGCAGCTGACGCTCGACCGACAGGAGCTCGCCGATGAGGTCACGGGTATGAGTTCGCCGCAGTATCTCGCGGCGAACGCCGCGGCGCTCGGCATGGTGATCGACTCGACGCCGAGTTATCTGCGTCTGAGCGATGCCTCCATCATCGGCGCGGGAGAAGCTGCGTCGTCCGTCTCGACGGTGAACGTCGCGGGAGGCAACGCCGCCGCCAACGCCCTGATCGCCGACGAGCCGCTCGTGACCGATCGGGACGCGACGATCGGCGATATGGCGCCATCCGCGGACGTCCCAGACACAGTGACGCAGGCGCCGCCGCTCGAGGGCGGCCTCCCGACACCGAACACGCACTGACCACCACGACCCACCGAGGAGCCTCATGAACGCGAGCGTCAGCCGCAGCGCCAGGAGGCGTACGAGCACCGCGGCCGTCGTTGTCCTGATCGTGCTGGTGGCGTTCGCCGTCCGGCTGTTCGACATCCAGGTCGTCCGTGCCGACGACCACATCGAGGACTCCCTGGCCGTCGGAAACCTCGTGGGCTCCGCCGCCCTCCCTGGCGTGCGCGGATCCATCGTCGATGCCGATGGCGATGTCCTCGCGAGCAGTTCGATCAGCTACGACGCCGCGATCGACCCGAGCCTCGTCGGCGACGTCGATCGCATCGACGACGAAGCCAATAAGTACGTCGAGACGTGGGGCCGCATCGCTGAGCGGATCGGGGACGTCATCGGGATGACGGGCGCTGAGGTCGAGCAGGTCGTCGACGAAGCGGTCGAGAACGATCCCGATGTCGAGTACACGCGCCTCAAGCGCGGTCTGACGACGGAGCAGTACCGCGCGCTGCTCGAGGTCGATGCTCCGATGCTGATCCTGGAGCCGCAGAAGTCCCGCAGCTATCCGAACGGCGCTGTCGGCGGCAATCTCGTGGGCTTCACGAGCTCGGATGACACTCCGCTCGCCGGTTACGAGATGATGTCGAACGCGTGCCTCGAGTCGTCTGACGGGGAGATCTCCTACCAGCGCTCAGGTGACGGCGGCGCGCGCCTGCCGGGAACGGTCACGGAGACGCCCGCCGTCGACGGCGGTACGCTGCAGCTCACGATCGACACCGACCTCAGCTGGTATCTGCTGCAGATGCTCAAGGAAGAGGTCGAGGCGCAGAAGGCGAAGGCCGGATCCATCATGGTCGTCGACGTGGAGACCGGCGAGGTCAAGTCGGCCGTCGACTATCCGACCCTCGACCCGAACGAGCCGGGCGCCGCCGACAAGGACGACCGCGGCGCGAACGTGCTGACGATGTCGTACGAACCCGGATCCACCTTCAAGGCCATCACGGCCGCCACCCTCCTCGATCAGGGGGCCGTGACGCCGCTGACCGAAGTGCGCGCGTCCGGCTACGAGCAGTTCCCGAATGGCGCGGCCGTCGGCGACAGCTTCGACCACGAGGAATACCGCTACACCGTTGCGGGTGCCCTCATCGACTCATCGAACGTGGCGCTGTCCAAGCTGGGCGCGCTGGTCTCGGACGAGACGCGGCACGACTACCTCCAGAAGTTCGGCATCGGCCAGAAGACGTCGATCAACTTCGCCGGGGAGCCGAGCGGTGTGCTCCACCCCGCCGATCAGTGGGACAACCAGACGCACTACGCGACGACGTTCGGCCACGGATTCACCGTCACGATGCCGCAGGTCGTCAGCGCGTTTCAGACCCTCGCGAACGGCGGCGTACGCACGCCGCTCCACATCGTCGACGGCTGCACCGACACCGACGGTGGCACAACCAAGCCGGACCTGCCGGACGAGGCACGCGTCATCAGCGAGGACGCGGCCGACCAGACGGTGCGCATGCTCGAAGACGTCGCGAACCAGGGCTATCTCGCCGACCAGATCGACGTGCCGGGATACCGCCTCGCGATCAAGACCGGAACCTCGCAGAAGGCGGACGGCAACGGCCGCTACAAGGCGGGCGTCTACACCACGAGCATGGTCGGCGTCGCGCCCGCCGACGATCCGAAATATGTGGTGATGGTCAGACTCGACGAGCCGCGTAGAGTAACGTCGTCCGCGGCGACGGCCCCGGCCTTCCAGAAGGCGATGACGCAGGTGCTCAAGACCTACCGTGTGCAGCCGTCCGAGGAGCAGTACGACCCGTTGCCCAAGTTCGTGGAATGACGCGCGCCGCGCGAAGGACTCAGAAAAACGCATGATCGCTCTCACACTCGCCGACATCGCCTCCGCAACAGGCGGCGAGGTGCTCTCCGACAGTACGGACGCGGCACTCACCGTCTCGGGTCCTGTCGACACGGATTCGCGCAACATCATCGAGGGCGGAATCTTCGTCGCACGGCCCGGCGAGCACGCCGACGGTCACGACTTCGTCGGCGACGCGGTTCGCGGCGGTGCGCACCTGGCGATCGTCGAACGACGTGTCGACGCGGCGATCCCGCAGATCGTCGTGCCGGATGCCACAGCGGCGCTGGCGGATCTCGCGCGCGACGTCGTGGGGCGCGTCCGCGCGCATGGGCGGCTGCGCATCGTCGGCATCACCGGATCCAACGGCAAGACGACGACGAAGAACATGCTCCGCGCGATCCTCGAGCCGGAGGGCGAGACAGTCGCGCCGGTCGCGTCGTTCAACAACGCGGTGGGCGCACCACTCACGATGTTGCGCGTCACCGACGACACGAAGTTCCTCATCTGCGAGTTCGGCGCGGACGCGGGCGGGCAGATCGCACACTTGGCCGGGCTCGTGACGCCCGACGTCGGCGTCGTCCTCATGGTCGGCCTCTCACACGCCGGCGGCTTCGGCGGCATCGATCAGACCGCGCTCGCGAAGCGGGAACTCGTCGAACAGCTCCGGCCCGGTGGCGTCGCCGTCCTCAACGTCGACGACCCGCGGGTGGCCGCGATGGCGGACGCCGCCGGCGACCTCGGAATCGAAGTGCGGTGGTTCGGAGATTCGGACCGCGCCCATGTCCACGCGCTCGACGTGTCGGTGAGCGCGTCGGGAACCGATGTCGTGCTCGACGTCGACGGCGATCGGATACCGATGCACCTGCAGGTCCTCGGCGCGCACCACGTGAAGAACGCGCAGGCCGCACTCGGCGCCGCGCTCGCCCTCGGTGTCGACGCGCGCGACGCGGTCCGCCGCCTCGAGGCGGTCGAGATGGCCGAACGGTGGCGCATGCAGGTGATGGGATCCGAGCGGGTCACGATCATCAACGACGCGTACAACGCGAGCCCCGACGCCATGCAGGCCGCGCTGCGCACCCTCGCGCAGATCACCGGACCGGACGAGCGCATGGTCGCGGTGCTTGGCGCGATGAGCGAGCTGGGGGAGCGGGACGTCGAGGAACACGGCCGGATCGGTCTGCTCGCGGTACGCCTGCGCATCCCCCGGATCGTCGTCGTCGGCGCCGAGGCACGCCCGCTGTTCCTGTCTGCCGTCGCCGAGGGCAGCTGGAATGACGAGGCCGTCTTCTTCGAGACCGCCGACGAGGCGTACGACTACCTCGCGGGCGAACTGCGCGACGGCGACCGGGTGCTCGTGAAGTCCTCGAACGCCGCCGGGCTCCGGCATCTCGGCGATCGTCTGGGAGACTTGTTCACGTGAGATCACTTCTGGCAGCCGCGGCGATCTCGCTCGCATTCACTCTTCTGCTCACCCCCGTCTTCTTCCGGCTGTTCCGGAAATGGGGGTGGGGTCAGGTCATCCGCACCGACAGTGTGGGCTTCAACGCACCCAAGCACGAGATGAAGCGCGGCACGCTCACGATGGGCGGCGTCATCTTCATCCTCGGCACGACGGTGGGATACGTCACCGGCACCTACGCCGGAGGAAACCCCCCGACACTGTCGGGCTGGCTCGTCATCTGGGCGATGCTCGGATTCGGCACGGTCGGCTTCATCGACGACTTCCTCAAGGTCAAGATGCAGCACTACGGCGGTCTCAGCGGCTGGCGGAAGATCGTCGGCCAGGTGCTCGTGATGGTGCCGTTCGGCATCGCGGCGCTGAACTTCCCGAACGCGTACGACCTGACGCCCGCGACGGCGAACATCTCGTTCATCCGAGACATCGACGTGCTCACGTTCACGGCGCTCGGTCCGGTGTTCGGGTGGCTGCTGTACCTCGCGTGGCTCTCGCTTCTCGGCACGGGCTTCAGCAACTCCGTCAACCTCTCCGACGGTCTCGACGGCCTCGCCGCTGGCGCGGGGATCCTCGTGGTGGGCGCGTACAGCATCATCGCCTTCTGGCAGTTCAACCAGGCGTGCGTCGGCGCCGGAACCTCGCCGGACAATCTCGCGGCCTGCTACCAGGTGCGCGACCCGCTCGATCTCGCGATCGTGTCCGCTTCGTTCGTCGGATCGCTCGTCGGCTTCCTCTGGTGGAACGCCCCCAAGGCGAAGATCTTCATGGGCGACACCGGATCGATGGCGATCGGCGGCGTGATCGCCGCGATGGCGATCCTCACCCGCACCGAGATCCTCGGCGTGATCATTGCGGGCCTGTTCGTGATGTCGAGCGGATCCGTCATCCTGCAGCGGCTGTACTTCAAGCTCACCCGCGGCAAACGACTGTTCCTCAACAGTCCACTCCATCATCACTTCGAGTTCCGCGGCTGGTCCGAGACGACCATCGTCGTGCGGTTCTGGATCATCGCGGGCCTGTTCGCCACCACGGGCGTGGGAATGCTGTACGTCGAATGGCTTTCTCGGGTATGAGCGATCGGCTCGACACGCTCACCAGCTGGCAGGCTGACTGGACGGGTGTGCGCGTCGTAGTGGTCGGCCTCGATCAGACCGCGTTCTCGGTCGTCGACACCCTCGCCGAACTCGGCTGCGAGGTGCTCGTCGCGGCACCGGATGCCCCCGCGGAGCTCGCACAACTCGTGGACGTCGTCGGCGCAACGCTCGACGAGGATGCGCGGGCGGTCTCCTCCTTCGCGCCGGATGTCGTGATCGCGCCGGCCGCGGCCGACGACACGCACCCGCTCGTCGCCTGGGCGCGCGAGAACGACATCGCCGTCTGGGGAGACGTCGAGGTCGCGTGGCGCGTCCGCGACAAGGTCGTCCGAGCCGATGGCGAGAGCGCCGACTGGCTGCTCGTCGCCGGATCCGACGGAACCGACGAGATCGCGCACCTCGCTGCCACGATGCTCGTGACCGCGGGCGTCCGCGCGGCGCCGTGCGGCGGATCCGTGCCGATCCTCGATGCCGTGCGCGATCCTGCCGGCTTCGACGTGCTCGTCGTCGACCTGTCACCTGCGCAGCTCGCGCTCATGGGTTCTGCCACGGGCGTGGGCGCGCCGGTTCCGCACTCCGCGGCATGCGTGCATGCTGACGAGGAGGCCGCGCTCGACGTCGTGTTCCGGCACGCGCGCGTCGCGTGCATCTACAGCGCAGCGGACGAGCGAACGATGCGGATGGTCGAGGACGCCGACGTGACCGACGGCGCCCGTGCGATCGGGGTCCGGCTCGGCACTCCCGGGCTCAGCGAGCTCGGCGTCGTCGAGGGGATCCTCGCCGACCGCGCGTTCGTCGCGGATCGTCGCACCTCGGCGGCCGAGCTCGCCACGGTCGACCTCCTCGCCGAGCGCGGTCTCGCCGAGCCGCGCGCGGTCGAACGCGTCCTCGCGGCGGCGGCGCTCGCGCGCGCCGCCGGCGCCGAACCGGCGCATGTCGCGCAGGCGCTCAGCGGCGTCGCGCACTGAGCGCACCCCGAGTGTTCGCGCGACACGCGCCGCGCGTGCCGGGGTTCCGCGCGCCTCCCGCTCACACTGAGGGTGGTTGCCGCGTGCGCGGCGCGGATCGAGAGGGTGGCTCATGACGCAGACCGAGCGAGCGTCGTCGACGGGATCGCGCCCCCTCGCGGCACGCATCGTGCTCGGCCGTTCGATCGCGCCGGTGCCCCTGGAATTCCTCCTCGTCGCTTCCTCCGCGACGCTGCTGACGGCATTCGGCATCGTGATGGTGTTCTCAGCCACGACCGTCGAGTCGCTCACGCAGAGCGGCAGCCCGTTCAACGACGGCATCAGTCACCTCATCTACGCAGCCGTCGGCCTGCCGATGATGTTCGTGATGAGCCGCTTCAGCGTGCGCTGGTTGCAGCGCATCGCATGGCCCGTGTTCGTTCTCGGCGTCGTTCTGCAACTGCTCGTGTTCACGCCGCTCGGCCACGAATTCGGCGGCAACCGCAACTGGCTCTTCATCGGCGGCATGACGATCCAGCCGAGCGAGTTCCTCAAGGTCTCCCTCGTGCTGTGGATCGCGTTCATCCTGCACCGCAAGAGCGCCGCCCTCACGCGCTTCTGGCAGTTCGCCATTCCGATCCTCCCCGGCGCGGCCTTCGCGATCGCGACGGTGCTCGGCGGCCGGGATCTCGGCACCGCGACGATCATGGCGATGCTCGCCCTCGGCACCCTGTTCTTCGCCGGGGTGCGCCTCCGGTTCCTCATGCCGGTCGTGCTCGTCGGTGCCGCGGGGGTCGCGGCGCTGGCGATCTTCAATGAGAACCGCATGACGCGGATCCTGTCGGTGTTCAACCCGGACTGCGACCCGACGGCGGAGTGCTTCCAGCCGTACCACGCGCTGTGGGGGCTGGCCGGTGGCGGACTGCTGGGACGCGGCCTCGGCAACTCCCGTGAGAAGTACAACTGGCTGCCCGCCGCGGCCGATGACTACATCTTCGCCATCGTCGGTGAAGAGCTCGGGATGCTCGGCTGTCTCGTGGTCCTCGGACTGTTCGCCGTCCTCGCCGTCGGCATCTTCCGCATCGTGCGGCGGAGCGACGACATCTTCGTGCGCGCCGCGGCCGGCGGCATCGGCGTGTGGATCGCGGGTCAGGCGCTCGTCAACGTCGGCGTCGTCCTCCGCGTGCTCCCCGCGCTCGGCGTGCCGCTTCCGTTCCTCTCGGCCGGCGGATCCTCGCTCATCGCCGTGCTGATCGCCTGCGGGGTGCTGCTCGCGCTCGCGCGCACGCTGCCGGACGGCAAAGCGCCTGTCGGGGCCGTTCCCTCACGTTCGGCGTCGTAAGATCGTTCGGTGACGACGTACCTTCTCGCCGGCGGAGGCACTGCCGGACACGTGAACCCGATGCTCGCCGTCGCGGACGGGCTCCGGGAGCGCCGCCCCGATGACGAGGTCCTCATCCTCGGCACCGCCGAGGGTCTCGAGTCACGACTCGTCCCCGCCCGCGGGTATGAGCTGCTCATCGTCCCGAAGGTGCCGTTTCCCCGCCGCCCGGACGCGGACGCGCTCCGCTTCCCGTCGCGGTTCTCGCGCGCCGTGAAGACGGTGCGCGGCTACCTCCGCGATCGCGGCGTCGACGTCGTCCTCGGAGTGGGGGGCTACGCTGCGGCACCCGCCTACATCGCCGCGAAGCGCGAACGGATCCCCGCGGTCGTGCACGAGGCCAACGCGCGCCCCGGGCTCGCGAACGTGCTCGGTGCACGATCGGCCGCCGCCGTCGGCGTCGCCTTCGCCGGGACGCCGCTCAAGCGCGCCGACGTCGTCGGGATGCCGCTCCGCACCGAGATCGTCGCGCTCGACCGCGACGCGACGCGAGCGGACGCCGCGCAACACTTCGGTCTCGACCCCGACCGCCCCGTCCTCCTCGCCTTCGGCGGATCCCTCGGCGCTCGCCGCATCAACGAGACGCTCGCCGGATCCTGGCGCGACATCGTCGACGCGGGATGGCAGGTGCTGCATGCCACGGGCGAGAAGAACGACACCCCGACCTCCCCCGACGCGAATTACGTGGCCGTGCCCTATCTGGATCGCATGGACCTCGCCTTCGCGCTCGCCGACCTCGTCGTCGCGCGGGCCGGCGCGTCCACGGTCTCGGAGATCTCGGCGCTGTCGATTCCCGCGATCTACATCCCGTATCCCGTGGGCAACGGCGAACAGCGACTCAATGCCGCCTCGGCTGTCGACCGCGGGGCCGCGCGCCTTATCGACGACGCCGAGTTCACGCCCGAGCGCGTGCGCGGCGAGATCGTGTCCCTCCTCGCGGACGACGATGCTCTCGCACGGATGCGCACCGCCGCCGAGGTCGAGGGGACGCGTCACGGCACCGAGAACGTCATCGCGCACCTGGATCGTGCCCTGGAGAAGGAACACCCATGATCACGCCCGACCTCACCGTCCCGATCCCCGAGACGATCGGGTCCGTCCACTTCATCGGCATCGGCGGCTCCGGCATCTCCGGCATCGCTCGGATGTTCCTCGGCGCCGGCATCCCCGTGTCCGGATCCGACCGTGCGGAGAGCCCGACCACGCGTGAGCTCGCGGCCCTCGGCGCGACCGTCTCGATCGGTCACGACGCGGCGAACCTCGGCGACGTCGACGCGGTCGTCTATACGGGGGCGATCTGGCCCGAGAACCCGGAGTACCTCGCCGCCGCGGAACGCGGAATCCCACGGCTTCACCGCTCACAGGCGCTGAAGTACCTCATCTCCGGGCGCCGTCTCGTCTCGGTCGCCGGTGCGCACGGCAAGACCACCACCACGGGCATGATCGTCACCGGGCTCGACGACCTCGACGTCGATCCGAGCTTCGTCTCGGGCGGCGTCATCCAGCAGTACGGTGTCTCGAGCCGGGCGGGATCCGACAGCCTCTTCGTTGTCGAGGCCGACGAGTCCGACGGCTCCTTCCTCATCTACGACACGTCGGTGGCCCTCATCACCAACGTGGACGCGGACCACCTCGATCACTACGGGTCCCACGCGGCGTTCGACGACGCGTTCGTCACCTTCGCGGAGGCTGCGCGCGAGGCCGTGGTCATCTCGGCCGATGACCCGGGCGCGCAGCGCGTGCATGCGCGCCTGCGCCACGAGCGCGTCATCACGTTCGGCGAGTCGCCCGATGCCGACGTGCGCGTCGAGAGCGCGCCCGACGGATCCGCGGTGCTCACGGCCGGTGGTGAACGCGCGCACCTCGAAATGCAGGTGCCCGGCCGCCACAATCTCCTCAATGCCGCGGCCGCCGTGGCGGTGCTCGTCGCGCTCGGCCAGGACGTCGTCGCCGCCGCCGGCGCGGTGGCGACATTCGGAGGCACGGTCCGCCGCTTCGAGTTGCACGGCACGCGTCGCGGCGTCAGCGTCTACGACGACTATGCGCACCATCCCACCGAGGTCGCCGCGGCGCTGGAGGCCGCGCGCAGCGTCGTGGGCGACGGGCGCCTCATCGCGCTGCACCAGCCGCACACCTATTCGCGCACGCAGCTGATGGCCGCGGAGTTCGCCCAGGTGCTCGAGCAGTACGCTGACCATTCCGTCGTGCTGGACGTCTACGGCGCGCGCGAAGACCCGATCCCCGGCGTCACGGGCGAACTCGTCGAGCGCGCTTTCGCGGATCCGAAGAACGTCTCGTACGTGCCCGACTGGCAGGCCGCCGCCGAGCGCGCCGCGGAGGTCGCGCGCGACGGTGACTTCATCATCACGCTCGGCTGCGGAAACGTGAATCTCATCGTCCCGCAGGTGATGGGCGCGCTCGAGCAAGGCGAGTGACGTGAAGCGTCCCGGGCCCCTTCCTCCGCCGCGTCGGTCACAGCCTGCGCAGGCCGACGAACCCGATCTCGACGGCGACGGGACAGTCGCCGAGCGCGGCCGCAACCGGGTTGCGTCGGTGCTGCCCTTCGGTCGCCGCGCCGTCGAAGCGGACGATGTCGAGGAGTCGGCAGACGGATCCGGAGCGGACCCCGTCGCACTCGACCGGGTCGCCGCGGGGAGCGGACGGCTTGCGATCTGGCGCGCCGGCCGGCACCGGCGTCGCGCGGAGCGCGCCGAGGTGCGCCGGTTCACGGTGCGGTCTCGTCGTCGGCGGATCGTCTGGCTCAGCTCGATCGGGGCGGTCGTGCTGCTCGCCGTCGGGACGATCGGTGCCGCCTACAGCCCGCTCTTCGCCGTGCAGCGCATCGACGTCGTGGGCGCGCAGGACGTCGATCCCGCCGCGATCCAAGAGGCGGTCTCCGACCAGCTCAATCGCCCGATGCCGCTCGTCGACCACGACGAGATCCATGCGGCGCTCACGTCCTTTCCCCGTGTCGAGTCGTATGCGGTCGAGGTTCAGCCGCCGCACGATCTCGTCGTGCGCATCGTCGAGCGTACGGCCGTCGCCGCGTTCGCGACGGATGCCGGGTTCACGACGGTGGATGCAGCCGGCGTCGCGCTCGACACCACGGAGGAGCACCCCGAAGGACTGCCGCTCGCGGAGGTCGAATCCGGACCGGACTCCGACGCGTTCCGTGCCGCGGGGCAGGTGCTGCGGTCGCTTCCCTCCGACATGTCGGAACGCGTCACCGCGGTGCGCGCCTCGTCGCGCGAAGATGTCGCGTTCGACCTCCCGGACGGCGGCGGTGTGACGATCGTGTGGGGGAGCGCCGACGAGACGAGCGAGAAGGTCGCGACGCTGACCGCGGCGTTCGAGGCGACTCCTCCTGACCAGGCGTCGAGCTACGACGTCTCGTCGACGGGCGTTCTCGTCGTCGAGTGATTTTCCGACACGCCCCGCGTGTTTGCGCGTCTGTCGGTGACCGGCCGCGTAGCGTCGGAGACGAGCAAAGTATATGCCGGTGAATACTTTAACCTTGTGGTTGACGTTTAAGGTTCGAGGTTCTCCGGTTGCAGCCCAGGTTCCGTCGATGGAGGCAGTATGAGCCAGAACCAGAACTACCTCGCCGTGATCAAGGTCGTCGGCGTCGGTGGTGGCGGCGTCAACGCCGTCAACCGCATGATCGAGCTCGGGCTGCGCGGCGTCGAGTTCATCGCGATCAACACAGATGCGCAGGCGCTGCTGATGAGCGACGCCGACGTCAAGCTCGACGTCGGACGCGACCTCACGCGCGGGCTCGGCGCCGGTGCCGACCCCGAGGTCGGTCGCCGTGCGGCAGAGGACCATCAGGAAGAGATCGAGCAGGCCCTCGCCGGCGCGGACATGGTGTTCGTGACTGCGGGCGAGGGTGGCGGCACGGGTACGGGGGGCGCGCCTGTCGTTGCGCGCATCGCCAAGTCGATCGGCGCGTTGACGATCGGCGTCGTGACGAAGCCGTTCTCGTTCGAGGGGCGTCGGCGTCAGCAGCAGGCCGAGCAGGGCGTCGCCGTGCTCAAGGAAGAGGTTGACACGCTCATCGTCGTGCCGAACGACCGCCTGCTCGAGATCAGCGATCGCGGCATCTCGATGGTCGAGGCATTCGCGACTGCTGACCAGGTGCTTCTCGCCGGTGTCCAGGGCATCACGGATCTGATCACGACGCCGGGTCTGATCAACCTCGACTTCGCCGACGTCAAGAGCGTCATGCAGGGTGCCGGAAGCGCCCTGATGGGCATCGGATCCGCGCGCGGCGCTGATCGGGCGATCAAGGCCGCGGAGCTCGCGGTCGAGTCGCCGCTGCTCGAGGCTTCGATCGAGGGCGCGCACGGCGTGCTGCTGTCGATCCAGGGCGGATCGAACCTCGGCATCTTCGAGATCAACGACGCGGCGCGACTCGTGCAGGAGGCGGCCCACCCCGAGGCGAACATCATCTTCGGAACGGTCATCGACGACACGCTCGGCGACGAGGTGCGCGTCACCGTCGTCGCGGCCGGCTTCGACGGCGGCGAGCCGCAGTCCCGCGTCGACGTCCCCGCGTTCGGAGCTCGCGCTGAAGAGGCCGCGCGTCCGTCGCTTCCCGGCGACAACCGTCCCCTGGTCACAGCAACCGAGAGCGCGTCGTCCGGCGAGGACTCGGAGGAGGACGAGAAGGACAGTTCGGTCCCGAGCGTCCCCGCCACCCCGGCGCTGAGCGAGTCGAGCGGATTCGACGACGAAGACATTGACATCCCCGAATTCCTGAAGTGACGACGCTCGCTGACCGGCTCGCCGCCGTCGACGGATCCATCGCCGACGCCGCGCGGTCGGCTGGCCGCGCGCCGGATGAGCTGACACGCATCGTGGTGACGAAGTTCCACCCTGCGTCGCTCGTCCGCGAGCTCGTCGAGCTCGGCGTGCATGATGTCGCCGAGAATCGGCAGCAGGAGTTCACGGCGAAGTCCGACGATCTCGCCGACCTGACGCCGTTGCGCTGGCACTTCGTCGGGCAGCTGCAGTCGAAGAAGGCGAAGACCGTGCGGCGATCGGCCGCGGCCGTGCACTCGGTCGATCGCGAGAAGATCGTCGCGGCACTCGACGTGCCCGAGGCGGACCCGCTCGATGTCCTCGTACAGGTCAACCTCACCGATGATCCGAATCGCGGCGGCGTCGCGACTGCCGACGCCGCGCACCTCGCGGAGACCATCGCCCAGACCGCCTCGCTTCGCCTTCGCGGGGTCATGGCGGTGGCGCCCCTCGGCGAGGAGCCCGCGCCAGCATTCGAGAGGCTCGCACGGTGCGCCGATGAGGTGCGTCGCGTCGTACCCTCCGCCACCTGGATATCCGCGGGGATGTCTCAGGATTTCGCCGAAGCGATCCGTTTCGGCGCGACACACCTGCGGATCGGGACCGCAATCACGGGCCCGAGACCGAACCAGGTTTAGCCTGCACACAAGACGAGCATTTAACCGGAGGACGCCATGGCGAACGCGCTCAAGAAGACGATGGTCTACCTCGGCCTCGCCGACGAAGAGGAATATGTCGAGGAGGGGACGTCGGAGATCCCCGTTCGGCAGCGTGAGGAGAATCATGACGACGAGAAGCCGGCACCTGTGACCCCGCTGCGTCGACCGACGGTCGTTCGTCAGCCGGCCGCCGACGCCGTCAACGAGATCGTCACGGTCCACCCGAAGCAGTATCGCGATGCACAGACGATCGCGGAGCAGTTCCGCGACGGCCTGCCCGTCATCATCAACGTCTCGCAGATGTCCGACGCCGACGCGCGCCGCCTCATCGACTTCGCGAGCGGTCTCTCGATGGGACTCTACGGCCGCATCGAGCGCGTCACGAGCAAGGTCTTCCTGCTCAGCCCCGAGAACGTCGCGATCTCCGGCGACGGCGGCATCGCTCCCGCCGACGACACCGCGTTCGGCAGCTGACCTGATCAGCACGCATATCGCTCGTCGGGCCCGGTGCTCCGTTTCGGTAGCACCGGGCCTTCTCGCGTAGGCTGATCTCTCGTGGCTGTCATCGGGTTCGTCGCGTCGATCCTGCACCTGCTCGTATCTCTGTACGTGGTGGTGCTGTTCGCGCGTCTCATCCTGGAATTCATCCCGCTGTTCAACCGCGAATGGCGGCCGCGGGGGACGATGCTCGTCATCTGCGAGCTGATCTACACGATCACGGATCCGCCGATCAACTTCTTTCGGCGCCATATCCGGCCGATCCGAATCGGCCCGATCGCGCTCGACGTCGGATTCGCGCTCACGCTGCTGATCTGCTTCGTCTTGTCGTGGATCCTGCAAGCAATCGCGATCATCTACTGAAGTATCATGAGGACCACCACCGAGAGAGGGGTCAGGATATGGCATTGACGCCGGAAGACGTCGTCACGAAACAGTTCCAGCACGTCCGTTTCAAGGAGGGCTTTGACCCGGACGAGGTGGACGACTTCCTGGACGAGATCGTCGTCGAGTGGCGCAAGACGATCGAGGAGAACGAGCAGCTGAAGGCGCGCATCGCAGAGCTCGAGGCTGGCGGCGCCGAAGCCCCCGCCACTGAGCAGACCGCCGCAGCGCCCGCCGAAGCAACGCCGGTTGAGCAGCCTGAGGCAGCAGCTGCCGAGGAGGTGCCGGCTGGGCCCGGTGTCACGTCGACCGCGTCGACGGCGGCTGGCATCATCGCGCGTGCCGAGCGCCTCCACGACGAGCATGTTTCGGAGGGTCAGGCGACGGCGAAGAGCCTCGTCGATGACGCTGAGGCGAAGGCATCGAGCATCGTCGCGGCCGCCGAGGCGAAGCAGCGCGAGATCTCGCAGAAGCTCGACAGCGAGCGGAAGAGCCTCGAGGGGCGGATCTCGGAGCTGCGCCAGTTCGAGCGCGACTACCGCCAGCAGCTGCGCGGCTACTTCGAGCAGAAGCTCGCCGACCTCGACGCCCCGGAGTCGGGATCGGGTAAGGCTCCCGCCTCGACAGTCGGTCTCTGAGCGCATCCGCGTGAAGGGACGACCTCCGCTGCGAGGCCTGGCGGCCAGCATCGTCATCGCGATTCTCGCGATCACGGTGCTGGCCGCCGACCAGTTGAGCAAGCAGTACGCGCTGGCTCATCTCACGGAGGGCGAGCCGGTGCCCGTCATCGGCGACGCTCTGCAGTGGCTGCTCGTGTTCAACCCGGGCGCTGCCTTCTCGATGGGGGAGGGCGTCACGTGGGTCTTCACGATCGCGCTCGCCGTCGTGGCCGGCGCCATCGTGTTCCTCGCGATCACACGCGTGCGTTCCCGCCTCTGGGCGGTCGTGCTGGGCCTGCTGCTGGGCGGAGTGCTCGGCAACCTCACCGACCGTCTGCTGCGCGACCCCGGTTTCGCCGAGGGACACGTCGTCGACTTCATCCTCACGCCGTGGATGTGGTTCTGGACGACGCCGGCGATCTACAACGTGGCCGACATCTTCATCGTCGGCGGAATGATATCGGTGGCCCTGCTCGTCGTCACCGGACTCAACTTCGACGGCACCCGCGGTGAGCGGCCCGCGGAGGATGCTGCTGCGGACACGAACACCGACACGGACACGGACGCGGCCGCAGACGTCGATGCCGACGATCGCGACGACGGTCGTCTCGAGGAGTCCGACGGCGCGTCCGATGCGACGGGCGAGGACGACCTGTCAGACGATCCCGCCGCCGACACGGTGTCGCCCGTGGAAACGGACGCGCCCCACGACGTGACGAAGAATCCGAGCGACGAGGCGGCGGAGCGGGAGACGCGTTCCGGTGCCTGAGTCGCGCCGGCTGCCGGTTCCCGACGGCCTCGACGGATCCCGTGTCGACGCCGCGCTCGCCAAGATGCTCGGCTTCTCACGCACGTTCGCGGCCGAGGTCGCGGCGGCCGGGGGTGTGCGCATCGACGGCGTCGCAGCGGGGAAGTCCGACCGTGTGACGGCCGGATCCGTGATCGACGTCGAGTGGGCGCCGAAGACCGAACCGACGGTGGTCGCCGCCGACGTGCCCGGCTTCGGGATCGTCTACGAAGACGCGCACTTCGTCGTCGTCGACAAGCCCGTGGGCGTCGCGGCTCACCCGTCGCCGGGCTGGGAAGGCCCGACCGTTCCCGGCGCTCTGCTCGCGAGCGGAATCGAGCTGTCCACGAGTGGTGCGGCGGAGCGTCAGGGAATCGTCCACCGGCTGGACGTCGGCACGAGCGGCCTCATGGTCGTCGCGAAGAGCGAGCACGCCTACACGGTGCTCAAGCGCGCGTTCAAGGAGCGCACCGTCGACAAGATCTACCACGCGGTCGCGCAGGGACACCCAGATCCGTTCTCGGGCACGATCGACGCGCCCATCGGCCGCCATCCGAGCCACTCCTGGAAGTTCGCCGTCACGTCCGACGGCAAGGACTCCGTGACGCACTACGAGACGATCGAGGCGTTTCCCCGCGCGACGCTCATCGAGGTGCATCTCGAGACGGGCCGCACCCACCAGATCCGCGTGCACATGGCCGCCCACCGGCACCCGCTCGTCGGGGACCCGCTGTACGGATCCGACCCGACGCTCGCCGAGCGGCTCGGCCTCACGCGACAGTGGTTGCACGCGCATCGGCTCGCGTTCGATCACCCGGCCACCGGGGAGCGCGTCGAGTTCACGTCGCCGTACCCGGACGACCTGCAGCACGCCTACGAGTTGCTGGAGGACGGCCTGTTCTGAGGCGCTGGCGGCGACGTTCGCTACGTCGCGGGAATCGGCAGCTGTAGCGGCGGAGTCTCGTGGCGGGAGCGTTCTCGGACCCGTTCTCGCTCGGTGCGATGGTTTCGCACGGCACGGAAGATGCCGCGTGGGTCGATCCATCCCGGTGCCTTCACGTACGGCGTGCCGCCGCGCATCTCAATCTGCCACCCGGACCTTTCGAGCCTGTGATGGTGGGCCCAGCACAACAGCACGCCGTTGTCGGTGTGGGTGGGGCCGCCGTGCGCGTATTCGGTGACATGGTGGACCTCGCACCAAGCGGCGGGAATGGAGCAGCCCGGAATGATGCACCCGCCGTCTCGTATGCCGATGGCGCGTCGCTGATGAGCGTTGAAGAGGCGGTCAGGCGCACCGAGGCGGACGATGCGTCCGTTCCGATCGAAGACGACTTTCTGCACGGCTCCCGTGCACGCGATGCGATGCGCGAGCGATGGGGGAACCGGGGTCTGCGTGCGGTCGATGATGGCGGTGCCGTCGTCGAGGTCCCCGACCGTCGTGCTGATCTGCAGCGTCGGGGCGGCGCCACCGAGTGAGGGAGTGTCCGTCGCGGCTGCCGCCGTCTGGATGATCGAGACGAGCACGTCGTGACGCTTCTGCGGGGCCGTAGGCGGGTCGTGGACCTGTTCGTCGTCGGTCCACGCGGCGCTGGCGGGTGCGTCCTCTGGTGACGTGCGAAAGCGCGTGGTGGATCCGTTGTGCGCGTCGAAGAGCAGCTGAAGGCTGGCGGCGGCCTCGGGGACGAGATTGCCGGAGACAGGGACCAATCCGTCACGCATCCGACCGAGGTTGAGGCCGCGGAAGCGCTCGGCGTACTCCGCGTCTGGTTCGATGCCGTCGCGCGCGAGAAAGGTGGACCAGGTGTCGACGACGATTCGGAACTCGTCGAACGTCTCCGGCAGCACGCCATCGTCGGGAGCCTCGGCGGTGTCGTGCGCGGGTACGCCGTCGATCGCGGTGGTGGCGGCTCGGATGATCTCCTCTTCAGCGATCGTCCTTTCCGCGGCGGAGGTGTGGCCACGTCGCTCGAGGCGGGGGAACTCGTCGGTGAGGTAACAGGCCGCGTCCATGCTGAGCGATCCCGAGCGGAAGGCGCAGGACACCTCGGGGAAGCGGGCGGGCCGAACGTGCCCCGTGAGCGTGGTGTGCGTCCGGGTGTGACGGTCGAGGCGCCCCCGCTGTCGTAGCGTCTTCACGGATGCCCGCGTGGTCCTCTCGAGCAGTTCGACGGCGTTGCGGCAGCCGTATCTCGAAGACAGTCGATCGTCATCGGTGCGCGCCACCGCCTCTCGATCCGACCGAACATCGACTTCGCCCGCGATCCGCGTTCGCAACGCGTCGACGTGGCGGCCGAGCGCTTCGGCGCCCCGAGCGAGTGCAACCAGATCCTCATCAGTCACCGTCGCGACGCGGTCGGTCACCTCGCGCAGCATGGCCTCGGCGGAAGCGACGCGCGTTCGCTCCACGTGCGAGGGGTGGACGAGGGTGAACATGATTCATATTGGAGAATAAATATACGAATAAAACAAGAAGAATGGAGGGAAGAAGTGGATAAAAGTACGAATAAGCGAGAGTCGTGAACCGATTCCCACACACGTCGCGCGGCGATTCGCGAGACGCTCAGACACGCCGCCTCCCGCGTCGGAGGTCGAATCTAGACTGGCCTCATGGCCTCCGACTCCTTCGTGCATCTTCATGTCCACAGTGAGTACTCGATGTTGGACGGGGCGGCGAAACTCGCCGACATGACGAAGGCCGCGGCCGAGATGAAGATGCCGGCGATCGCCGTGACCGACCACGGCAACAACTACGCGTCGTTCGAGTTCTACAACGCGGCGAGGGCGCAGGGCGTGAAACCGATCATCGGCCTCGAGGCCTACGTGACGCCGGGCACGCACCGATCCGATCGCACACGTGTCGCGTGGGGCACGTCGGAGCAGAAGCGTGATGACGTCTCGGGGTCCGGCGCCTACACGCACATGACGATGTGGGCCGAGAACACGGCGGGGATGCACAACCTGTTCCGCCTCAGCTCGCGCGCGAGCATGGAGGGCTACTATTTCAAGCCCCGTATGGACCGCGAGCTGCTGCAGACGTACTCGAAGGGCCTCATCGCGACGACGGGGTGCCCCTCGGGCGAGATCCAGACGCGGCTCCGTCTCGGGCAGTACGACGCCGCGCGGGAGGCCGCCGCTGAGTTCCAGGATATCTTCGGCAAGGACAACTACTTCTGCGAGCTCATGGACCACGGGCTCGACATCGAACGGCGCGTCCGTGAGGATCTGCTGAAGATCTCGAAGGATCTACAGATTCCGCTCGTGGCCACGAACGACTCCCATTACACGCACCAGCACGACGCGCACGCCCACGAGGCTCTGCTCTGTGTACAGTCCGGATCGACGATGGACGATCCGAACCGCTTCAAGTTCAACGGCGACGGGTACTACATCAAGTCGGCGGCCGAGATGCGCGACCTGTTCCGAGATCTGCCGGAGGCGTGCGACAACACCCTGCTGATCGCCGAGCGGTGCGAGATCGAGTTCGACACCGACGCGAACTACATGCCGCGGTTCCCGGTGCCGGAGGGCGAGACCGAGGAGAGCTGGTTCGTCAAGGAGGTCGAGAAGGGTCTGCACTACCGGTACCCGAACGGCATCTCCGACGAGGTGCGCGAGCGTGCCGAGTACGAAATGGGCATCATCGCGCAGATGAAGTTCCCCGGCTACTTCCTCGTCGTCGCCGACTTCATCAACTGGTCCAAGGACAACGGGATCCGCGTGGGCCCGGGGCGGGGGTCGGGCGCAGGCTCGATGGTCGCGTATGCGATGCGCATCACCGACCTCGACCCCATCGAGCACGGGCTCATCTTCGAGCGCTTCCTCAACCCGGATCGCGTCTCGATGCCCGACTTCGATGTCGACTTCGATGATCGGCGCCGTGCCGAGGTGATCGACTACGTCACCGAGAAGTACGGCGACGAGCGCGTCGCGATGATCGTCACATACGGCACGATCAAGTCGAAGCAGGCGCTGAAGGATGCCTCGCGCGTGCTCGGCTTCCCCTTCAGCATGGGAGAGCGCCTCACGAAGGCGATGCCGCCGCCCGTCATGGCGAAGGACATGCCGCTCGACGGCATGTTCGATCGCGACCACCCGCGCTACAAGGAAGCCAGCGAGTTCCGCTCGCTGCTCGAGACGGATCCCGAGGCGCGCACGGTCTACGACCGTGCGGTCGGGCTCGAGGGCCTGAAGCGGCAGTGGGGCGTCCACGCGGCGGGCGTCATCATGTCGTCCGATCCGCTCATCGACATCATCCCGCTCATGAAGCGGGAACAGGACGGCCAGATCGTCACGCAGTTCGACTACCCAGCGTGTGAGTCGCTCGGCCTGATCAAGATGGACTTCCTGGGGCTGCGGAACCTCACGATCATCTCGGATGCGCTCGACAACATCCGGACCAACCGCGGCGAGGAGCTCGATCTCGAGACGCTCGAGCTCGATGATCGCAACGCGTATGAACTCCTCGCGCGTGGTGACACGCTTGGCGTGTTTCAGCTCGACGGTGGACCGATGCGCTCGCTGCTGCGCCTCATGAAGCCTGACAACTTCGAGGACATCTCGGCCGTCATCGCGCTCTATCGCCCCGGACCGATGGGCGCAAACTCGCACACGAACTACGCGCTGCGAAAGAACGGCGAACAGAAGATCACGCCGATCCACCCCGAACTCGAGGAACCGCTCGCCGATATCCTCGACACCACCTACGGCCTGATCATCTACCAGGAGCAGGTGATGGCGATCGCGCAGCGGGTGGCGGGGTTCAGCCTCGGACAGGCCGACATCCTGCGCCGTGCGATGGGCAAGAAGAAGAAGTCCGAGCTCGACAAGCAGTACGTCGGCTTCGCGGGCGGCATGACCGAGAACGGATTCTCTCAGGGCGCGATCACCGCGCTGTGGGAAATCCTCCTGCCCTTCTCGGACTACGCGTTCAACAAGGCGCACTCCGCGGCGTACGGCCTGGTGTCGTATTGGACGGCCTACCTCAAGGCGCACTACCCGGCCGAGTACATGGCGGCTCTGCTGACGAGTGTCGGCGACTCGCGCGACAAGCTCGCGATGTACCTCAACGAATGCCGGCGCATGGGGATCCGGGTGCTGCCGCCCGACGTCAGCGAGTCGATCGAGTTCTTCGCGGCCGTCGGCGATGACATCCGCTTCGGGCTCGGCGCGATCCGCAACGTCGGCCAGAGCGTCGTGGAGGGGATCGTCGAGGCGCGACGGGAGGGACCGTACACGGGCTTCCACGAGTTCCTGAAGCGCGTTCCCGCGCACGTGACCAACAAGCGCACGGTCGAGTCGCTGGCCAAGGCGGGCGCCTTCGACACGATGGGGTCCACGCGGCGCGCACTCGTCGAGATCCACGAGCAGGCCGTCGAGCAGGCGGTCGGGGACAAGCGCAAGGCCGCCAACGGCGAGGTCGGCTTCGATTTCGACAGCCTGTGGGACCAGCCGGACGACGTGCAGAAGGTCCCGGATCGCCCGGAATGGACGAAGAAGGACAAGCTGGCATTCGAACGCGACATGCTGGGGCTCTACGTGTCCGATCACCCGCTCGCGGGACTCGAGGTTCCGCTCGCGAAGCATCGTTCGATGACCATCCGGGATCTCGTGAGCTCGGAGGAGCTCGACGACGGAGACCAGGTCACCATCGCCGGACTCGTGACCACCGCGCAGCACCGCGTCGCGAAGTCGAGCGGCAACCCCTATGGCATGATCACGATCGAAGACTTCGACGGCGAGGTCACCGTGATGTTCATGGGCAAGACCTACACCGAGTTCCAGCCAATCCTGACGCAGGACGCGATTCTGGTCGTGCGGGGGCGCGTTTCGCGCCGAGACGATGGGCTCAATCTGCACGCTCAGTCAGCATTCGCACCAGACCTCGGATCCGCCGACGACACCGGACTGATCACGCTGCTGATGCCGGAGCAGCGTGCGACCGAGCGCGTTGTCAGCGATCTTGCGGACGTCCTGAAACGGCATCGCGGCGACACCGAACTGCGCTTGAAGATGCATCGTGGTCGCACGGCGAAGGTCTTCGAGGTGCCGATGCCGGTGAAGGTGTCCGCCGAACTGTTCGGCGACCTCAAGGCGCTCCTCGGGCCGCAGTGCCTCGGGTGAGCCGGCCGTCAGGGGTGCTGAATGCGTCCACCGCCACATCGCCGTACGATCGTGTGGTGCGAGACATGATGAGGGAGAGGAACCCACAGTGAGCGATCAGAACGTGCGCGGCCCCGCAGGGCACGTGCAGGCTCCGTACGGAGGTCCAGACACGACGGCCGCGCCGCACCGCTTCATCGATCAGGCGTCGTCCGTCTCCGGC
The DNA here is from genome assembly GCA_019119065.1 of Candidatus Microbacterium pullistercoris. Classification (GTDB taxonomy): domain Bacteria; phylum Actinomycetota; class Actinomycetes; order Actinomycetales; family Microbacteriaceae; genus Microbacterium; species Microbacterium pullistercoris. The sequence continues at coordinate 18,513 of DWXU01000041.1, read as the reverse complement.
GGCGACGAGCGCAGCGTCGAACCGCAGGCCGGACTCGGGCTGTACACGCTGCGCGAGTGGATCGTCATCGCGCTCGGTCTTGCGCTCACGGTGCTGTCCTTCTTCTCGACGTTCTCAGTCGACGTGGTCAGCGGATACACGCCGGTCTGGGGGATCGGCATCACGTGGCTCGGCGCAGCGTTCTTCCCGTTCGCCGCGGTTCTCCTCATCGCACTCCGACGGTTCGTTCCTCGTCTGCGCAACCTCGGCGCGCTGAGTCTCGACCAACTCGCATCGGTCGCGTTCGCCGTGGCGGCGTTCGTCTGGCTGAACCTGGGCCTCATCCTGCTTCAGGTCTCCGCCGCGATCGACGATCTCTTCCAGCAGATGGGAGCATTGTTCGGCGGCGTCGACGGCATGTTCGGCTCTGGGTCGCCGCTGCGCGCCGGAGTCATCGTATGGATCGCGTTCGTCGTCGCGCTCGCCGGGGTGTTCTTCACGGTGTTCGCGCGGTTCATCCCGCCGTTCTCGGCCGATTTCGTCGGGCGCGAACAGACGGTGGCGCACCCCAGCGCACGCCCCGCGCGTCCGTTGGCGAAGCGTGTGCGACCGGCCGCACCGGCGTGGCCTGCGCCTGCGCCCGCGCCGCACGGCGGCCCGTACCACCCTGCGCATGATCCGTCTGCGGCCCCGTCGTCCGCAACGCCGGCCACTGGCGCCGGGGCGATGCCCGCGCCACGAGCGGACGGGGCGATGTTCGGACAGGGCGCCCCTGGACCGTACGGCCAGCACCAACCGCTGTCGTACGGACAGGAGACTGCACCGCCGTACGCGCAGAGTGCGCCTGCCCCGTACCCGCAGGACGCCCTCGCGTCAGACGGGCAGACCCCGGAGCAGGGCGCGGCGGTCTCCGCGGATCAGCCGCGCTCAGCCGAGGTCTTCGACGCGACGCCTCTTGGGGACGAGGCCGCCGATCCCGCCGCGTCTGAAACCGGATCCGTTGAGCCGTCGGAGACCCACGACGCCGCGCCTTCCGGAACCGAGCGCGTGACGCCCGATCCCGAACCGGGCGCGCCCGTCGCCGAACCGGACGCGCCCGTCGCCGATATCGGCGCATCGGTTGCGGATTCGACGCGAGCCCCGGAGACGGAGTCGGCTCCCGACTCCGGAACCGTCGCGGAGGACGCATCCGCGCCCGTCGCTGACCTCGAATCGGACGAGGCCGCGGCCTCCGCCGACCCCGTCGTGACGTTCGATGCGCCGCCGGCAACCGAGACGCCTGCGGACCTCTCCGCAGCACCGGCGCCCGACGCCGCCGTCGCGGACCCCGTCTCCGCCGAGGCCGCCGTCCCCGCGAGCGCCTCCGCTCCCGCGCCGGACGCGTCTCCGCAGGCCGCGGCGACGCCGCAGCCTTTCTGGGCGCTGGCTCCGGTCGAGCGCGATGTGCACGACTTCGACGGCAACCCGATCTACCGGGTCGGGCCGACGGCGTGGGCTCTGGTCCTTGAGGACCGCGGCAGCTACTTCGTGATGCGACATGACGACGGACGGATCGGTTACCTCCACGACACCTCCGGCATCACCCGCGGTTGACGCACCTCTCGCATTCGCGGTCACGAAAGGAACACCATGCGCACGATCGACCTCAGGGGTCGGGCGCTGAGCCCGACAGAGCTGCTCTCTGCCGTACCACGCGCCAGCGACGCACGTGCGGCGGCGCTCGACACCGCGCGGGAGCTCGTCGCGGCCGTGCGACGCGACGGGGAAGACGCACTGCGCGATCAAGCGGCCCGGTTCGACCGTGTGGAGGGACACGCGCTACGTGTTCCGCAGGAGCACATCGATGACGCCCTGTCGGGACTCGACAGCGACGTGCGGGCCGCCCTCGACGAGGCGATCGCCCGTGTGCGCGCTGGATCCGCGGCGCAGGTCCCGGATCCGCGTGACACCGAGATCGCGCCCGGCGCGCACGTGCGTCAGCGATGGCAGCCGGTCGCGCGCGCCGGCGTATACGTTCCCGGCGGCAAGGCGGTGTACCCGTCGAGCGTCATCATGAACGTGGTCCCCGCTCAGGTCGCGGGCGTGCGCAGCATCGCCCTCGCCTCGCCGCCGCAGTGCGATGCGGCGGGGCGCGTGCACCCGACGATCCTCGCCGTCGCCGGCCTCCTGGGCGTCGACGAGGTGTATGCGATCGGCGGCGCCGGCGCGATCGGTGCCCTCGCCTACGGTGTCGAATCGCTCGGCCTGGCCCCGGTGGACGTCGTCACCGGCCCCGGAAACAACTTCGTGGCGTCCGCCAAGCGGGTCGTGGCTGGCGACGTCGGCACCGACGCGGAGGCGGGTGCCACCGAGATCCTCATCGCGGCCGACGAGACGGCCGACGCCGTTCTCGTGGCCGCCGACCTCGTCAGTCAGGCGGAGCACGACGAACAGGCCGCCGCCGTGCTCGTGACCACGTCTGAAGACCTCGCCTCTGCCGTCGAGAGCGCGCTGAGTGAGATCGCGGCCACGACGCGGCACGCGGAACGCGTCGCGGCGGCGCTCGCGGGTCCCCAATCGGCGATCGTGCTCGTCGACGACGCTGCGGGGATGGAATCGTTCAGCAACACGTACGGTCCCGAGCACCTCGAACTCCACGTCGCGGATGCACGCGCCGCGGCCGACCGCTACACGAACGCCGGCGCGATCTTCGTGGGGCCCGCCACGCCGGTGAGTCTCGGTGACTACATGGCGGGCAGCAACCACGTGCTGCCGACCGGGGGACAGTCCCGATACGCCTCGGGTCTCGGCGCGTATACCTTCCTCCGCCCGCAACAGGTCATCGAGTACGACGCGGCCGCGCTCGAGGCGGTCGCGGATCGCATTGTCACGCTCGCGGAAGCAGAGGCGTTGCCTGCGCACGGCGACGCGGTCAGAGCCCGAGAGCGCTGAGCAGAGAGGACACGCAGTCGGCCATGTAAAGTCGTGTCGTCATGCATTGTCCATTCTGCCGCCACCCCGACTCCCGCGTGATCGATTCGCGCACGAGCGACGACGGTCTGTCGATCAGACGTCGCCGCCAGTGCCCCGAGTGCGGTGGCCGCTTTTCAACGGTCGAGACCGCGAGCCTCAACGTCGTCAAGCGCTCCGGTGCGGTCGAGCCGTTCTCTCGTGACAAGGTCGTCAGCGGCGTCCGCAAGGCATGCCAGGGACGACCCGTGACGGACGATGACCTCGCGCTGCTCGCGCAGAAGGTCGAAGAGGCGCTTCGCCAGTCGGGCCAGAGCACCCTGGAGGCCAACGACATCGGTCTCACGATCCTCGAGCCGCTTCGCGAGCTCGACGAGATCGCGTATCTCCGATTCGCGAGCGTGTACCGCGCGTTCGAATCGCTCGAGGACTTCGAAGAGGCCGTCGCCGACCTGCGTGCCGGACGCGGCGAGCCCCGCACGGCCGAGGGATGAGCCGCATGCTCTACGACCTGCTGTTCCGCGGCGTGCTCAAGCGCCTGGACACGGAAACCGCGCACCACCTCGGTATGGTCGCCATCCGTCTCATGGGAGCCGCTCCGCTCCGTCCGATCGTGCGACGGTTCACGCAGCCGGACCCCTCGCTCCGTGTCGACGCCTTGGGTGTGACGTTCCCCACCCCGTTCGGCGTCGCGGCGGGCTTCGACAAGAACGCCGTAGGCGTCCGCGGGCTGGGGGCGCTCGGGTTCGGACACGTCGAGATCGGCACGGTCACCGCGATCCCGCAGCCCGGTAATCCGTCGCCGAGACTGTTCCGCCTCGTCGCCGACCGCGGCCTCCTCAACCGCATGGGCTTCAACAATCGTGGTGCGGCGGCCGCGGCACGACGCCTCGCGCGCCTGCGCCGCGGGGGAGCTGTCGTCGGGGCGAACATCGGCAAGAGCCGCGTCGTCGATGTCGATTCCGCGCTCGATGACTACGTGCGCAGCGCGCGCATGCTCGCGCCGGTCGCCGACTACGTCGCGGTCAATGTGTCGTCGCCGAACACTCCCGGTCTGCGCGGACTGCAGGCCGTCGAAACACTGCGTCCCCTGCTTGAGGCCGTGCGCGAGGCGTGCGGTGCGACGCCGCTGCTCGTGAAGATCGCGCCCGACCTGCCCGACGACGAGGTCATCGCGATCTCGCGGCTCGCGGCCGACCTGCGTCTCGATGGCCTTATCGCGACGAACACGACGATCTCCCGCGACGGGCTCGCGACAGACTCCCGCGAGGTCGAGGCGATGGGGGCAGGCGGCGTCTCCGGACCACCCGTCGCCGAGCGTTCGCTCGAGGTCCTGTCGATCGTTCGCGAGGCCGCGCCGGATCCGTCTTTCTGCGTGATCTCGGTTGGCGGCGTCGAAACCGCCGACCAGGTACGCGAGCGCCTCGAATACGGCGCGACCCTCGTCCAGGGGTACACGGGATTCATCTATCAGGGCCCGTTCTGGGCGCGGCGCATCAACCGTGCGCTCGTGCGTCGCTGACGGCGCGACGGATCAGAGGCGCGGGTACTCGCCGCGGCGCACCTGCGGCTTCGGAATGCGCATGAAGCGCATCTGAATCGAGCGCATCGCGGCGTACCAGCCGAGGCCCTTCTCGCGGCGGTCGCCCCACTTGTCGGCGGCCTTCTTCTTCACGCGCCGCGCGAGGAACACCATCTCGACGATCGCGAGGATGATGAATCCCCACAGGCCGATGAATGACCAGAACTGCATGAACGGCAGCGGGATCAGCGAGAGCAGGATGACGAGGACCATGGCCGGCATCACGAACTCGGCGAGGTGCCAGCCGGCGTCGGTCCAGTCGCGCGCGAAGCGGCGCTGCGGCCCCTTGTCGCGGGGGCCGAGGAAACGCTCCTCGCCGTTCTGCATTCCGACGCGGGCGCGCTCCTGCCGCTCGCGCATCTCCGAGCGAGCGGCCTTCTTCGCTTCCTTCGTCGTCGCAACGAGGGGGCGCACGCGCTTCGCCTGCTGCTCGGCGCGCGTCGGCGTCGGGCGTCCCTTGCCCACGGTCTTCTGCTCGGGGGTCGCCGCGTCGTCAGCGGGCTGTGCATTCTTGGCCATGGGTACCTCGGGTCGCGGGCGGCGGATCCCCATAAGATTACCCGCATGACTTCCACGCCGTCTGATGCTCAGCTTCCCGACGACGAGGCGCGGCTGCTCGAGGCCGTCGCCGGCGGCTTTCCCGCGGCCGTCGACGATCTCGGCGCTCTCGTGCGGATTCCCGGTATCGCCTGGCCCGCGTTCGATCAGTCGCAGCTCCAGCGCTCCGCGGAGCGGATCGCCGAGCTCGCGCGCGAGACCGGCTTGTTCGAGACCGTCGACATTCGCCGCGCCCCGGTCGCGGACGGCGACGGGGCCGAGCTGGGGCAGCCGGCGGTCCTCGCCGTGCGGCCCGCGCGGGCTGGCCGTCCGACCATCATGCTGTACGCACACCACGACGTGCAGCCGCCGGGTGACGACGAGCTCTGGGAGACGCCCCCGTTCGAGCCGACGGTGCGCGATGGGCGCATCTTTGCGCGCGGCGCGGCAGACGACAAGGCAGGCGTGATGACGCACATCGCGTCGCTGCGTGCGCTCGCGGAAACCGTCCCCGCCGACGAACTCGACATCGGCGTCGTGCTCTTCGTCGAGGGGGAGGAGGAATACGGATCGCGTTCCTTCCGGCCGTTCCTCGAGGAGAATGCCGATGCGATGCGTTCGGATGTCATCGTCGTCGCTGACTCCGGCAACCTCGACTCGAGCACGCCCGCGCTCACGGTGTCGCTGCGCGGCAACGCCAAGTTCCACCTCACCGTGTCGACCCTCGACCACGCGTCGCATTCCGGAATGTTCGGCGGGGCGGTCCCCGACGCGATGATGGCCGCTGTGACGCTGCTCGCCACGCTGTGGGACGCCGAGGGTGCGGTCGCCGTCGAAGGTCTCGAGACCCGCGAGGCGGACACGCCGTCGTATTCGGAGGAACAGCTGCGAGCCGAGACCGGGCTCCGTGACGGCGTACGCCCGGTCGGCGACGGCTCGATTCTCGGTCGGATCTGGAACAAGCCGACCGTCACCGTCACCGGCATCGACTTCACCTCCGTCGAAGCGGCGAGCAATACGCTCGCGCCGGAGGTGACCGTCGTGCTCAGCTGCCGCGTGGCGCCCGGGCAGTCCTCCGCCGACGCGTACGACGCGCTCGAGCGACACCTGCGCGCGCATGCCCCGTATGGTGCGCAGCTCGCCTTCAGCGAGATCGACCTCGGCGACAGCGTGCTGATCGACGCGGACGGCTGGGCACTCGAGCAGGCGCGCGGCGCCCTCGCCGACGGATACGGCGTGGATCCGGTCGATTACGGCATCGGCGGGTCCATCCCGTTCATCTCCGATCTCGTCGACGCGTTCGAGGGGGCACAGGTCCTCGTCACCGGCGTCGAGGATCCGCACTCGCGCGCGCACAGCCCCAACGAATCGTTGCACATCGAGACGTTCCGCAATGCGATCCGCTCGGAGGCGCTGCTGCTCGCGCGGCTGAATCGCCGCGGCTCCGCCTCCTGACCAGGTTTGACCGGTAGAATCGCCAATGCACACCGCGTCAGCGGTCCGCTACGTACGAGGAGATCAGTGATGACTGACACGACACTGTCGGCACCGGAGACCGATCACGCCCACGGCGTGAATCTCACGGACGCCGCCGCCGCGAAGGTCAAGAGCCTGCTCGAGCAGGAAGGGCGCGACGACCTGCGCCTCCGAGTGGCCGTACAGCCGGGAGGCTGCTCGGGCCTCATCTACCAGCTGTACTTCGATGAGCGCTACCTCGACGGCGACGAAACCGTCGACTTCGATGGCATCGAGGTCATCGTCGACAACATGTCGGTGCCGTACCTCGACGGCGCGTCGATCGATTTCAAGGACACGATCTCGGAGCAGGGCTTCACAATCGACAACCCCAATGCGGGCGGAAGCTGCGCCTGCGGCGACAGCTTTCACTGATCACGGCAGAGAAATGGCCCGTGCGCACGCGCACGGGCCATTCGCATGTTCATCGCGCCCGCCGTCCGCGATGTCCAGCTCGCTGGGAGAGTGGCATGAACCGCGTGTGTGGTTGCCATAGGATGGACGGTAGTCAGATCCATGTGTGAAAGGTGACTTCGTGTCGTCGAAACGCCGTATCCGTTGGGCCGCGGTCCCCGTGATCGCCGCGGTTGCGCTTGCACTCTCTGCGTGCACGCCCACTGAGCTTCACGGTTATATGCCGGGCTTCGATGAGTCTGGTCAGGCGGCGACGAACCAGACCGAGGGCATCGCCTCGCTGTGGGTCGGCTCCTGGATCGTCCTGCTGGGCGTGGGCGTGATCACCTGGGGCCTCATGCTCTGGGCGATGGTCGTCTACCGCCGCCGCAAGGGTCAGACCGGCCTCCCCGTGCAGCTGCGCTACAACATGCCGATCGAGATCTTCTTCACGGCCGTGCCGCTGATTCTCGTGTTCGGCCTGTTCGCCTTCACGGTGCGCGAGCAGACCGCCCTCGAGACCCCGTGGGACGAGGACGAGGTCGACGTCGAGATCACGGCGATCGCGAAGCAGTGGGCCTGGGACTTCCAGTACAACGAGGCCACGGGGTCCGGCGAGACCGTCTACACGATGGGCGAGCAGGTGAACCCGGACGAGGGTGGAAACGTCGACGAGGACACGCTCCCGACGCTCGTGCTGCCGGTCGACAAGAAGGTCACGATCGACCTCCAGTCGCGCGACGTCATCCACTCGTTCTGGATCATCGACTTCCTGTACAAGAAGGACATGTACCAGGGCCACGACAACTCCTGGTCGTTCATCCCGACCAAGGAGGGCCGTTACGCCGGCAAGTGCGCCGAGCTGTGCGGCGAATATCACTCCGCGATGCTGTTCAACGTCGACGTCGTGAGCGAGTCGGAGTACGAGGCCTACGTTCAGGGCCTCGCCGACGAGGGACTCACGGGCGACGTGAACGACGCGTACGACCGTCTGCAGAACCTCACCGGTACGGACGGCACGGGTTCTGAGACCGAGGAAGGACAGTGACGATGGCTGCGGGCACCCCCACCACGCTTCCTCCCCGTCAGGCCGCTCTGATGAGCGGTTCGAGGACGGGCGAGAAGGGTAACCTCGTCGTCAAGTGGATGACGTCCACTGACCACAAGACGATCGGGTACATGTACCTGATCTTCTCGGTGATCTTCTTCCTGCTGGGCGGTGTGATGGCGCTCATCATCCGCGCCGAGCTCTTCGCTCCCGGCATGCAGATCATCCCGACGAAGGAGCAGTACAACCAGCTGTTCACGATGCACGGCACCGTGATGCTGCTGATGTTCGCGACGCCGCTCTTCGCCGGATTCGCCAACGCGATCCTCCCGCTTCAGCTCGGCGCGCCCGACGTGGCGTTCCCGCGGTTGAACGCGTTCGCCCTGTGGCTGTTCACCTTCGGTTCGCTCATCGCGATCGCCGGCTTCCTCACGCCGCAGGGCGCCGCGTCGTTCGGCTGGTTCGCGTATCAGCCGCTCGCGAATGCGTCGTTCTCGCCGGGCGTCGGCGGAAACCTCTGGATGGTCGGCCTCGGAATCAGCGGTTTCGGAACGATCTTCGGCGCGGTGAACTTCATCACCACGATCATCACGATGCGGGCCCCTGGCCTGACCATGTGGCGGATGCCGATCTTCTCGTGGAACACGCTCATCACGAGCCTGCTGATCCTGATCGCGTTCCCCGTGCTGGCCGCTGCGATGCTCGCCGCCGCGAGCGACCGCATCTTCGGCTCGCATGTGTACGACCCCGCGAACGGCGGTGTTCTGCTCTGGCAGCACCTGTTCTGGTTCTTCGGCCACCCCGAGGTGTACATCATCGCGCTGCCGTTCTTCGGCATCGTCTCCGAGATCTTCCCGGCCTTCAGTCGCAAACCGATCTTCGGGTACAAGACGCTCGTGTACGCGACGATCGCGATCGCGGCCCTGTCCGTCTCCGTCTGGGCGCACCACATGTACGTCACCGGCGCGGTGCTGTTGCCATTCTTCGCCCTCATGACAATGCTGATCGCCGTGCCCACGGGCGTGAAGATCTTCAACTGGATCGGCACCATGTGGCGCGGATCGCTCACGTTCGAGACGCCGATGGTGTTCTCGCTCGGCTTCCTCGTGTCGTTCGTGTTCGGTGGTCTTACCGGCGTGATCCTGTCGGCACCGCCGCTCGACTTCCACATCAGTGACACGTACTTCGTCGTCGCCCACTTCCACTATGTGGTGTTCGGAACCGTTGTGTTCGCGATGTTCGCCGGCTTCTACTTCTGGTGGCCGAAGTGGACGGGCAAGATGCTCAACGAGCGTCTCGGCTACGTGCACTTCTGGATGCTGTTCATCGGCTTCCACATGACGTTCCTCGTCCAGCACTGGCTCGGTGTCGACGGCATGCCGCGTCGCTACGCTGACTGGATGCCGCAGGACGGCTGGGCCTGGGAGAATGAGCTGTCCACCGTGGGCGCGATGCTTCTCGGCGCTTCGATGATTCCGTTCTTCCTCAACGTGTGGATTACCGCGCGCAAGGGCAAGAAGGTCACGGTCAACGACCCGTGGGGTTACGGTGGCTCGCTCGAGTGGGCAACAAGCTGCCCGCCTCCGCGCCACAACTTCACGTCGATTCCGCGAATCCGTTCGGAGCGCCCGGCGTTCGACCTGAACCACCCGGAGGCGATGGACGATTACGACGCCAATCGCGTACCCGAGCCCGTGCTCGATGGAGGGGTCAAGTAGATGAGAACCAACATCGTCATCTGGTGGATGCTGGCGGCCTTCTTCTTCGTCCTGTTCGCCGCGTACACCGCGTGGAGCCTCCTGGACCCCTTCCACGGCTCTGTGGAATGGACCGGCACCATCGCGCTGCTGTTCATGTCCCTGATGTCCGCCATGATCGGATTCTTCATCTCCGTCTCGTACAAGGCGCAGAAGGGGATCGAACTGCCGGAGGATCGCGAGGACGTCGACGTCGACGATGGGGACCCTGAGATGGGCGAATTCGCGCCGTGGTCGTGGTGGCCGCTCGTGCTTGCCGCCGCGCCCGCCGTGTTCGTCCTCGGACTCGCAACCGCGCACTTCCTCCTCCCGCTCGCGGTCTTCCTTCTCGCGATCTCGCTCGTCGGGTGGGCCTTCGAGTACTACCGCGGGCACTTCGCGCGGTAAGGCGAACCTCGACATCAGCCCCGGAGCTTCAGGCTCCGGGGCTTTGTCGTGTGCGCTGTGCGGCCTTGTGCGCCTCGTGAGGCGGCCCCTGTGCGCCCTGGGCGCGTTGTCTGGCCGCTTCGCGAGGGCCGGGTGCGGAGGCGCAGTCCCGAGGCGACGCTGCGCGCCGCCTCCCGCCAGGCCCGTTGCCAGCGCCTCCGCACCCGACCCTCGCTCCGCTGCTCGTTCGCATACTTCGAGCGGGGCAGTGCACGTTTACGATAGCTCCGCTCCCGATTCGCGCGTGGCGGGAGGTCGGGACGAGGGACCTGCTTCCGGGTCCGGGACGTGCTTCGGGGCCGAGACGTGCTTCCAGGGCCGGGACGTGCTTCCAGGGCGTGGCAAGCGCCGGGGACAGCGACACGCGCCGGGGCACTGGGAGGGCCCGGGCGACGCGGGATGGCACTTTCGGCGGCGCTCGTACTTTGAACGCTTTCGGCGTCGATACTGTCCAGTTTGCAAGCGCCGCCGAAAGGCGACCCGGGCGCGCAAGGCGTTACGCAGTCGCTACGTGATCCGCTGCGGCTTCGTGTGTGGGGGTCTTTCCGTGCGCAGAGGGGCGTCACGCTGTCGATACGAGGCCTGTTGGCGTTCCGTGTGCGGAGGGGCACTACGCGCGCACTGCGTCGCGGTCCTCGCGATGCGGAGCGCTGGGCGCTTTCCCGCGACTCGCGGTGGGGGATGACTCGGGCACCAGGCGGATGAAGCGTGTCACGACGGTGAGCTCGATGAGCATCTCGCCGCGCGTGTCGTTACCCGGTAGGCCCGCGGGGCCCGATCGCACGGTGAACATGTCTCTACGAGTGCGTCGACGCCCTTTCCGGTGCGTCAGCGGGCCGGAACGCACTCGCGGCCCTCGCCAGGGCCGGAACACACTCGCGGGCTATTGACCAGGGCGCGAACGCACTCGCGGGGCCATGCCCATGCGCCAGGCGGGAGCGCACTTGCGAAGCGTTACGGGCGGGCCCGGGGCGCCGACGGCTGAGGCCCCGATCCGGGATGGATCGGGGCCTCAGAGGGGGAGTGGGTGCGAGGCTTAGTGCTTCGCGTCTCCCGACTCGATCTCGTCGTGGCCGCCAGGCTCGCCGTATTCGTGCAGGGCGTGCTTCTGGTGCTCGAGCGCGGCCTGGTACTCCGTGTTCGTGAGCGGCTGCAGACGGTCCTCGAAGAACCAGCGCGACATCGCGGCACGGAAGCGTCCCTTGATCCGTCCCTGGTCGTTCGGACGGGGGATGAGCGGCTCGTACGTCTCTTCGGCCACGAGCTTCCAGCGCTCGTACTCGTCGACGGGCTTGTGCACTTCCTGGTACTCACCGCCGGGCAGGCGCACGATCCGGCCGGACTCGTAACCGTGCAGCGCGATTTCGCGGTCCTTCTTCTGAAGCGCGATGCAGATGCGCTTGGTGACGAAGTAGACGAAGACGGTGCCGATCGTGAGCAGCGCCTGGAGCGCGTGGATCACACCCTCCATCGTGAGGCGGAAGTGCGTCGCGATGAGGTCGGACGAGGCCGCCGCCCACAGGACAGCGTAGAACCAGACGCCAGCAGCGCCGATCGAGGTGCGCGTCGCCGCGTTACGCGGACGCTGCGCGATGTGGTGCTCACGCTTATCGCCCGTGACCCACGCCTCGATGAAGGGGTAGATCGCGACGATCAGGATGAACAGCACCAGCACGACGAGCGGGATCAGCACACCCATCGGATAGACCATGCCGAAGATCTCGATGTCGAGATGCGGCGGCGCGAGGCGCAACGCGCCGTCGGCGAATCCGATGTACCAGTCCGGCTGCGTTCCGGCCGACACCGGGGAGGGGTCGTATGGCCCGTAGCCCCAGATCGGGTTGATCTGCACCGTCGCCGCGATGAGCACGAGCGCACCGAACACGATGAAGAAGAAGCCACCCATCTTCGACATGTACACGGGCATCATCGGGAAGCCCACGACGTTGTTGTTCGTGCGGCCCGGGCCGGCGAACTGCGTGTGCTTGTTCACGATCATCAGCACGAGGTGCACGGCGATCATCGCGATCACGATGAGCGGCAGGATCAGGATGTGCAGCGTGTAGAGGCGGCCGACGATGTCAGTGCCCGGGAACTCGCCACCGAAGAGCAGGTACGAGGTCCACGGACCGATGAGCGGGATCGCCTTGACCATGCCGTCGATGATGCGGAGGCCGTTGCCCGACAGGACATCGTCCGGGAGCGAGTAGCCGGTGAAGCCCTCGGCCATCGCCAGGACGAAGAGCACGAAGCCGACAACCCAGTTCAGCTCGCGCGGCTTGCGGAACGCGCCCGTGAAGAACACACGGAGCATGTGCACGCCGATGCCGGCGACGAACGTCAGGGCCGACCAGTGGTGCAGCTGGCGCACCAGGAGGCCGCCGCGGATGTCGAAGCTGATGTTCAGCGTCGACTCCATCGCGGCGGACATCGGAATGCCGCGCATCGGTTCGTGGGCGCCCGTGTAGTACGTCTCGACCATTGACGCCTGGAAGAAGAACGTCAGGAACGTTCCCGAGATCAGGACGACGACGAAAGACCACAGCGCGATCTCGCCGAGCATGAACGACCAGTGGTCGGGGAAGACCTTGCGTCCGAGGGCCTTGATGAAGCCCGACATGCTCGTGCGCTCATCGAGGTAGTTCGCGGTCGCGCCGACGAACCGGCCGCCGAGAGGGGCCTTCTTCTCTTCGGTTTCGGTGGCGGTGCTCAATGCATCTCCCAGAAGCTCGGTCCGACAGGCTCCCTGAAGTCGCTGCGGGCGACGAGGTATCCCTCATCGTCAACGGTGATGGGAAGCTGCGGCAGGGGGCGTGACGCGGGGCCGAAGACGACCTTCGCCTCGTCAGACACGTCGAACTGCGACTGGTGGCACGGGCACAGCAAGTGGTGCGTGTGCTGCTCGTACAGCGCGACGGGGCAGCCGACGTGCGTGCACACCTTCGAGTACGCGACGATGCCGTCGTACGACCAGTCCTTGCGCTCTTCGCGCTCGGTCAGCTGCTCGGGGCGCATGCGCACCATGAGCACCATGGCCTTCGCCTTCTCCTCGAGGTAGCCGTTGCTGTGCGACAGACCGGCGAGCGACTCGGGGATCACGTGGAAAGCACTGCCGAGCGTGACATCGCTCGCCTTGATGCGCGTGCCGGCAGGGTCGCGCGCGAGGTGCTCGCCGGCCGTCCACATCGTCTGCTTGAGCAGGTCGACGGGGCTGTTCTCCGCATCGTGCGGCGCGAGACCGCGGAAGAGCGTGACGCCGGGGAGGATCGAGGCGATGAGGGCCGCGAACAGCGAATTGCGGATCATCTTGCGGCGACCGAAGCCCGACTCCTCGTCGGCGGTCTTGAAAGCCTCGACGACAGCGGCGCGCGTCTCATCGGAGCCACGTGTCGGGTGGCGCTCCTCGACGTACTCCTTGTCGCTCATGATCGCCTTGGACCAATGGATCGCGCCGATACCGATAGCGAGGAGCGCGAACGCGATCCCGAGACCGATGTACAGGTTGTTCGCTCGGATCGAGGTGTATTCCATGTCCTCGATCGGGAACAGCATGTACGCTGCTACGGCCCAGATGCTGGCGGCCACCGAGATGTAGAACAGTGTGTAAACCGTGCGCTCGGCGCGCTTGGCAACCTTCGGATCCTTGTCCGTCAGCCGCTCGCGGTGCGGCGGAAGCCCGGGGTTCTCGATGGGATCGTCGATCGAGACGGCGAGGCCCGAAGAAGGTCCCTGGACCTTCTCGACACCCTTCGAATCGTCGTTTGACATCGTGCTCCTTGTCACGTCCACTTCGTCAGACATGCTCAGTTCGACTTCGCCGTGATCCAGACGGCGATGCCGATGAGACCGCCGATGCCAAAGATCCAGATGAAGAGGCCCTCAGAGACAGGACCGAGCGAGCCCAGCGTGAATCCACCCACCGGGGTCATCTCCTGCTGGTAGAGCAGGTTCGCGATGATGTCCTGCTTGTCCTGCTCGGACAGGTTCATGTTGCTGAACACGGGCATGTTCTGCGGGCCCGTCACCATCGCCGCGTAGATGTTGAGCGCCGAGGTGTCCATGATGTCCGGCGCGAACTTGCCCTCCGTGAGAGCACCACCGGCGGCCGCGACGTTGTGGCACATGGCGCAGTTGATACGGAACAGCTCTCCGCCGTGCGCGACATCGCCTTCGCCGCTGAGGATCTCCTCGTCGGGGTAGTCAGGGCCCGGAGCGATCGACTGGACGTACTCCGCCATCGAGCGGGTCTGCGTCTCCGTGAACTGCACCGGCTTCTGGTCGGCCTGCGGCCCGTGCATCTGCATGGGCATGCGGCCCGTCGATACCTGGAACTCGACGGCGAGTGCGCCGACGCCGTGGAGCGAGGGACCCACGCCCTCGCGACCCTGCAGGTCCATGCCGTGGCATGTGGCGCAGTTCGCCTGGAAGAGCTTCTCACCCTCTTCGACGCTGGCCTGTGCCGCGGGGGTGTCGTCGGTTGCGGCGACAGCGGCCGACGCCCCGGCGTACAGTCCGCCGGTCATGAGGAGGCCGACGCCGATGAGGACGGCGGCGGCCAAGGGGCTGCGGCGGCCGCGTGAGCGGCGCTTGAACTTCGAGAGTGCCATGACGGTGATGTTGCTCCGCTCTTACTGCAGGAAGTAAATGACGATGAACAGGGCGATCCAGACCACGTCGACGAAGTGCCAGTAGTACGACACCACGACCGCGGTCGTCGCCTCCTTGTGCGTGAAGCGCTTGACGGCGAACGCACGACCCAGTGCGAGGAGGAACGCGATCAGGCCACCCGTGACGTGGAGGGCGTGGAACCCGGTGGTGATGTAGAACGCCGCGCCGTAGGGGTCGCTCGAGAGCGTGATTCCCTCGGCGACGAGCTGTGCGTACTCCCACACCTGGCCGGAGACGAAGATGGCCCCGAGGGCGAACGTGATCCAGAGCCACGTGATCATGCCCCACGACTTCCACCCCTGGCCCTTGACGTTGTGCGGCTGGAGGCGCTCTGCGGCCCAGACGCCGAACTGGCAGGTGAAGGACGAGGCCACGAGGATCGCCGTGTTGATGAACGCGAACGGCACGTTCAACAGCTGCGTCTGCTCTTCCCAGAGCCCCGGGGAGGTGCTGCGAAGCGTGAAGTAAATGGCGAAGAGGCCGGCGAAGAACATGACTTCGGACCCGAGCCAGACGATCGTGCCGACGGCAAGGGTATCGGGGCGCTTCACCGTTCTGGGCGCGGAGGCATGCATAGCTGGGTTCGTCACCCCACCATTATGGCCGATAAACGCGTGTGATTTTCGCACTCGTGAACAGGAACGGCTGGGGTGCCCGCTATGACCTCGCCGTGAATCACCCGGGGGTGGGGTGGGAAACCGCAGGTCAGCACGCGAGAACGCGCAATCGACGGGTGTCGGGTTCCGCCGCAGACGAACTTCTACAGCGTGTCGAGAAAATTCCGTGCCCTACTCTGGCGGGTATGACGCACACCACCTGGCCCGACGTTCTGACCGCCGTCGTGAAGGGCGAGGATCTCACTGTCTCGCAGGCGGAATGGGCGATGCGCCAGGTGATGCAGGGCGAGGCGACCGGCGCGCAGCTCGGCGGCCTGCTCATGGCGTTGCGTGCGAAAGGGGAGTCGGTCGAGGAGGTGATCGGTTTCCGTGACGCGATCCTCGACGCGGCCGTCCCGCTCGACGTCGACCCCGACGTGCTCGACATCGTCGGCACCGGTGGTGACCGCCACGGGACCGTGAACATCTCGTCGACGGCCTCCATCATCGTTGCGGCGACGGGGATCCCCGTCGTCAAGCACGGCAATCGCGCCGTCAGCTCGCTCACCGGCGCGAGCGATGTGCTCAGTGAGCTGGGCATCGACCTCCGACTGAGTCCGGACGGTGTGGCGAGCGTGCTCGAGGAGGCCGGGATCACGTTCGCCTGGGCTGCGGCATTCCATCCCGGTTTCCGGCACGCGGCACCCGTCCGCGCCGAGCTCGGGGTCCCCACCGCGTTCAATTTCCTCGGCCCGCTCGTGAACCCGGCGCGGGCCGAAGCGAACGCCGTCGGCGTCGCGTCCACGGACGTGGTCCCGATCATCACCGGCGTCTTTCGCACGCGTGGTGCGACGGCCCTCGTGTTCCGCGGCGAGGATGGCCTCGACGAGCTGACGACGACGGGGTACAGCCGGATCTGGCAGGTCTCGAACGGCGACATGCACGAGTTCGACATCCACCCCCGCGACCTCGGAATGAACACGGCGTCCATCGACGAACTGCTCGGCGGCTCGCCGGCCGAGAATGCGGACACGCTGCGGCGCACGCTCGCGGGCGAGCAGGGTGCCGTGCGTGACATCGTGCTGCTCAACGCGGCCGCTGGCATCGTCGCGTACCGGTTGTCGAAGGATCCGTCTCAGATCGACCGGAACATGATCGAGCGGTTGATCGAGGCGAAGGACGAAGCGGCGGCCGCCGTCGACGACGGTCGTGCGACGGCGAAGCTCGCGGCGTGGGTGGCCGCTTCCGCTCGAGCCGGATCACACTGAGGCTCCGTTCGGCCCACAGCGCGTACCATGGAAGGACACCACGGAGGGGGAAACCTATGGAGTGGCTCGTACCAGTTCTGATCGTCGTCGCGGTCGTCGTGATCGCGGGCATCTACCTCTGGGCCACGTACAACTCGCTCGTCTCGCTCGGCACGCGAGTGGACGAGGCGTGGAGCGGCATCGACGTGCAGCTCAAGCGTCGCGCCGATCTCATCCCGAACCTCATCGAGACGGTCAAGGGATACGCGGCTCACGAGCGTGCTGTCTTCGAGAACGTGACGCGCGCGCGAGCGGAGACGCTCGACGCGAGCGGCCCGGCGCAGGCCGGCGCCGCCGAGAACCACATGCAGCAGGCGCTGAAGAGTCTGTTCGCGGTCGCCGAGGCGTATCCGCAGCTGCAGGCGAGTCAGAACTACCTTCAGCTGCAGAACGAGCTCGTCGACACCGAAGACAAGATCCAGGCGTCGCGCCGGTTCTACAACGGCGGCGTCCGTGAGCTGAACATCAAGATCAAGCAGTTCCCGAACAATCTCTTCGCTGGGGGACTCGGCTTCACCGAGCGCGAGTTCTTCGAGGTCGAGGACGCGGCAGCGGTGCGTCAGCCGCCGCGCGTGCAGTTCTGAGTCCGTCGCGCGCGTGCTCGCTCCTCTGTCGGCAATAGAATCGGACGGATGAGCGAACACACCCGGCGGCGCGGGCCGCACGATCGCGCGACCGCAGACGAGGCCGGCGGGTCCGCTGACGCGCCTGTGTCTGTGCCCCGCCCGCTCCGCATCGCCGCGGCGTACGGGTGGCGGCTGCTCATCATCGCGGCAGCCGTCGCAGTGATCATCTGGCTCATCGTCCAGTTCAAGATCATCATCGTCCCGGTGCTGGTTGCCATCCTCTTCAGTGCTCTGCTGTGGCCCGCGGTCGCGTCGTTGATCGCTCTCCGGGTGCCGCGTCCGCTCGCGATCGTCATCGCGCTGGTCGGGACCGTCGCGATCCTGACGTGCCTGATCTGGCTCGTCGTCTGGCAGGTTGCGGAGCAGTCGGGCATCGTGCGCGAGCGTGCGATCGAGCGGTGGGCCGAGCTGCAGGAGTGGATCCTGTCGCTCGGCGTGCTGCCCGAGGAGTTCGTCAACGAGGTCGTCCTGTTCGTCTCCGGTTTCCTCGTCGACCAGAGCTCGGTGCTGCTCAGCGGGGTGGTCTCGGTCGGCTCCACGCTCGGCCAGGTGGGTGCCGGTGCGCTCGTCGCGCTGTTCACGCTCGTGTGTCTCCTGTACGACGGCGACGGGATCTGGCGCTGGACCACGCGGCTCTTCCCGCGCACGGCGCGCGTCGCGGTCGACCGCTCGGCGCGCAACGGCTGGTCGACCCTCATCAACTATGCGCGCACGCAGATCTTCGTGGCGTCCATCGACGGCATCGGCATCGGCGTCGGTGCCGCGCTGCTCGGCGTGCCGCTCGCCATCCCGATCGGCGTGACGGTCTTCCTGGCATCCTTTGTGCCGTTCCTCGGTGCGATCGTGTCGGGAGCGCTCGCGGTCCTCATCGCGCTGGCGTACAACGGACCGCTCATCGCTCTCGCGATGCTCGCCGTCGTGCTCATCGTGCAGCAGCTCGAGAGCCACGTGCTGCAGCCGCTCGTCATGGGAGCGGCCGTCAAGGTCCATCCGCTCGCGGTCGTCCTCGTCGTGCTGGCAGGATCCCTCGCGGGAGGCATCCCCGGAGCGCTGTTCGCGGTGCCGCTCGCGGCGTTCGTGAACGTCGTGGTGATCACGCTGTCGACGGGCTCATGGCGTACGGGAGACGT
>DWXU01000239.1:0-5502 GCA_019119065.1 Candidatus Microbacterium pullistercoris | reverse complement strand
TTTGAATCCCTGGAACATAGTGGTCTTCCCCCTGGGCGTTTCCGCCCGATCTCGTGATCTGCCGGATGACCGGTCAGTCACCCGATGACGTGGCGGACACCGGCTGCGGTGCCGGGGCCGCCGATGTCGATGATGCACTGTTCGACGAGGATCCGCTACTGGACGCGTCCGACGAGGGCGAAGCGGATGCGCGCGAGTCGGTGCGGTAGAACCCGGGTCCGTTGAAGGTGACGCCGATGGAGCCGAACTGTTTACGCAGAACGCCGCCGCACTCCGGGCACTCCGTGAGCGAGGCGTCGCTGAATGACTGGACGGCGTCGAAGGCGTGGCCGCAGTCCTTGCAGGCGTAGGCATACGTGGGCATGGGTGTTCTCTGGCCTCTCGGAAGGATCGCGGTGCGCGGCGCGCGTCAGCGATCGAACGACAGCGTGTGGGTCGGGGTCACGGCTCCTGTGACGGGCACGTCGTGGGCCTCGTGGGGAACGCGATCGACCACCTCGGCATCATAGAGCACTGCATAGACAGGACGCCGTGAATCAACGCGCGCGAGGGCGCGATCGTAGTAGCCCCGCCCCCATCCCATGCGCATTCCCCGCGGATCCACGGCCGCGGCCGGGATGAACAGCAGTTCGGCCTCGCGGATCGCGTCGGGGCCCAGCGGGCGGCCCGCGGTCTCGGGGACGCCGAGCCGGGTGGTGACCTCGGCCGCGTCGTCGTCGGACCAGTCGAGGATCCCGTTGCTCCCGCTGATCGGCAGCAGTACCCGGATCCCGGCGGCGCGCGCGGCCGCGATCAGCGCGTGTGTGGGCGGCTCGGTCGGCGCCGACAGATAGCACGCGATCGTGCGCGCGCCCGTGCGCGCGAGGAGGTCGGACCCGCGGCGGGCGATCGCCGTCGCGGCACCCTCGCGGCCTGCCGGGGGCATGACCGCGCGCGCAGCACGGATCCGGCCGCGCAGCGCGTGCTTGTCCGCCGCGGTCTGGTTCGTCACGGAATCCAGCGTAGGTCGCTGTGACACTTCCCGTGACGCGTCGCTTATGGTGATGGAATGGAACCTGCGAAGATCAAAGCCGTCATGCCGGTTGCGGGCCTGGGGACCCGATTTCTGCCGGCGACGAAGGCGACGCCCAAGGAGATGCTTCCGGTCGTCGACAAGCCGGCGATTCAGTACGTGGTCGAGGAAGCGGTCGCCGCGGGCATCCGCGACGTGCTGATGATCATCGGTCGCAACAAGAACGCGATCGCGAACCACTTCGACTCCGTGCCGGAGCTCGAGGAGAAGCTCACCGCGAAGGGCGACGATTCGAAGCTCGGACGCGTGAGGAAGTCGAGCGATCTCGCCGACGTGCATCTCCTGCGCCAGGGCGAGCCGAAGGGCCTCGGTCACGCGATCGGCCGCGCACAGCAGCACGTGGGGGAGACGCCGTTCGCCGTGATGCTCGGTGACGACCTCATCGACGAGCGTGACCCGCTGCTGCCGAAGATGATCGAGGTCAACGAGCAGAAGAAGGCCATGGTCATCGCCCTCATGGAGGTCGATCCCGAGTCGATCAGCATGTACGGCTGCGCCTCGGTCGAGGCGACCGACGACCCGGACGTCGTCAAGGTGCTGAACCTCGTCGAGAAGCCGGCTAAGGAGGAGGCGCCGAGCAACCTCGCCATCATCGGCCGCTACTTGCTCACCCACGAGATCTTCCCCGTGCTCGAGCACACGGAGCCGGGCAAGGGCGGCGAGATCCAAATCACCGATGCGCTCAACGAGGTCGCGGCCGACGACGACAACGTCGACGTCTACGGCGTGATCTTCCGCGGCCGTCGATACGACACGGGCGACAAGCTCGACTACATCAAGGCGATCGTGCAGCTTGCGAGCGACCGCGACGACCTGGGGCCCGACCTGCGGCCCTGGATCAAGGACTTCGCCGCCAACCTCTGACCAAGAAGCGCTCGGTCGCGCTTCGCCGTCGCGATACGGGAGAGCCGGATGGACATCCTCGAAAGGTCCCACGGGGCCGTGTCCATCCGGCTCGTCCGTTCACGCGACGCCCGGACGCTGCAGCACGAGCTGCTGACGAACCGATCCTGGTTGCAGCCCTGGGAAGCCACGAACCCCGGCGGCGGTGGCGAGATCGACATGCGCGGATCCATTAAGCGTCTGCTGCAGCAGTACCGCGATGGCAGCGGCGTGCCGTTCGTGATGCTGCATGAGGGCGAGATCGCGGGCCAGCTGAACGTGTGGGGCATCTCTCGCGGATCCCTGTCATCGGCGACCATCGGCTACTGGGTATCCGAACGATTCGCCGGTCGCGGCATCACTCCGACAGCCGTTGCACTCGCCACCGACATCTGCTTCGACGCCCTGCGGTTGCACCGCATGGAGATCTGCATTCGTCCCGAGAACACCCCGAGTCTGCGCATCGTCGAGAAGCTCGGGTTCCGTTACGAGGGCTTCCGTCCGCGCTACATTCACATCGACGGCGACTGGCGCGATCACTACGCGTTCGCGCTCACGACGGAAGACGTCCCGGAGGGCGTGCTCCGCCGCTGGGTGACGGGGCGCGTGCCGCACGACGCCGCCACGATCCCGGATGCGGACCAGACGAGCCTCGGCTGATCCGTCAGTTCCGCTGTGACTCGCGCCACCCCTGTTATCGCGGCGAACGAGGTGGGAGGATGCCCTCACCTCGTCATCGTCGAAGGGAACTGCAGATGCCCACGGTCGCCAAGAACATCGTCGAGACCCTCCACGCAAGCGGAGTCCGGCGCGTGTACGGAATTCCCGGTGACTCGCTCAACGGCTTCACCGACGCGCTGCGGACGAACGGCGACATCGAGTGGGTGCACGTGCGCCACGAGGAGGCCGCCGCATTCGCCGCGAGCGCGGAAGCGGCGATCACCGGCGAACTGGCGGTGTGTGCCGGCAGCTGCGGGCCCGGCAACCTGCACCTCATCAACGGCCTCTACGACGCACAGCGCTCGCGGGTGCCCGTGCTCGCGATCGCGGCGCACATCCCGAGTGACGAGATCGGATCCGGCTACTTCCAGGAGACGCACCCGCAGGAACTCTTCCGTGAGTGCAGCGTCTATGCGGAGCACGTGTCGACGCCGGACCAGATGCCGCGCCTGCTGCGGATCGCGATGCGCGAGGCCGTCGAGAAGCGCGGGGTCGCGGTGCTCGTGATCCCGGGTGACATCGCGCTCGCCGACATCGACGCGGCCGCGGAGGAGATCCGCGGTTATGCCCCGCGCGTGTTCCCCGCCGAGTCGCAGCTCGAGCGGGCCGCGGCGGCGCTCAACTCGTGTGACAAGGTCACGATCCTCGCCGGCGCAGGGGTGGCCGGTGCGCACGACGAGCTGATCCGAATCGCTGAGCGACTGCAGGCGCCCGTGGTCCACGCGATGCGCGGCAAGGAGTTCGTCGAATACGACAACCCGTTCGACGTCGGGATGACGGGGCTGATCGGCTTCTCGTCGGGCTATCACGCGATGCGCGAGTGTGAGACGCTGCTCATGCTCGGCACCGACTTCCCCTATCCGCAGTTCTTCCCCGAGGACGCGACCGTGATCCAGGTCGACGTCCGGGGCGCGCAGATCGGCCGACGCACGCACGTCGACATCGGGCTCGTCGGGGGCGTGGCCGAGACGGTTGGCGAACTGCTGCCGCGGCTCGACAGCGGCAAGGATCCCGGGCATCTGAAGGCCGCCGTGAAGCACTACCGGCGCACGCGCAAGGATCTCGACGATCTCGCGACGCCATCGAAGCGCACCATCCATCCGCAGTACCTCACGCGCCTCATCGACGAGGCCGCGGCCGACGACGCCGTCTTCATCCCCGACGTCGGCTCGCCCGCCGTCTGGGCCGCGCGGTACATGACGATGAACGGCAAGCGCCGCATGATCGGATCCTTCACGCACGGATCCATGGCCAACGCGCTGTCGCAGGGGATCGGCGTGCAGGCACAGGACCGCTCGCGGCAGGTCGTCGCCCTGGCCGGCGACGGCGGGCTCGCCATGCTGCTCGGCGAACTCATCACGTTGCAGCAGAACAACCTGCCGGTCAAGACCGTCGTGTACGACAACCACTCGCTCAACTTCGTGGAGCTCGAGATGAAGGCGGCGGGGTTCGTGACCTACGCGACGGAGCTGGAGAACCCGGACTTCGCGAAGGTGGCCGAGGCGGTCGGCATCAAGGGGATCCGCGTCGAGACCTCGGCGGAGCTGCCCGCGGCGGTCGAAGAGTTCTTCGCCCATGACGGCCCTGCCGTGCTCAGCGTGCTGACCGAGCGGCAGGAGCTCTCGATGCCGCCGACCATCACCTTCGAGCAGGCGAAGGGCTTCACGCTCTACGCGATTCGGACCGTGCTGTCGGGCAGAGGGGACGAACTGATCGACCTCGCGCGTACAAATCTGCGTCAGTTGTTCTAGACACGCGGCCGGAAGACGCCGGACGCCGGAGCCGTCGCTTACCGTTACGGCATGGGTGGGCAGATTCTCGGCGGCGGCGCGATCGTGTTCGTTGTCGCTGTGCTGTGGCTTGTCTACTTGCTGCCGACCTGGCAGACGAAGATGCGGTACAACGCGGCCGAGCGCAACGCGGTCCGGCTGAACCAGGCGCTGCGTGTGCTCGCCGAGTCGAGCGAGACGCCGGGCGAGGTCCGCGTTGAGCTGTCACGCCAGGAGGCCGCTAAGCAGTGGCGCCTCGTCAAGCGCCTCGAGGCCGAGGACGATCGCCTGCGCGAGGAATACGACCAGGCCGAGGTGGAACGGCGTCGCCGTGAGAACGAAGCGAAGCTCGCGCGCACGAAGCGAGACGCTGAGGCCAGCCAGCTCGCCCGCGAGATCGCCGCGGAGGAACGCCGCCAGGAGCTCGCGGCCTTGCGGACGGATCCGCGGTTGCGCCGCGCCCGCGCTCGCCGTCGCGTGCGGCTCGCGGCCACCGCGCTCGCCGTCACCGGATTGGTCGTGTCAGCCGTCGGCGCCTGGCAGCTCGCGATGACGTCGACCTGGACGTTGCTCGCCGCCGGCGCGGCCGCTCTCGTTCTCGCACTGGGCATGCACCGGCGCATGGCGACGGTCGCGGCACGTGCCGCGCGCCGTCTGCCCGTCACGGTGGAGGCCGCACCTGTGCGCGTCGAGCCGCGCTCGCAGATCCTCGATTCCGCCGACCGCGGCTGGACGCCGCGCCCCCTGCCGGCGCCGCTCACGGCGACCGCCGGGTCCCGTGCCTCGGACGCGGTCGACGCCGCCCGCGAGCGCGATCGCGTGGCGCAGGCCGCCCGCGAAGACGCCGCCCGCGAGCGGATCGCGCGTCGGCAGGAGCCGGTCCCGTTCGTCGCGCGCGATGCGGGCGACGCGGAGATCGAACGCCACGTACGCGAGCTGCTCGCGCGCCGCGCGGTCGGCTGAGGTCGATTTTTCGGGCATCAACCGCTCTGGTAATGTATTCCGAGTTGTAAGGGGCTATGGCGCAGTTGGTAGCGCGTCTCGTTCGCAATGAGAAGG
>DWXU01000238.1:0-4797 GCA_019119065.1 Candidatus Microbacterium pullistercoris | reverse complement strand
CGCGCATGGGTGTGTGGGCGCCGCGCTTCCGCCACGTGCAGGGGCGTCGCTACGACTACGACGGATCCGAGTTCTACTGGCAGTACCGGGTCTCGACGTCGCTCGGCATCCCGATCCCGTTTGCGCCGGCCGGCTTCGATGAGTCCGGGTACCGCGAGATGAACTCGGGCTGCTTCGAGGGCATGTTCATCCATCGCTCGCTCGTGAAGCGGATCGGTCTGCCGGATCCGCGATTCTTCATCTATTGGGATGACACGATCTACGGCTACCTCGCCTCACGCTACGAGCCGTGCGTGATCGTCGATGAGTTCGTGCTGCAGCGCACGCGGTCGATCAAGCAGTGGGACATGGGCACGCGGCACTTGAATGCCTCGAGCGACATGTACCGGTACTACATCATGCGCAACCGCGGGATCATGTCGCATTACTACCGCGCACACGGCGACTATCGCCCGCTCGCCTTCGCGCTCGGCACGGCGGCGACATTCGCGAAGGAGCTGATCCGCCTCGGTTTCGTCGAGCGCAAGATCACACGCCGCGGCTGGAGCAACCTCTGGACGGGCATGCGTGACGGACTCGCGCTCTCGCGCGATCGGTCGTTCGAGATCATGGCGCCGCTGGAAGACTGACGCCATGCTCGAGATCGGCGACGACACGCGCATCGCGAAGCAGGTGCAGTTCAACCAGGGCGAGCACACCACGCTTCGCGTGGGCGACCGGACCCAGATCTACCGGGGCGGTGAGTTCACGGGCGACATCACAATCGGCAAGGATGTGTTCATCAACCGCGACTGCTACGTGCGGCCGCACGTGACGATCGGCGACCGAGTTAATATCGGGCCGTTCGTGCGCCTCATCACAGACACTCACGAGGTCGGGCCGCACGAGCGGCGCGCGGGCGCGGTGCGGCACGATCCGATCGTCGTGGGCGCCGGATCGTGGATCGGGGCATCGTCGACGGTGCTCGCGGGCGTCACGATCGGAGCGGGCGCGATCGTCGCGGCCGGCTCGATCGTCACAGAAGACGTGCCGGACGACGTGCTCGTGGCCGGCGTACCCGCGCGCGTCGTGAAGCGCCTAAAGGGCTAGGGCGGGCGGGTTGGCGCGTTGGCGCCGCGTTGATGGCGTGCGTCGGCGAGCGGGTTGGCGCACGTTCCGTCGCCGAAAAGGGCGACGCGGCACTCGCGGAGCGGGGCGGGGCAAGCGTTCAACGGCCGGATGCGTCGTGCGTGGCGTTCCTGGCGGCTCGGCTGCCGATGCGCGCGCCGTGGAGGACGAACGCCAGCATCACGGCGCAGCCGACGACCACGACCGCGGCGGACACCGGTGTGGGCAGCGGCGGCAGCGCGGCGAGCCCGCTCACGATCGCCGCGATGCCAGCGCGCACCGTGGCCGGTTTGGCACGGACATGCGCGGCCAACCACGCCTGATCGCTTTCCATGGTGGCCGCCGTCCGAATACCGGCGATCGGGTTTCGCTTGATCCGTCCTGAGGCCGCCGCGTGAGCGACCCAGATCAGAAGAACTCCGGCCGCCGTCATGACGACGAGCAGCAGGATCCGCGCGCCGAGGTCGTCATCCATCACCGCCAGCTTATCGAGACGGGCAGGCGTCGAGGCCCCGCGATGAGCACGTATCGGGCGATGACACGCGAGGCGCTCCCTTCACCGCTGCCAGTACCACGGCCATCGCTCCCGAGCCGCCCGGAGTCCGCGGCGTGGTCAGGCGCGGATCCGCACAGCGTCGGCAGCGGCGAGCGCCCGGAGGTGACGGACGAGGGCGCGGCGGGCCGTTCGACGAGAACCCTTCAACTATCGAATTTTTCTTCGAATGTCAGAGGTCATCCGTAACCTCTGACCATGGACACGGAACGCGCAGCGTCGCACCTCTCGGGGCTGAGCCCCGCGTTGGTCGCGCGCAAGCGCGCGCTCGTCGATGCGGTGGCCGAACGCGACCGGATCATCGCCCGCGCCGAGGGTGAGAAGGCGGGTTTCCTCGCCGAGCTGGCGACGATCGCGCATTCCGAGGGCGAACGCTCCCCCGCGCCGAACGGTATCGAGGATGCCCGGCGCGCCATGGCCGCCGAGGTCGCGGCGGCGACGCACACGCATCCGGTCGCAGCGAAGCACCAACTGAGCGACGCGGAGACTCTCGTCGACGACTATCCGACAACGCACCAGGCACTGCGCGAGGGGCGCATCTCGGCGCGGCACGCGCGCGCGGTCGCGGAAGCGGGTGGGTCGTTGGATCCGAACGCTCGCGCCGCTCTCGATCACGCGGCGGTGCCGTTCGCGGAGCGATGCACGCCGGGCGATCTGAAGCGCATCGTGAAGAAGCAGGTGGCGGAGCTCGCTCCACTCTCGTTACGTGAACGCCATGAGCAGGAACGGGAACGACGATTCGTTTCGCTCTTCGAACGCGAAGACGGCATGAGCGACCTGCTGCTCTATCTTCCGACGTTCGAGGCGCGCGCGGTCTACGACCGGGCGACCACGATGGCGAAGCTGGTGAAGACCGACCGACGACGCGCGCGTGACGACTTTCACCGCGCGTACGGGCATGCCGTCGGCGACGAGTGCAGCGCAGACTGCGGATGCGGCGGCGCGACCCGGCTGCGCCCGCCAGAGGAGCGGCCGAGCGCTCCCGCGGCGACGCGCGTGCGTGGCGACGACGGCGGTTGCGCGAGTGCGGACACGAGTGCCGGCTCAGGCACCGGTGGGCGCGGCGGCGAACGCACGAGCGAGGATACGGACGCGATGACGCCTTCCGTGGTCGCCGCAACCGATTTACGCACGATGGATCAGCTGCGGGTAGACATCCTGACGGATCTCTTCCTCTCATCGCAGCCCACGGGGCACGAGCTTCATTCGACGGGCAGCGGGGCGGCGCTCGAGAACGTGAACGCGACGGTTCAGGTGACGATCCCCGTCGACCAGATGATCGATCCCCACGCGGGAACGAGCTGGATCGATGAGGGCGCGCTCGTCTCGCCGGACACCGCGCGAGGCATCGCTGGCAGGGCCGCGGGATGGGAACGGCTCTTCTGCCGCCCCGAAACCGGAGAGATCGAACGGGTCGACCACTATCGGCCGACGGCGGCTCAACGACGAGCGCTCATCGGCCGAGACATGACGTGCCGCTTCCCCGGATGCACGATCCCGGCTCGGAAGGCCGACATCGACCACACGCGCGCGTACGCCGAGGGAGGCGAGACGTCGCTGAGCAACCTCGCCGCACTGTGCGAGAGCCATCACATGATGAAACACGGGTCGGCGTGGACGCCGCGCCAGCTACCGGGTGGCGTCATCGAGTGGACGAGCCCGACCGGCCGCACTTACCGCGACGAACCGGCGAGCCGGGTGTTCTTCCAACCGGCCCCGGACACGCCCCCGCCAGAACCACCGCCTACGTCACGCAGAGCGGAATCTTCGGGAGATCGCACAGCAGATGCGGCCGCTCCCGGAGCCGACACACAGCGAGCGGAAACATCAATAACCTGCGCGCCAAAGGCGGAGACGCTCCGAGCGGATCCTCCGGAAGTGGGATCGCCCCAAACGGCTCCGTTGGAAAGGCGGGCACCGCGAGCGGTGGGAACTCCCCGAACGGCGCCTCCGGAGAAGGAGACTTCCCACACCGAACCCCCTTCCGCGGAGCGACTCCGAGCCGAGTCTCCATGTGTCGGGGCCCCGGGATCAGGGACATCGAACTCATCGACGCAGATCGGATCGGGGACCTCGTCGGGCGGCGCACAGCGGCCGGACGCGGTCGTGCCGGATCGCATCGCCACGCCCTGTGGGCAGCTCCCCCACAGCGCGTCGGTCGTGCGCTCCCGGCGCCCGCGTGACGCTGAGGGTTTCGCGCGGATCCTCGATGAACTCGAGGCCGAGCGCCGAGCGCGCGCCGGATCAGCATTCGAGCACGCGATTGCCCGTGATCGAGAACAGCGCAACGCCGCGCTCGCGCGACAACGCTACGCGGAGCGGCGCGAGGACAGCGCCGAACAACAGCGCGTCTCCGGCGGGTCCGAACGGCTGGATTGAATATCCTCGATACCGATAGTTGAGTGCGTACGCGAGCGCGAACGAGGTCGATCATCGACCGCGCCGGCCCGCGCCGAGCTCACGGCACGCGCCGGGCACCCACACTGTTCAGCCGCCGAGGGCGTACACGTTCTCCGAAATCGCCGTCGCCCCGTCGGGCGCGGGAATGCTGTCCGGCATGACCATGAAACGGCCGAGAGCGCTGCTCATCTCCAACCCGGCGTCCGAACCGCAGGCCATGGTCCATTCGGAGCCGTCGCTGGCGGCGATCAAGCACACAGGCGGGTCTGTGCGACCCTCGACGAGCCACAGCGATGTCCCTTCGTATTCGCCGACATACCGGCTGGTCTGAACATCGACGGGCGCGAGCACGTTCTCACCGAGCGCCGGAGACTCGTCCTGCGCTTCGCGCTCCCGCCGGATCCGGCTGGTCAGTACCCTACTTCGGGTGAGCGCCACCCGCGCCACTGCTCGAACGAGCCCTGCACGAGCTGCGAGGCGGTCCGCTCCCACGTGTGCTTCGACGCGTGCCGGATGTACATGTAGCCGAGGCTCTGCGTACGGTAACCGACCCCGCCCTGCGTCTCGACCCGGATGAGCACCGAGCGGTCCGTCGAGTTGGGCGTCGGGCGCCAGCCGCCGAGCGCGTCGAACGCCGCCCGCGACATCAGCATCGCCCCACCCGCGAGCTGGTCGTGATAGCGCTCCGTGGCGAAGGTGCGGTGCACCGTCTGACCGACTTCCTCGAAGAAGAGATA
>DWXU01000237.1:0-9313 GCA_019119065.1 Candidatus Microbacterium pullistercoris | reverse complement strand
GGCCCCAGGCCCGACAGTGCACGCCTCGAGAGGGCGCGCGAGGCGGTCCGATCCCTCGTCGCGCGCACGCCCGAGTCCCATCGCGCGAGCCTTCTCGCCGTGTGCGGCTGGCTCTCGTGGGCGCTCGGCGGTGCCACGCACGCCGCGCGGTATGCGCAGCTCGCGCTCGACCTGGATCCGCAGCTGTCGTTCGCGAATCTCGTCGCGCGGATGGCCGACGGCGGCATGATCCCCGGATGGGCGTACGATCCCGAGGGGTCGCCGCTCGCCCCCTCGTGGTGGGTCGCGCAGCCGGCTACTTGACGAGTGGGAAGAGGATCGTCTCGCGGATGCCGAGTCCCGTGAGCGTCATGAGCAGCCGGTCGATGCCGAGCCCCATCCCACCCGTGGGCGGCATGCCGTGCTCGAGCGCGCGGAGGAAGTCCTCGTCGATGCGCATCGCCTCGACGTCGCCGCGATCGGCGAGCTTGGCCTGCTCGACGAACCGCTCCCGCTGGATGACGGGGTCGACAAGCTCCGAGTAGCCGGTGGCCAGCTCGTACCCGTTGACGTACAGGTCCCACTTCTCGACGACGCCCGCGACCGACCGGTGATCGCGCACGAGCGGGCTCGTGTCGACCGGGAAGTCCATGACGAAGGTCGGCGCGGTCAGGTGCTGCTTGACGAAGTGTTCCCACAGCTCTTCGACGAGCTTGCCGTGCGTCGCGTGCTGAGGGATCTCGACGTCATTGGCCTCGGCGAGCGTGGTGAGCTCCGACAGCGGGGTCTCCGGCGTGATCTCGAGGCCCGCCGCCTCGGAGAGCGACGCGTACATCGAGATGCGCGGCCAGTCGCCGCCGAGGTCGTGCTCGCTGCCGTCGGCCCAGGTCACGGTCGTCGACCCGTGCACCGCGATCGCCGCCTGCTGGATGAGTCGCTGGGTGAGGTCGGCGATGCCGTTGTAGTCGCTGTACGCCTGATAGGCCTCGAGCATCGCGAACTCGGGGCTGTGCGTCGAGTCGGCGCCCTCGTTGCGGAAGTTGCGGTTGATCTCGAAGACTCGATCGATGCCGCCGACGACGGCGCGCTTCAGGTAGAGCTCGGGGGCGATCCGCAGGAACAGCTCGGTGTCGAACGCGTTCGAGTGCGTCACAAAGGGGCGCGCGGCGGCGCCACCCGGCTGCACCTGCAGCATCGGCGTCTCCACCTCGAGGAAGCCCGCGCCGTCGAACGTCTGCCGGAGGCTCTTCATCACCGTCGCCCGGGCACGCACGGTCGCGCGCGCCTGGTCGCGCACCAGAAGGTCGAGGTAACGCTGGCGGACGCGTGATTCCTCGCTCAGCTCGGTGTGGAGGTTCGGCAGGGGCAGGATCGCCTTCGCCGCCATGTGCCAGTCCTCGACCATGATCGACAGCTCGCCACGACGGCTCGAGATGATCTCACCGGAGACGAAGACGTGGTCGCCGAGGTCGACGAGTTCCTTCCACCGTGCGAGCGAGTCGTCGCCGACCTTCGCGAGCGAGACCATTGCCTGGATCCGCGACCCGTCGCCCGCCTGGAGCGACGCGAAGCAGAGCTTGCCCGTATTGCGGCTGAAGACGATGCGGCCGGCGACGCCTGCCATCACGCCCGTCTCGGCGCCAGCCTCGAGGTCGCCGTACTCGGCACGGATCGCCGGAATCGTCGTGGTCACCGCGACCGAGACCGGGTAGGGGCCATCCGCGGCAGAGGCGCTCTCGTCGATCAGACGCGCGCGCTTCGCCATCCGCACGGACTTCTGCTCGAAGACGTCGTCCTCTTCAGTGGCAGCGTGCTCTGCGGGCGTATCAGTCATGCGCGAGGTCTCTCATTCGGGTCGGCTGGAGGCTCGCCCCAGTCTATTGGCCACCCGCTGGAAACCCTCCTCCCACGGTCCGCGCGCCCGTCGACACGTGGGTCGCCAGAGATTGCGGCGCTGGGCTGCGCCCAGCCGCAATCTCTGGCGACCCACCCCGCGTGGGAGCCGGCGGCTCGGCCGGGCGCCCCACCCCGTGCGGGAGCCGGCGATCCTCAGGCGTCGAGGTCGGGCGGGAGGACGTCGGGAATGGCCGGCGTCGCCTGCTGCAGCGCGTGGTCGACCGTCGAGCGTACGAGGGCCGAGAGGAAGCCGCCGGGATTCTCCACGCCGATGCCGCGCAGGATCCCCGTCGACTGCTGCACGATC
Source organism: Candidatus Microbacterium pullistercoris (assembly GCA_019119065.1). Taxonomy (GTDB): domain Bacteria; phylum Actinomycetota; class Actinomycetes; order Actinomycetales; family Microbacteriaceae; genus Microbacterium; species Microbacterium pullistercoris. Next base: position 7,131 of record DWXU01000237.1, on the reverse strand, counting down.
TGGCGCGAGAACTGCGTCGCCGTCTCGATTGCCTCGGCGTACGCCGCGCGGTCCTCGTCCCTGACGACGACGGGTTCACACCCGAGTTCCACCGCGAGCGCCTGCGCGATCGGCAGCACGGGCCCCGGTGCGCTCACGGCGGCATAAGTGGCGGCCAACTGGCGGAGGTCCATCGACGTGCCGGTGAACGTCATCGCGGGGTGCACCGCGAGCGGGATCGCCCCCGCCGCCACCGCGGGGTGCAGCACCTCGATTCCGTGCGCCGCGTCCGTGTGCAGCACGAGCTGCCCGGGCTGAAACAGTCCCGCCTCGGCGAAACCCGCGATGGTCTCGGCCAGGCGCGCACTCGGCAACGCGACGAGCACCAGTTCACTGCGACGGATCACGTCGGGTGCGTCGAGCACCGGGACCCCCGGCAGCACGGCGGCGGCGCGCTCATCGTCGGATCCGCGGGTGATGCCCGTGATCTGGTGCCCGGCTCCCGCCAACGCGGCGCCGAGCACCGGTCCCACGCGTCCCGCGCCGACGATGCCGACGCCCAGCCTGCCGTCTCGCTTCATTCGTCCACCTTTGCACGCCGGAGCTGGCCCGCGCATGACCTTGCCGAGCATCTCGGAATTCGCCGGCCGTCTCGAGATATGTGCCCAACCGGCCGCAACCCGCGGAATTACCCGACGCTCGGCGAGAGCGACCCGCGTTTACGGCACCTCCGCCCAGCGGTGGGTTTGGTCGGCGTCCGCCGCCGCCATCGCACCGCGGCCGACGACGTCGGCGAGGCGCTGCGCATCATCGACATCGAGCGAGCTGACCGCGCCGGAAATCGGCCCGGGAACGGTGTGCACACGCAGGTGACCGAGGCGCTGCGCGCGCGCAATGACGCCCTGGCTCACCCCGACCCCCTGAAGCCGTGCGAGCGGGAAGATCGCGAGACGTCGTCCGAGGCGACCGCGGCGCACGAGCATCGCGAAGCTCGTCACGCGCACGCCGAGGCGACCGCGCTGCAGCCAGTGCCAGATGAACGCGCGCTTCGGTGTCGTCGTGAACGGGTCGTTCTCGTGCGGCCCGAGCATGCCGTGCTGCCAGACGAACAGCTCATCCCCTTCGGGTGCGTGGGGCAGCAGCAGCGACGCGACGCGTTCGACGTCAGCGCGGGTTCCGACGGGCAGGATGATCGCCGCCGCCTGCGCCTGCGAGCTGTTCTGCTGCGCCGCGCTCGTCCCGCCCATGCGGTTGATGCGGATGCTCCACCAGCCGAACGGGCGCCAGAGGAGGTTCTGCGTGATCTCGACCGCGTGCACGCGCCCCGGCGGGATCGTGCGGCTCACGGTCGTCAGCAGGCCGCTCGAGATGCGCACGCCATCCGGCGTCGGTGCGATCGAGTAGCGGAATCCCTTCTGGAGCGCGTTCCACACGACCGCAACCGCCGCGATGATCATCGGGATCGCGGTGCTGAGCCCCGCGATCAACATGGCGATCCACTTGTCCGGGCCATCCTCGAAGACCGCGATCGGGAGCAACACGCTTCCGCCGATCACGACGAGGAAGAACACCATCCACATCGCACCGGTGATCGCGTGTGAGCCAATCAGGCGGCCCAGCGGGATCCGCACCACCGTTTCGGGAGCGACATCGTCCTGCGCGACGCCACCGATGATCTCCGACACTCCGCTGCTGACGGTCCCGACCAGCGACCCCGGCTGTTCGCGGGACGAGCGACCCTCGGCACGCTGCTGGCGCGCGCCGGAGGCAAGGCGCAGGATGTCGGCTCGCACACTTTCGGCGCGGTTCGTCGCGAGGTACTCGAGCGCGACGTCGGCCCCCGTCCCCGCCCCTTCGAGCGTGAGCTTGGCCATGCCGGCGAGTCGGGCGGGAAACGGCCTGGTGAGGTTCACGCCCTGCACGCGGTCGAGCGGTGCGCGTCGCTGTGAGCGGAAGATGATTCCCTTCTTCACTTCGACGTTCTCGTCAGTGATGCGGAACTGTTGGAAACGCCACACGAGCCAGAGGGCGAAGATGACGAGCAGAAGGATCGCGATGAGCGCCAGCGCCACGAGGAAGACCATGTTGTTGGCAATGGTCCAGTCGATCGCCCAGCTGATCGGATCATCAGAGTCGATGTCGACGTCATCGCGAACGTCCTCGGGCGCGAACAGAGCGATCCCGATGAAGATCAGGCGGTCACGCATGTTCGCAATGATGATGCCGAGGATCACGACAATGAAGAGCCCGCCCTTGAACAGCGGCGTCAGCGGGTGAAGACGGTGCCACTCGCCGTCGGCGAGCGAACTGGATCCTCCGCCCGGAAGCACCGTGTCGGGCTGCTGCGGATCCGCAGGCGACGTCACAGACCCGTCCTCCGCGTCTCTGCGACGTCGATCAGTGTGTCACGGAGCGCCTCCGCCGCTGCGTCAGTGAGCCCCGGGATCTCGACGCCCGTCGATGCTGCTGCCGTGACCATCTTGAGCTTCGCGATGCCGAACATCCGGTCGAGCGGCCCATGCGTGATGTCGATGAGCTGCATGCGGCCGTACGGCACCGCGACGACGCGCTGCCACAGGATGCCCCTGCGGAACACGATGTCGTCCGCGCGCAGCATGTAGCCGAGGGCGCGCGCTTGGCGCGGCAGGATGATGAGCCCGACGACCTGGACGATCACGATCGCTCCCGCGGCGATCCACGGCCACGGCTGTTCGGAGAGGAGCGACACGACGGTGGCCGCTGCGACGACCAACACCACGAGGGCGATGCTCTGCACAACCTGCGACACCACGTACTTCGGCGAGATCTGGTGCCACGTGCCATCGAGCTGCAGGCCGCCCGCTCGCGGTTCGCGCAGCGCCGTGTAGGTCTCGTGGTCGAGACTCTCGGGCGCGGCGATCGGCTCTCCGGCGGGCGGGAAGTCCGGGGACGCGGGAACGCTCTGCGCGGGCTCACCGTGCGGCGCCGGCTCCTGTGCCGAGGCCACGTGCGGCGCCGGGGGCTGCTGCGGATCCGGGGACGCCGGGGGCTGCTGCGGTGCAGGTGGCCGCGGCGGAACCTGCTGCGGCGCGGGAGGCACCGGCTGATCGGGCGCCGGCGCGGTCGACGGATCCGAGGCTGGTTGCTGCGCCTGTTCCTGGGCGGCGCGCTCCGCGGCTTCGCGGCGCGTGGCCGGCTCAGAACTCGGGTTCTGCTCCGGAAGAGGAGGGGTCTGACTCGCGGTCATCTGGATCCTTCGGCAGCGTGCACATGTGTTCGGCGACGAGCGCAAGGATCACAAGAACAGCCCCCGCGACCGCAGTTGCGATCGTCTCCGCCATCGAGCCTACTGCGGGGGAGACGGGTCGTGTGAGGACGAATGTCACGAGTCCGAGGGCGAAGGATCCGGCGAGCGCGCCGACCATGCTCGATGCCTTGGCCAGCACCGCAACGCGCACCGCGCGGAACGGATCCACGCGCGGCGCCTTCTCGTCGCGCACGGCGCGTCGGATCGGCCACGCGAACAGCAGGCAGCAGATTCCGAGGGCGACGAGCAGGACGGGGAGCATGATGCTCGGCGCGTATGTTGCGCGCCCGGAGTTCGTCAGTGCGAGGTCGACGATGTATCCGGTCGCGGCACCGAGAGCGGCGCAGGCGACGAGCGTCATCGGTGCGGTGCGCTTCACGTCGCCTCCGCCAGTGCCGCGACGAGGTCGGCGACCGCGCCGTGCCCGGGGAGCTGAGCATCGGGATCGACGGCGAGCCACGGCGCGAGTACGAAGTCCCGTTCGTGGGCACGCGGGTGCGGCAGCGTCAGGCGCGGATCCTCGCTCGTGAGCAAGCCGTACGCGACGAGGTCGAGGTCGAGGGTGCGGTCTCCCCATCGCTCGACACGCACGCGACCATGGCGCTGCTCGATCGCGTGCAGACCGGCGAGCAGGAGCGAGGGAGCGAGCCGCGTGCGCGCTGTCGCGACGGCGTTGAGGTACCCGGGTTTGGTCGGATCCGGTCCGTCGAGCGTCATCGCGACCGTCGAGACGGGATCCGAGCACGCCACGTCGCTCGTGAGTGGCAGCTCGGCGATCTCGTGCACCGCCGCGTCGAGCGATTGCGAGCGGTCGCCGAGGTTCGCCCCGAGCGCGATGACGATCGGAACGCCGCGGCGCGGCATCGCGTGGCGAATCGGCTCGGCGAGGCGGCGCGTCACACGTCCTCCCGTGTGCGGCGTGCGGTGACCGACACGTCGGCGAAGCGGTGCGAGATCGGTGCGTCGGGTTTGTGCACGGTGACGGCGACCTGGGCGATGCGGTCGTCGCGCAGCGCGGCGCGCGCGATGCGATCGGCGAGCGTCTCGATGAGGTCCACGGGCTCGCCTTCCACGATCGCCACGATCGCGTCCGCGAGCTCACCGTAGTGCACCGTGTCGGCGACATCGTCGCTCGCCGCCGCCCGACGCGTGTCGACCCGGAGCGTCACGTCGACGAGGAAGGTCTGTCCCTCGCGACGCTCGTGCGCGAAGACCCCGTGGTAGCCGTAGGCCGTAAGGCCCGTCAGCGTGATCTCGTCGGTCATGCGGATCCGCCGTCCCATGCGTCGAGGATCGCGAGCGCGTCGCGCGTCGCGGCGACGTCGTGCACGCGGACGCCCCACGCCCCCGCCCGCTGCGCGAGAACGCTCGTGACGGCCGTCGCGTGGTCGCGTCGCTCGCGCGAGGCGTCGTCGCCGAGGGGCCCTGCGAGGAACCGCTTCCGGGAGGTGCCCACGAGCACGCGGTGCCCGAGCGCGGTCACGTCGGCGAGCTCGCGCAGCAGCTGCCAGTTCTGCTCGCCGGCTTTCGCGAAGCCGATGCCGGGATCGACGACGACCCGCTCGGTCGCGACGCCGGCCGCCAGCGCGGCGTCGACACGGGCGGCGAGCTCGGTGGCGACCTCGCGCCCGACACGGCCGTAGTCGGCGAGCGCGTACATGTCCGCCGACGGGCCGCGCCAATGCCCGATCACGATCTGCGCGCCGGTGTCGGCCGCGACCCGGAACATGTCGGGATCGGCCAGGCCGCCCGACACGTCGTTGATGATGGCCGCGCCGGCGGCGACCGCGCGCTCGGCGACATCGGCGCGATACGTGTCGACGCTCACGAGTGCGGGGCCGTCTGCGAGGCGTTCGATCACGGGCAGGATCCGTCGCAGTTCTTCGTCCGACCCCACGGGGTGCGATCCGGGCCTCGTCGACTCGCCTCCGATGTCGAGGATCGTCGCCCCCTCGGAGATGAGCGCATGGCCCTGCGCCACGGCCGCGTCGTGGTCGAGGAACTCGCCCCCGTCGCTGAACGAGTCGGGCGTGACGTTGACGACGCCCATGATCTCGATCATGGCTGTCCCCGGCCCGCGACTGTTGGCTCGTCCGTCGCCTTGTTCTGCACACCGATGATCACGTAGGCGGCCATCTCCGCGCGCGCGGCCTCGGTGGCGAGGCTGCCGCGCGTCGCCACGGTGACCGTCGAGCTGTCCGGCCGCTTCTCACCACGGGTCCGGATGCAGTCGTGCGCCGCGTCGAGCATGACGAAGACACCCTCGGCGTCGAGACCATGGTGGATTGCATCGGCCACCTGCTCCCCGAGGCGCTCCTGCACCTGCGGACGGGCCGACACGATGTCGAGCACGCGCGCGAGCGAGCCGAGTCCGACGACGCGCTCGCCCGGCATGTACGCGATGTGCGCGCGCCCCTGGAACGGCAGCAGATGGTGCTCGCAGGTCGACCGGAATCCGAGGTCACGTACGAGTACGGCGCCCGTCGGCACCGTCTCGGGGGCGGGCCCGCGCGAGACGTCGATCGTCTTCGCGAGCGGCTCCATCGGATCCGCGTCGAGACCCGAGTAGAGCTCGACCGCGGCCTGCGCGACGCGCGCGGGTGTCTCGCGCAGGCCGGGGCGATCCGGATCCTCTCCGATCGCCTCGAGCAGCTCGCGCGTCAGGGCGGCAACCCGTTCCGTGTCGACGGCCATCACGCTCTCCTGTCGTCGCGGCTACGCCGTCGCGGGTCGCGGGAATCCGCCGGTCTCGGGATTGGTGTTCGCCTGCGGCGCCGCTGCCTCCGCGGCCGGGCCCGGATCCGCCTGCGCGGCCGCGCGCGGCACATCGATCGGCGGCACCGGCGACACCGGGCGCTCTTCGCTCGAGAGCCACTGCGGACGCTGGTCGATCTTCTTCACATCACGGAAGATCTCCGCGATCTGCCGGTGATCGAGCGTCTCCTTCTCGAGCAGCTCGTGCGCAAGCCGGTCGAGCACGGTGCGATTGGCGTTGAGCACCTCGTAGGCCTCGTTGTGCGCCTGCTCGATGAGCGCGCGCACCTCCTGGTCGATACGCTCCGCGATCCCGTCCGAATAGTCTCGGCCGTGCCCCATGTCGCGGCCCATGAAGACCTCGCCCGAGCTGCCCGAGAGCTTGACCGGGCCGACGGCCGTCGTCATGCCGTACTCGGTGACCATCTTGCGGGCGATGTCCGTCGCCTTCTGGATGTCGTTCGAGGCGCCCGTCGTGGGGTCGTGGAACACGATCTCTTCGGCGACGCGGCCGCCCATCGCGTACGTCAGCTGGTCCTGCAGCTCGTTGCGCGTGATCGAGAACTTGTCTTCCAGCGGGAGCACCATCGTGTAGCCGAGCGCCTTGCCGCGCGGCAGGATCGTGATCTTGGTGACCGGATCCGAGTAGTTCATCGCCGCCGCGGCGAGCGCGTGCCCACCCTCGTGGTACGCCGTGATGAGCTTTTCCTTGTCCTTCATCACGCGCGTACGACGCTGGGGGCCGGCGATGACGCGGTCGATCGCCTCGTCGAGGGCGCGGTCGTCGACGAGCTGCGCGTTCGAACGCGCCGTCAGCAGCGCCGCCTCGTTGAGCACGTTCGCCAGGTCGGCGCCCGAGAAACCCGGCGTCTTGCGCGCGACGTCCTCGAGGTCGACGCCGTCGGCGATGGGCTTGCCGCGCGCGTGGACCTGCAGAATCTGCAGGCGCCCCTGGAAGTCGGGGGCGTCGACGCCGATCTGCCGGTCGAAGCGGCCGGGACGCAGCAGTGCGGGGTCGAGGATGTCGGGGCGGTTCGTCGCCGCGATCACGATGACGTTCGCGTTGGGGTCGAAGCCGTCCATCTCGACGAGCATCTGGTTCAGCGTCTGCT
>DWXU01000040.1:0-4356 GCA_019119065.1 Candidatus Microbacterium pullistercoris | reverse complement strand
GTTTTCGCGGTGGGCGCCATTCTCGGACTGCTCACGGTCGTCCGCGTGATGCGGGTCCTCCTCGAGAAGCACCGTCGCATGACGCTGATCATCATGGCGGGACTCATGCTCGGGTCCCTGCGCGCGTTGTGGCCATGGCAGGGAGGCGCGGGCAGCGAGGACGGGCACGGAGCGCTTCTCGCTCCCTCGGATCCGCTCTGGCCGACCGTCTTCGCGGTCGCGGGAGCGATCGTGGTGCTCATCCTCGTCGCGATCGAGCACGCGATCACGAAGCGCCGCGTCGGCGAACTCCCGGAGTAGCCCGCACCGTCCGTTCCGGTCGCGCAAAGGCAGCTTCGTCGCGCGATAAAGGTGCTTTTGCGCGACCGGAAGGGAAGAACTCCGCTCACACCGCGCCGAGGTCGATGCCGGCGGCCGCGGGTTCCGCGTACGCGACCTCGGTGAAGGATCCGCCCGTGCGCTCGAAGCTCGTCACACTCGACAGCGCACAGCGGCGCTTCGTGGGGGAGTGCGCGAGCTTCTCGCCCGCGATCGCGAGGTGCGCCATCCAGATCGGAGCCTGGTGCGAGACGATCACGACGTCTCCGGAGTCGGTCGACTCCCACGCATCCTCCATGGCCTCGACCATGCGCGCCGCGGTGGCGGCGAACGGCTCGCCCCAGCTGGGCTTCGACGGGTTGACGAGCAGGCGCCAGTTGATCGGGTTCAGAACGGCCCGCTTCATGCGCTTGCCGGCGAACGAGTTCCACGGTTCGATGACGCGCTCGTCCTGTTCGGGCGTGAGGTCGAACAGCTCGGCGAATGGTTCGGCCGACTCCCGGGCACGCTGCAACGGCGAGGAGATGAGGCGCGAGACGGTGCGCCCCTCGGACTTCACGTGCGCGGCGGCCGCACGCGCCATCTCGCGGCCCGCCTCGCTCAGGCCGTATCCGGGGATCCGCTCGTAGAGCAGTCGCTGGGGATTGTGGACTTCTCCGTGGCGGACGAGGTGCAGGCGCGCGGCGGGCATACGGCCACGCTACCCGGATGGGACGACGGCGGACGGCACCGGCGAACACCGTGAACCGCGGATCCGTCGCCGCTTGCAGTCGCGGCGGCCGTGGTTGTGCGGACGGTACGTTGGGAGCATGCGCCGCTTCCCGTGGACCCTCGCTGCGCTCCTCGACGCGGCGGTCATCGTCGGTTTCGCCACCACCGGCATCTCCACCCACAGCGGCGAGATCATCGCCGATCTGCTGCGCGTCGTCTGGCCATTCGCCGTCGGCGCCGCGCTCGGGTGGCTCGTCTCGATCGCCTGGAAGGCTCCGGCCGCACCGGTCCGCGCGGGTGTGACCGTGTGGTTCTTCGCGGCCGGCTGCGGCATGATCCTCCGCGTGGCCACCGGCGGCGGCTTCGCGTGGACGTTCTTCCTCGTCACCGCGCTCGTGCTGTTCGCCGGGATCGTCGGCTGGCGCCTCGTCGTGGCCGGAATCGACAGGATCCTCGCCCGCCGTCGCGTGAACACCTGACGCCACCCCGACGGAGGGTCGCCACAGATGGCAACACGAGCGGCCCGCGGCCTGCAAACTTTGGCGACCCATCTCCACGCTCGCCGTACCAGACGTGAGGGTCGCCAGAGATGGTGGCGGAGGAGGCCCGCTGGCCGCAAACTCTGGCGACCCATCTCCAGGCGGCGGGCCGCACTCAGCCTCCTCTTACTACGCCGCGTAGAATTACGGGCGTGCCCCTGACTTATCGGATCCGTCGCGTCGCCGCCGCGCTGGCCGCGGTCGCATTGGCCGCGTCGGTCGCCGCATGCGCGAACGACCCCGTCTCGGAGCAGTACCTCGCGGGGGAGAACACCGGATACATCGCCGGCCAGTTCCAGGTGCAGGAGATCCCGGCCGACGAACGCGGCGACTCCGTCGAATGGGCCGGCGTCACCGAGCACGGCGACGAGCTGTCGAGCGACGACACCGCCGGGCACGTCACCGTCGTGAACTTCTGGTACGCCGAGTGCCCGCCCTGCATCGTCGAGGCGCCCGACCTCGAGCAGGTCTGGCAGACCCACAAGGACGACGGCGTGAAGTTCGTCGGCGTGAACATCTACGACCAGCCCGAATCCGCGATCTCGTTCGCGAAGGACAACGGCATCACCTACCCGAGCATCATGGACGTCGAGACCGGATCCGTGAAGCTCGCCTTCGCCGCCGAGTCACCGCTCCAGTCGACGCCCATCACGCTCGTGCTCGACCGTGACGGCCGCGTCGCTGCCCGCATCATCGGCAAGCTCGAGGGGGCGTCGATCCTCGACACGCTCGTCAGCGACGTCCTCGAAGAGTCCGCGTGAGTCTCGAGCAGGTCGTCGGGGCCGGATCCCTCTGGCTGGCGCTGCCGATCGCGCTCGCCGCCGGTCTGCTCTCGTTCCTGTCGCCCTGCGTCCTCCCGCTTGTGCCGGGCTACCTCGGCTTCATCTCCGGATCCGTGCTGCCGCGCGACGCGCAGGAGTCGCTCGCCCCGCGCGGTCGCCTCGTCGGCGGGGTGCTGCTGTTCATCGCGGGGTTCACCGTCGTGTTCATGGCCATGAACATCTTCTCCGGGGGCCTCGGCCGGTTCTTCCTGCAGTACAACGACGTCATCACCCGGGTGCTCGGCGCCGTCATCATCCTGATGGGACTGGTGTTCCTCGGCATGTTCCGGCTCATGCAGCGACAGACCCGTCCCGCGATGAACTCCAACCTCGGCCTCGCGGGCGCCCCGCTGCTGGGCCTCGCGCTCGGCATCGGATGGGCGCCATGCATCGGCCCGACACTCATCGTCATCATGGGGCTGTCGTGGAACACGGGTGACGTGTGGCGGGCCGCCGCGCTCGGCCTCGCCTACTCGCTCGGGCTGGGGCTTCCGTTCCTGCTCATCGCACTCGGGCTCGGATGGGCCGCGAAGTCGGTCGCCGTCCTGCGCCGCCACGTGCGCACCGTGAACATCATCGGCGGTGCGCTGCTGATCCTGATCGGTGTGCTGATGGTGTCGGGAGTCTGGACCATGATCATGTCGCGACTCCAGGGGGTGATCGCGGGTGTCGAACTCCCGCTCTGACACGGATCCGCTGCGCCCGGGCGACCACGTCGACAGCTCGCGCGAGCGGGTCACGCAGCCGAAGCTCGGATTCGTCGGGTGGCTGCGCTGGGGCTGGCGTCAGCTGACCAGCATGCGCACGGCGATCATGCTGCTACTCATCCTCGCCGTCGCGGCGATCCCCGGATCGATTTTCCCACAGCGCATGGCGAACCCGAACGGCGTCACGCAGTGGGAACGCGACAACCCTGAGGCGTTCCCCGTGCTCGACAACCTCCAGATGTTCGACGTGTACTCGTCGGTCTGGTTCTCGGCGATCTACCTCCTGCTGTTCGTCTCCCTCGTGGGCTGCATCCTGCCGCGCACGAAGCACCATCTGAAGGCCCTTCGGCAGCGACCGCCGCGCACCCCCGCGCGCCTTGCGCGGCTTGCGGATTACCGACGCGAGCGCAGCGAAGCGGATCCGGAGACCGCCGTCCAGCGCGCCGAGCAGCACCTGAAGCGGCAGGGGTACCGCGTCGAGCGATACGATGCCCGCGGATCCCTGTCGGTGTCGGCCGAGCGCGGCTACCTGCGCGAGACGGGCAACCTCGTCTTCCACGCATCGCTCGTCGGCCTCCTCGTCGCCGTCGGCCTCGGCGGCCAGTTCGCGTACACGGGACAGAGCGTCATCATCGAGGGCACGACCTTCGTCAACTCGCTCATCAACTACTCCTCCATGAACAAGGGCCGCCTCGTCGCGGACGACGCCCTCGCGCCCTATTCGATGACTCTTGAACGCTTCGACGTCTCGTACGTGCCGTTCGGCCAGAACGGCGCCGGGCAGGCGGGCGACTTCGCCGCGAACGTCACGATTCGCGAGCCGGACGGATCCGCCGAGGACGGCGTCGTGCGCGTCAACCACCCGCTCACGGTGCACAGCGACTCGATCTACCTGCTCGGCAACGGATACGCCCCGACGGTCACGGTGCGCGACCCCGCGGGCGACGTCGTGTTCCGCGATTCCGTGCCGTTCCTGCCGCAGGACGACAACCTCACCTCCAGCGGCGTCGTGAAGGTGCCGGACGGGCTCGAGGAGCAGCTCGGCCTCGCGGGCTTCTTCTACCCGACGAAGATGGACCTCGACACCGGCGCGTACACGTCCGGCTACTCCGACCTGCTGAACCCGGTCCTCACGTTCCGCGCATACGTCGGCGACCTCGGCATCGACGGCGGCACCCCGCGGTCGGTGTATGAGCTCGACCCGAGTGACATGGAGGAGATCGCCGGCCCGGACTCCGAGCTGACCTCGATCGAGCTGAC
>DWXU01000039.1:0-7498 GCA_019119065.1 Candidatus Microbacterium pullistercoris | reverse complement strand
CGATAGCCGCCCACGCGCAGCGTGTGGATCCCGGTGAGGAAGCCGGGATCCTCGACGGCCACGGCATCGCCGGGCGCGAGCAGCCCGGTGAAGAGCCGGTCGAGCGCGTCGGCGGCGCCGCTCGTGACGGTGATCCGCAGGCGATCAGCGGCCACGTCGAGGTCGGCGGCGAGTCGGTCGGTCGCCCACTGCTCGAGTCCCGGATCGACGACCGGCGCACCGTAGAGCACGGGGCGGCCCACCACGCCTGCGAGAACCGTCGTCGGATCGGGGATGAGAGCGGGATCCGGGTTCCCCGCGGCGGCATCGACCGCACCGGCGACCTCGGCGTACCCCTCGCGCGCGACGCTGACCAGCGACGCCACGCGCGTTCCGGCCCGCCCGCGCCCCACCGCGAGCCCCGCTCCGGCGAGGCGGCGGTACGCGGCCACGACGGTGTTGCGATTCACCCCGAGCTGCTCGGCGAGGGCGCGCACGGACGGCAGCGCATCGCCGGGGCGCAGCTCGCCGCGCTCGATCGCAGACCGCGCACTCGCGGCGATCTCGGCGGCCGTGGCACCGGAGATGCGCGAAGGCGTGTCGGAATGTGACATCGGCGTCGATTCTCTCACGCGCCGACCCGTAGACTTTGGCATAGACCAAACGGGATCGAGTTCGAAGGAGCACCATGACGGAGACCACGGGGACCGCGCGCGTCAAGCGCGGGCTGGCGGAGATGCTCGTCGGCGGCGTCATCATGGACGTCGTGACGGCCGAACAGGCGCGGATCGCGGAGGACGCGGGTGCCGTCGCGGTGATGGCGCTCGAGCGCGTGCCGGCCGACATCCGTGCGCAAGGCGGCGTCGCGCGCATGAGCGAGCCCGACCTCATCGACGACATCACCGCCGCGGTCTCGATCCCGGTCATGGCGAAGGCCCGGATCGGCCACTTCGTCGAGGCGCAGGTGCTGCAGCAGCTCGGCGTCGACTACATCGACGAGTCCGAGGTGCTCTCGCCGGCCGACTTCGTGCACCACATCGACAAGTGGGCGTTCACGACGCCGTTCGTGTGCGGCGCGACCGACCTCGGCGAGGCGCTGCGTCGGATCTCCGAGGGTGCCGCCATGATCCGTTCCAAGGGGGAGGCGGGCACGGGTGACGTCTCGGAGGCGACACGCCACATCCGTCAGATCACGGGCGAGATCCGCGCCCTGGCAGGGCGAAGCGCGGACGAACTCTACGTCGCCGCCAAGGAGCTGCGCGCCCCGTACGAACTCGTGGCCGAGGTGGCGCGGACGGGCAAACTCCCAGTCGTCCTCTTCACGGCCGGCGGAGTCGCGACCCCGTCGGACGCCGCGATGATGATGCAGCTCGGCGCCGACGGCGTGTTCGTCGGCAGCGGCATCTTCCGGTCGGGGGACCCGGCCGCGCGCGCGAAGGCGATCGTGAGGGCGACGACGTTCGCGGATGACCCGGCCGTCGTGGCCGAGGCGTCGCGCGGGCTCGGCGAGGCGATGGTCGGCATCAACGTGGCCGATATCCCCGCGCCCCACCGCCTTTCCGAGCGTGGCTGGTAGCGAGCGGATCAGCAGCGGTCGTCGCCGGACGATCGGCGTCCTCGCGCTGCAGGGGGATGTCGGGGAGCACGAACGCATCCTCGGCGTCCTCGGCGCGCGCACGACTCGGGTGCGTCGGCCGGAGGACCTCGCCCGCATCGACGGCCTCGTGCTCCCCGGCGGCGAGTCGACGACGATCGACCGACTCGCCCGCGCGTTCGGCGTGCGCGACACACTGGTGGCGCGGATCCGGGACGGCCTGCCGGTCTTCGCCACGTGCGCCGGCATGATTCTGCTCGCCGATCGGATCCTCGGCGGGATCCGCGATCAGCAGACGTTCGGCGGGCTCGATGTCACCGTCCGGCGCAATGCGTTCGGCCGTCAGAATCAGTCGTTCGAGACCGAGCTGTCGGTCCGCGTGCTGGGCGAGCCTCCCGTTCGGGCTGTCTTCATCCGCGCGCCCGTCATCGAGGATCCCGGCCGTGCGACGCCGCTCGCGGCGCTTGACGACGGCAGGATCGTCGCGGTCGAGCAGGGAGCGCTGCTCGCGACCGCGTTCCACCCGGAGCAGACGGGGGAGACGCGCTTTCACGAGCGCTTCCTCGCCGCGACCTGAGCGCCGAGGGCGGGCGGAGCGCGTCAGCGTACGCGGAGCGCCTCGAACTCCATCCGCGGGTGTGCGAAGTGCTCCTGCGCCTCGACGAGGTGCAGCTCCTTCGAGCCCGCGGCGTGCGTGATCTCGAGCAGGCCGTAAACCGACGACGCCGTCCGCGCGAGAGCGTCGGCGGCGTCGTGCGTGCGTGCGTAGTGGCTCGTGAACAGCGCGGCGGTGACGTCACCGGATCCGTTCGCCTTCAGCGGCAGGTACGGCGTCTGCACGATCCACGCGCCGCTGTCATCGATCGCCATCATCTCGATGGTGTTGTCGGGACGATCTGGGCGCTCAACGCTCGTGACGAGGATCGTGGCCGGGCCCATCGCGCGCGCGGCGTCCGCTGACGCGAGCGTCGAGGCGATCGTGTCGGGCGAGGTGCCGGTGAGGTAGCCGAGCTCGAACTGGTTCGGCGTGATGATGTCGGCGACCGGAACGACCTTGTCACGGAGCAGGTCGGGGATGGCGGGGGCGACGAAGCATCCCGATTTCGCGTTGCCCATGACAGGGTCGCACGCGTACAGCGCGTCAGGACGGCGCGCCTTCACACGCGCAACGGCGTCGATGATCACATCGGCGATGCCCTCGGAGCCCTGGTAACCGCTCAAGACGGCGTCGAGCTCGTCGAAGCCGCCGCGCTCCTCGACGCCCGTGATCACGTCGGCGACGTCAGACGGAGCCATGACGGGCCCGCGCCAGGCGCCGTATCCCGTGTGGTTCGAGAAGTTCACGGTGTACACGGGCAGGACCTCGACGCCGATGCGCTGCATGGGGAAGACGGCCGCGGAGTTGCCGGCGTGCCCGTATGCGACGGCGGATTGGATGGAGAGGATCTGCATGGGTTCGATCATGCCACTATAGGAACGTGGATAAGCGCGTGGCATGGATCCTGGGACTGAGCGCCATCGTGATCATCGCGGCGGCCATCACCGCCGTGGTGGTGCTGTCGCAGGGGGGAGACGGCGGCGACGAACCCGCATCGAATCCGACGCCGAGCGCATCCGAGACCGCGACGCCGTCGCCGACGCCGGAGGGGCCAGCCGCGAACGCGGGGGAGTTCGACGCGGAGGACTATCCCGTCGCGAACGTGTTCGGGATACACCCGGACCTGCCGGTCGATGACGCGCCGGACGAGAAGACGCTCGGCCTGTCGGCCGCCCCTGCGTCCGGTGACGGCGCCCCCGTGTTCGCGGACCCCGAGGACGATGAGCCCGTCGCGTGGCTCTCGCAGGAAGAGCGCTACGGCGGCACGGTCGTTCCCGTGGTGGAGCAGCACGACGCGTGGGTTCGGGTGCTGCTCGTGGGGCGTCAGGCGCTGCCCGGCCAGGGTGATGCGAGTCAGCTGACGGGATGGTTGCGCACTGCCGACGTGGAGATCGATGAGAATGAGATGAGCGTCGAAGTCGATCTGTCGGCGCAGACGATCGAGGTCGTCGACGGCACCGGATCTGACGCGGAGCGCGAGACGATCGCGACGGAGTTCGCGTGGGGCGCTGCGGCGACGCCGACCCCGACGGGACGCTCCTTCGTGATGCTCACCGAGGTCACGTCGCTCGACTACGCCCGTGGCCATCCGATCGTTTATCTCTCCGAGCAGTCGCAGACGCTCGCCGGCTTCGACGGCCAGGACGTCGCGGTGACGGCGTTCCATTATCACGACGTGCGCGCCGGCTCGATCTCGAACGGCTGCCTCCGCGTGGACGAGGCCGCGATCACCCGGCTCGCGGAGCTTCCGGCCGGTACTCCGATCTACATCTCCTGAGGGGCGCGGCCGCGCGACGACGTCGAGCTGGCGCCCGCCTGCCCCTAAAATGGATCCGACAAGCGAGGAGGCGTATGGCCGGGCATTCTAAGTGGGCGACCACGAAGCACAAGAAGGCAGCGATCGACGCGAAGCGCGCCAAGGCGTTCGCGAAGCTGACGAAGAACATCGAGGTCGCGGCGCGCATGGGCGGCCCCGATCTCCAGGGCAATCCCACGCTGTACGACGCGGTGCAGAAGGCCAAGAAGACCTCGGTGCCGAATGACAACATCGACCGTGCGATCAAGCGCGGCGCGGGTATCGGCGGCGACGCCGTCGAGTACACGACGATCATGTACGAGGCCTACGGCCACGGCGGCACCGCGATGCTCATTGAGTGCCTGACGGACAACAAGAACCGCGCGGCGGCCGACGTCCGCACGGCCGTCACCCGCAACGGCGGCAACATGGCTGACCCCGGCAGCGTCTCGTTCAACTTCGAGCGCAAAGGCGTCATCGTCGCGTCGGGTGAGGGATCGACCGAGGACGACGTGATGATGGTTGCCCTCGAGGCCGGCGCGGAGGAGATCGATCCGCACCCCGACGGATACGAGATCATCACCGACGCTAGTGACATGGTGGCCGTGCGTCAGGCTCTGCAGGCGAACGACATCGACTACGAGTCGGCCGACGCGGAGTTCGTTCCGAACGTGAAGGTCCCGCTCGACGCGGAGGCAGCGCGGAAGCTGTTCAAGCTGATCGACGCGCTTGAAGATCTCGACGACGTGCAGAACGTGTTCACGAATCTCGACCTGACCGCCGAAGTTCAGGCCGAGCTCGAAGCCGACGAAGACTAGGCCCCGTGCCTCCCACACCGGGCCCGCAGGGCGATTAGCGTGGGAGTCATGACGCGCGTGCTCGGCATCGACCCCGGACTGACCCGGTGCGGCGTCGGTGTCGTCGACGTCGCCGCCGACCGCACCGCGACGCTCGTGCACGTCGATGTCGTGGGCTCCCCGACCGACGCGGATCCCGGAGTGCGGCTGGCGACGATCGCGCGCGGCCTCCGCGCGGTGTTGGACGAGCATCAGCCCGAGGCGGTCGCGGTCGAGCGCGTCTTCGCGCAGCACAACGTCGCATCGGTGATGGGCACCGCCCAGGCGAGCGGCGTCGCGCTGATGCTCGCGGCGGAGCGCGGAATCGTCACCGCGACGCACACACCGAGCGAGGTGAAGGCCGCGATCACGGGGTACGGATCCGCCGACAAGGCACAGGTTCAGCACATGGTCGCGCGTGTCCTGCGTCTGGCGGAGCTGCCGCGGCCGGCCGACGCGGCCGACGCTCTCGCGATCGCACTCTGCCACGCGTGGCGCGCCGGACCGCGCGCGGCGGGGTCGAGCGGCACGCAGACGCCAGCGCAGAAGGCGTGGGCTGACGCGGAGCGTCGTTCGCGTGTCGCTCGAACATACGTACGACCGCGCGGATAGGCTGGGGCGATGATCTCGTCGCTTCACGGAACGGTGCTTCACGCCGCAGCAGAGAGCGTCATCGTCGAGGTCTCGGGGGTCGGCTTCTCCGTCGCCGTCCCGCCGGATGTGGCTCGCACGGCGCGCGAGGGCGAGCAGCTCCGCCTGCACACGCATCTGATCGTGCGCGACGACGCGCTTTCGCTCGTCGGCTTCGCGGAACGCGACGAGCTCGAGGTGTTCGGCGTCCTGCTCGGCGTGAGCGGAGTCGGTCCGAAGTCGGCGCTCGGCATCCTGTCGAACCTCACGATCGATCAGATCGCACAGGCTGTCGACGCCGAGGACGACAAGCCGTTCCGCAAGGTCTCGGGCATCGGTCCGAAGACCGCCAAGCTCATCGTCGTGCAGCTCCACGGGCGTCTCGCCGCGCCCACGGCACCCGCACCCGACTCCGGGGCTGCCCCATCGTCGGTCGCGAGCCAGGTGATCGCGGCTGTGACCGGCCTCGGATGGCCGGAACGCGTCGCTGCCGACGCCGTCGAGCGCGCCGTCGAGACCGCGAGTGAGACCGATCGCGTCTCGATGCAGGCGCTCCTGCGCCTGACGCTCGCGGCGCTCGGGCCGGCGAAGAAGGACGTGCCGCGTGTCTGATGGCATCGTCTCGCCCGAGCCGGAAGACGACACGGAGCTCGCGGTCGAGGGCGCGCTTCGGCCGCAGAGCCTGCAGGAGTTCGTCGGGCAGCACAAGGTGCGGGGCCAGCTGCAGCTGCTGCTCGACGCCGCACGGATACAGGACCGCCCCGCGGATCACATCCTGATGGCGGGTCCGCCCGGACTCGGCAAGACGACCCTCGCGATGATCGTCGCCCACGAGTCCGGTCGGCCGCTGCGCATGTCGAACGGCCCCGCGATCCAGCACGCGGGAGACCTCGCGGCGCTGCTGTCGAGCCTCACTCCGGGCGAAGTGCTGTTCATCGACGAGATCCACCGCATGGCGCGGTCGGCGGAGGAGATGCTGTACCTGGCGATGGAGGACTTCCGTATCGACATCATGGTCGGCAAGGGAGCCGGCGCGACGAGCATCCCGCTGGATCTCGCGCCGTTCACGCTCGTCGGCGCGACGACGAGATCCGGCCTCTTGCCGAACCCGCTCCGCGACCGGTTCGGGTTCACCGCGCACCTCGAGTTCTACGAGTCCCAGGAGCTCGAGCTCGTCGTGAAGCGCTCGGCCGGGGTGCTCGGAATCGGGCTCGATGCGGCGCAGGGGTCCGAGATCGCCCGACGCTCGCGCGGCACGCCGCGGATCGCGAATCGACTGCTCCGGCGCGTACGTGACTGGTCGGTTGTCCACGGCGACCACGAGGTGACGCTCGCGGGCGTGCGCGCTGCCCTGGAGCTCTACGACGTCGACGAGATCGGCCTCGACCGACTCGACCGGGCGGTGCTCGACGCGCTGGTGCGCCGATTCCGCGGCGGCCCGGTCGGACTGTCGACGCTCGCCGTCGCTGTCGGCGAGGAAGCGGACACGGTCGAGAGTGTGGTGGAGCCGTACCTGGTGCGGATCGGCTTCATGGGGCGCACGCCGCGCGGACGGGTCGCAACGCCGACGGCGTACGAACACCTCGGCCTGCCCGCCGAGACGGGACTCGTGTGAGCGGCGGTCGCCCCCGCGCGCCTCGCTGATCCGGCATTGCCGGATGCCCTATAATCGTCGGGATGTGCCGGGATACCCGGTGCGCGGGCGTCGTGCGCGATCCCCTCTTGTCCCGAACCGCGAAAGGCCCTCCTTCTCTATGTCCCCGGATATCCTCCTTCTCGTCCTCGCCGGTGCGCTTCTCATCTTCATGTTCTGGAGCTCGTCGCGGCGTCGCAAGAAGATGCAGGCGGAGGAGCAGGAGCGCCAGCAGTCGCTCATGCCCGGCACTCCGGTGATGACGCGCGCCGGCCTCTACGGCACGCTCGTCGCGTTCGATGCTGAGGACCTCACGAAGCGCGCGGTCGTCGCGATCGCCCCGGGCGTCGAGGTCGAGGTGCACGCGCAGACGGTGTCGATCGACCAGGAGACGCTGAACGCGGAGCAGGCGGACGAGGATGCTGACGAGGAC
>DWXU01000236.1:0-4895 GCA_019119065.1 Candidatus Microbacterium pullistercoris | reverse complement strand
CGGCGACCTGGTCGTGTGCGGCGTGGCCCCACCAGACGAGGACATCCGTGTCGCGCAGCACCTCCTCGGTGAGCCCGTGCTCAGGATCCTGCAGCGTCGCCGTGCGCACGACGACGCGCTCGCCGAGGTTCTCCTCGATGCCCTCCCTGATGGTGGAGTGCATGCCATCCGGGTAGAGGTCGCGCACCTCCTGCTGCTCTTGCTCGTGCACGTTCTCGCCCCACACGACGACGCGAATGGGGGTGTCGACAGCGGTCATGCTGCTCCTTGTTTGCTCGTTGATGGTCATTTCACGGATCCGCCCATCGCGCCGGCGGCGATGTACTTCTGCGCGATGAGCAGCAGCACGATCGCCGGCAGCGACGAGAGCACGGCCGTCGCCATGACGGCGCTCCAGTTCGAGACCTGGGTTCCGAGGTACTGGTAGATGCCGAGCGTCACGGGCCGGATCTCGCTCGTCGTCGTGAGAGTCAGGGCGAAGAGGAAGTCGCTCCAGGCGAACAGGAAGGCGAACAGCCCCGCCGTGATGAGTGCATTCTTCGACACCGGGATCGCGACGGAGAGGAAGGTGCGGACCTGCCCCGCTCCGTCGACGCGGGCGGCCTCGAGGATCGCCGGGTGGATGCTCATCATGAACGCTCGCATGACGATGATCGCGAACGGGATTGACTGAGACGCGTCGGCGAGGATGAGACCCACATGCGTGTTGAGCAGCCCCAGGTCGTTGTAGGCCGCATAGAGCGCGTTGGCGATCACGATCCCGGGGATCATCTGCGCGATCAGGATGATGAGCAGGGCGGCGCCGATCCACCGATACCGGAACTGGGCGAGCGCGTAGGCGGCAGGCGTCGCGATGGCGAGGCACACGATGACCGCGCCGACGGAGACAATCAGGCTCGTGATGAGGTTGCCGCCCTGGTCGGAGATCGCCTTGGAGTATCCGTCCCAGCTCGGATCCGTGGGGAACAGGCCCGCGGTCAGGGTGTTACCGGCGGGCTGCAGGGATGCGTTGATCATCCAGTACACGGGGAACAGCATGACGACGAGGAACACGACCCCGAGAATGGCGTACGCGAGCTGCGCTCGTGTGATGGCCCGGAGTCCGCGCGCCCGGGGATCGCCGACCGTGATGAGAGCGGTGGTTGTCATGTCGATCTCCTAACCGTCCGCGGTCTTGCGCGAGCTGCGCAGGTAGATGATCGCGAAGACCAGCGAGATGATGATGAGGATGTTGCTGAACGCCGCACCGACGCCGAACTCGAAGTCGATGAACGAGGTCTGATACGAGCGGATCGCGATCGTCTGGGTGGCGTTCGCGGGTCCGCCGTCGGTCAGCCCGAGGATCACGTCCAGCACCTTGAGCGTGTAGACCACGCCGAGCACGAGGGTGACGCCGATGACGGCACGCAGGTTCGGGAGCGTGATGTGCCAGAACGCCTTCCACCCGGTCGCCCCGTCCAGCGCCGCGGCTTCGTAGAGTTCCCCGGGGATGTCCTGCAGGCCGCTGTAGAGGAGCGTCACGTTGAACGGGATCCCCACCCAGATGTTCACGATGATCACGGCGATCAGCGCGACGTCCGGGCTCGAGAGCCAGGGCACGGCCTCGATGCCGAACACGCGCAGCAGGCGGTTGAGGATACCGCTGTCCTGGTCGAGAATCGATCGCCACGTGGCGCTGGCCACGATGAGCGGAAGCAACCACGGCAGCAGGAGCAGCGCGCGCATGACGCCTGAGAGGGGAAACTTCCTCTGGAAGAACACGGCCAGCGCGAGGCCGATGACGAACTGCCCGACGAGGGATCCGATCGTGAACAGCGCGGTGTTCCACAGCGCGGGGACGAACAGGTTGCTCGTCACCGCGGTGACGTAGTTCGCGAGGCCGACGAACGGCGCCTCCCCCGTGAAGAAGGTCTTCGTGCTGTAGTCCTGGAAGCTCATCGTCAGGTTCTTGACGATGGGATATCCGAAGAACAGCAGCACGTAGACCGCCGCGGGCACGACGAACATCAGCTTGGCGATGTCGTCGCGGCGGACGCGCCGTCGCGGCGCGGACAGTGAGCTCATGGTCTCTCCTCACCTCGCGGCCCGGCATCACGTCGGGCCGCGAGCATCGGATCAGCCCTCCTCGGCCTGCGCGAAGGCCTCGTCGGCGGTCGCCTGGTGCGTGATCGCGAGCTGCATGGCGTTGTAGATCACGGTCGCCGCTTCGGGCCAGTCCTCGCCGAGGAGCGCGGTGCGGGCTCGAGCGGTCTTGATCTGCTCACCGAATGCGGCCATCTCCGGCACGTCCGCGACGTAGTCGTCGATGAGGTCCGTGCGGGTCGGGACAAGGAAGCGGCTCTCGGCCAGCGACATGGAGGTGTCCTCGCTTGACATGCACTCGACGAACTCCGCCGCCTTCGCCTGCGTGTCGGACTGGCCGGTCTCCGGCACGGTCCACACCTCGCCACCCAGCGGCGCGACCGGATCCTGCCCCGCCTCATTGACGGGCACCTCAACGGAGTCCCATTCGAAGTCGGTGTCGGCCATGGCCGGGATCTGCCACGGACCGTTGACCATCATGGCGGCCTTGCCCGCCACGAACTGATCCTTCACATCGGCCTGAGACCAGTTGACGGAGCTCTGCGACGCCGATCCATCGTCGATGAGATCGACCCACAGCTGCAGCGCCTCGGCGTTCTCGACGGAATCGAGGTCGTCCTCGGAGCCCCCGTTCGTCCACATGAACGGGAGGAACTGCCACGCGCCCTCATATGTGGCGATCGCCGAGAATGCGAACCCGTATCGATCCCCCTCCGTGAGCGCGGCGGCCGTCTCCGACAGTTCGTCCCAGGTCTGTGGTGGTTCGAGACCGGCATCGGCGAGAGCGTCGACGTTGTAGAACAGGCCGAGCGTGTTCACGGCAGGCGCGAGACCGTACACCTCGCCCTCGTAGGTGGCGGCGTCCAGGATCCCCTGCGCGAACGGCGAGGTGTCGATGTCGAAGGTACTGAGCGGGGTGAGCCCACCCGTCGCCGCAATCTCTTGGACATCGGGGTTGTCGAGCATCAGCACGTCGGGCAACGTCTTCGACTGCGCGCGCTGGAGGACCGTTTGAATGAGGTCGGCGCCGGGCACCGTCTCGCGCTCGAGCTCGACGCCGACGAGTTCGGCGCACGCGTCCAGCGCTTCCTGGACGAGGGTCTGATCGGGCTCGTTGTTGTAGTAGTCCAGTACCTTCAGGGTGCCGGCGTCGGGACCACCCTCGGCAGTGCCCCCGCCCCCGCCACCACCCCCGCACCCGGTCAGGGCGAGGACAGCCGTGACTATCGCCGTGGACGCAATGAGGATCCTCTTGTTCTGCATGAGCGACTCCTTTGTGTTGTCATGCCTCGCCTCGCCGTGTCGCGACGGTTAAGCGGTTAACTCGATAGTTACGATGGCATGAACGACCGGGGCTGTCAACCGGTCTGTCCGATCCGACGGCGCCTTCGAGGGGGAATGCATGGCCACGATGCGCGATGTCGCAGACCTCGCACAGGTCTCCGTCGCGACCGTGTCGTACATCGTCAACGGCACCAAGAACGTCAAAGCGTCGACCCGCGACCGCGTCGAGGCCGCAATGCGTGAACTCGGCTTCACTCGCCATCCGATCGGCACTGCGCTCGCCGGCGGTCGCACTCGGATCCTCGCGATGCTGTATCCCGTCCTCGAACGCCCGCTCTCCCCCACGTCCTCCGCGTTCTTCACCAGCGCTGCCCGGCGCGCGCGCGAACGCGGGTACGACCTCGTGCTCTGGCCAATCGGCAACGACGCCGAGCAGATCGAGGTACTTGCCCGCGCTGGCCTCGTGGACGGCGTGCTGCTCATGGAGGTGCAGCTCGAGGATCCGCGCGTGGGCGCCCTCGCATCACGGGAGGTGCCGTTCGCGATGATCGGGCGCACTGCGGATCCCTCAGGGTTCCCCTACGTCGACATCGACATGGCTGTGTCGACCGAGCGAGCGTACGAGCATCTGCGCGAGCACGGGCACCACGAGATCGCGTTCCTGTACAGCGCCAAGCCGTCGTACAGCCATGGCGCCGTGTCTCGCGCGCGCGAGGCATACCTCGCTCTCTCGGCGCGCGCGGGCCGTGAGCCACGGCTCGTCGTCTGCGACGAGGATCCTCGCGAGGGCCGAGCGCTGGGCGAGCGGTTTCAGGCCGAGCACCCGCGCGCCACCGCCGTCATCTCGATCAATGAGCACGCGGCACCCGGGCTCATCACCGGGCTCGGGCACGCGGGGGCGCGCGTTCCGGACGACATCAGCGTGGTCTCGCTCGGCTCGTCCGCCTATATGGCCGAGCTGACGGATCCGCCGCTCACGTACCTGCGCACGCCCGGCTCGCGCCTCGGCGAGCTTGGCCTCGACGCGCTGCTCGATCGGGTTGAGAAACCCGACGAGCCGCTCCCCCAGGTCCTCCTCCCATGCGAACTCGTGACAGGCGAGACCGTAGCCCGCCTCAACCCGACACGCCCCTGACTCGCGACTACCGCGGTCGGTAGAGGACGACCTCGGTTCGGCGACGGACGCGGGTCGTTCCCATCAGCGTGACGACACCGCCCGCGGCGTTGGTCGCGAACACACGCGCCCCCGGCCGCGTCTCGCGCTCCGCGCGCAGCTCGTTGGTGAGCGCGCGGACGTCCTCGCGCAGCTCCTGCACCTCGTTCTCGAGGTCGAGCATGCGCTGGATGACGGCGAGGGGCACTCCCTCTGCGGAGAGGGCCGCGACCTCGCGCAGCTGGGCGATGTCGCGCGCGGAGTATCGTCGCGACCCGCCGCGCGTGCGACCGGGGATGACGAGCCCCGTGCGATCGTACTGGCGAAGCGTCTGCGGGTGGAGGCCGGAGAGCTCGCTCGCCGCGGCGATGGGGAA
>DWXU01000001.1:0-3340 GCA_019119065.1 Candidatus Microbacterium pullistercoris | reverse complement strand
TCAACGGCATCCGCGTCGCCCTGCGCCTCGATCTCGACGCGATCCGATCCGACGTTGCGCACCCACCCGGTCACACCGAGCTGCTCCGCCTCCGCCTTCGTCGAGTAGCGGAAGCCGACCCCCTGCACGGTCCCGGTGACGATGATGTGCACGCGCTTCATCGCGGATCCTCTCTCGTAAGTCGCCTCCGGCGCCCGCTGACGGACGCGCGGCCACCGTACCTCAGCGGCCCGACGTCGCGGATCCGCTCAGTGTTCGTTCTCGGCACGTCCCGCGAGCGCGCGTAGCAATTCACCGAGCCGGAGCACGTCGGTCGGATCCCAGTGACCGAGGCGGGCACGCAGGGTCTCTTCGTGTGGCGTGCGCGCGGCTTCGAGCCGCCCGACCCCGGACTCCGTCGGCTCGATCACGAATGATCGGCGGTCGGTCTCATCCGGACGACGCGTCACGAGGTCGATCGACTCGAGGTAAGTGACGGTGCGGCTGATCTGCCCCTTGTCCATCTCGAGCCATTCGGCCAGCTCGGACGCCGTGATCGGGGCACGACGCGCGATAACGGCGAAGACCTTGTAGGTCATCGGCAGCATCCCGGGTTGCAGTCGCTCCGCGTTGCGCTTCATCGTGCGGCGATGCTGCGTGAAGACTTCGCTGAGGCCGATCTCGACGGAGCGGATCGCGTCCACCGTCTCATCGTCAGACATCGTCACGCTCTCTGGTCGGGGCTTCCGGATCCACACTAGCGGTCGACCCGGACGACGCGAGCGCGGTGTCGGTCGCCTGCTCGGATCCGGCGTGGTCCCGCACGGCGCGCTTCTCGCGGAGGCGATCGATCGTCGTCAACGTCGTGAGCGGGATGTTGGGCAGGAAGCAGATCGCGACGAGACTCATCACGGCGAGGGGCACGCCGACGAGGAACGCGTGCGAGATCGCGTTCGCGGCGACGTCCTCGACGATGACGGCGATGGATCCGGGCATGTCGCGCGTCGTCGGGAGCGTGCCCGCGGCGAGCTGCTTCGCGATCGCGCGCCCCTCGGCACCGAGATCGGCGATGGCCCGCCCGATCTCGGCCGTTCGGCTCTGCATCTGGTGCGTCATGCTCGCGGCGAGCACGGATCCCATCACCGCGACGCCGGTCGTGCCGCCCACGGAGCGGAAGAAGTTCACGCCAGACGAGGCGACGCCCATCTGCGACGGGTTCGCGGAGTTCTGGACGACGAGCACGAGGTTCTGCATCGTCATGCCGGTGCCGGCGCCGAGGAGGAACATGTAAACCCCGACGAGCCAGAGGGGAGTGCTCATGGTGAGGGTCGAGAGCAGACTCGATCCGGCGACCAGGAGCACGCCGCCGAGCACGAGGTAGCGTTTCCAGATGCCGGTGCGCGACACGATCTGTCCGATCACCGTCGACGCTCCGAGCATGCCCGCCGCCATCGGAACCGTGAGCAGTCCGGCCACCGTCGGCCCGAATCCGCGCGCGATCTGCATGTACTGCGCGAGATAGACCGAGGTGCCGAACATCGCCACGCCGATCGATACGGAGGCCAGCACGGCGAGCGTGAAGGTGCGGTTGCGGAACATCGGCAGAGGGATCAGCGGCTCGGACACCTTGCGCTCGACGATGATGAACATGATCGTCGCGACGATCGCGATGCCGACCATGTAGAGCGTCTCCCAGCTCACCCAGCCGTAGTCGCTGACGTTCGAGACCCACACGAGCAGGAACCCGGCCGCCACCGAGAGCAGCACGATGCCGAGGTAGTCGATTCGCACCTTGCCCTCGTGCATCTGCGAGATCCGCAGCGTCTTCATCAGCACGATGAAGGCGATGATGCCGAGCGGCACCCCGACGTAGAAGTTCCAGCGCCAACCGATCGTGTCGGTCAGGAGGCCGCCGAGAAGCGGTCCGCCGACCATGCCAACGGCCATGACCCCCGCCATCAGACCCATGTACCGGCCGCGCTCGCGCGGGCTGATGATGTCGGCCATCAAGATCTGCGACATCGACTGCAGGCCGCCGCCGCCGATGCCCTGCAGCGCGCGGAAGATGATGAGCGTCTCGACGTTCTGCGAGAGGCCGGCGCCGGCGCTCGCGAGGACGAAGATCGTCAGCGCGATCAGGATCAGCACCTTGCGGTTGAGCAGATCGGCAAGCTTGCCCCAGATAGGTGTCGAGATCGCCGTCGTGAGCAGCGTCATCGTGATGACCCAGGTGTACGCGGTCTGCGTGCCGCCCAGGTCGGGGACGATGATCGGCAGCGACGTGCCGACGACCGTCATCGTCATCATCGAGCAGAACATCGCCAGCAGCAGCCCAGACAGGGCTTCGAGTACCTGGCGCCGCGACATGGTCGTCGAGACCGTCGTCGTGGAAGGAGGCATCGGCATCCTTTTCTGTGGAGAACGGGAAGAGTTCACGGCGGCGTCGGCGCCAAAACAAGTTGATCGTCGTCAACTATACGATAATGGTTGACTCACGACAACCAATCACGCTGTGTCTTTGCCGGGAAGGGCGGATCCGCTCGGCTAGGGTCGAGGAGATGTTGCCCCCCGAACTGCAAGAGCGAGTCGTCGCGGATTCTCGTGACCGTGTCGCTTGGCTGCGGGCGCGGTCGCAGGGCATCACCGCCACCGACGTGGCGAATCTGTCGACGCCCGCCTCGGTGCTGCGCGCGGCCCGTCAGAAGCTGCGGCCGTCTGGGTTCTCCGGCAACGCCTACACGGATCACGGCCGCCGTCGCGAGCCCGAGATCGCCATGTGGGTCGAGAGTGAGCACGGCATCCTCCCCTCGACCGCGCTGTTCCGTGCGGACGTCGAGAAGCGGCACCTCGCCACCCCCGACGGCGTCGGTGTCGACGACGGCGGTCGCGTCGTCCTCGCCGAGATCAAGACCACGAACAAGCCGTGGCGCACGATCCCGCGCGCATACCTGCGACAGGTGTGGTGGCAGCAGCACGTGCTCGGGGCCGAGCGCACGCTGTTCACGTGGGAGGAACATCGAGACTTCCGCCCCGTGCACGACGAGCCGAAGTGCCTGTGGATCGACCGCGACGAAGCCGAGATCGAGAAGCTCGTGACGCTTGCGACGGCGCTGATCGACGAGCTCTACCAGCTGACAACGGGTCAGAACATTCGGGCGGGATCTACGAGCCCGCGCGAGCAGGCCATGCTCCGCGCCGCGACGCAGGACGCATACCGTGCGCTCGCGCTGATCGATTGACGGCGGATCCCCAGTCTCGCCGAGTTGGCGTCGCGCGCGGGAGCCGCGTATGCTGGGGGAAGCCGAAGACCGCCGGTCGCCGGGAACGTCAGTTTCCGACCGAAGCACTGCAGAAGCAGGGG
>DWXU01000038.1:0-3373 GCA_019119065.1 Candidatus Microbacterium pullistercoris | reverse complement strand
GGCGGCACTCTGCTCCGGAGGGTCACTGATGAGCAGCCACCCGATCACGCGGCCGGCGATGAGCGGCATCCCCTCGTCGGCGAAGAACACCGCGACCTCGTCGACGAAGTCGAGTTCGGTTTCCGTGGGGTCGGTCATGTGCTCATTCTCGAGAGAGGTCGTGTCAGGATGTGTCTCCATCATTCTGCCAAGAAGGCCGAGATCAGCCCGTTGACGAGCTCGGGCCGTTGCCGATTCGGCCAGTGCCCAGTGCTTTCGATGAGCTCATAGGAGGCGTTCGGGATGGCCTCGGCAGCCGCACGAGTGTGTTTGGGGGCGATGCCGACGTCTTTGTTGCCCTGAATGATGAGCGTCGGGCACTGGATCTCGTGTAGCCGCGGCCGCAGGTCGACGTTCATCCTCCGGAATCCGATGGATCCGTTCTGCCAGTCGGAAGACCCGGAGCCGTTCGCGACGGCGTCCGAGTGGTACTCGTCGACGATCTCATCGAAGTCATCCACCGGGCCGGCGAACAGGCTTGTGCGAGCGAACCACGCGCATGCCGCACGGCTGCGGAAGATCCACGACGGCAACGTGCGATTGAGGAAGCGTGATTTCGCCATCAACCAGAGCAGCTGGTGGACGACGGGCGGGAAGGTGATGATCCCAGCCGGTGCGAGCGCGACGATCTTCTGGACCCGCTCGGGGCGTTCGATCGCGTAGGCGAGGGTCAGCGCTCCTCCTTGAGACACGCCCACCAGCGACACGGTGTCCAGCTCGAAATGGTCGAGGGTGGCGTCGATGCAACTCAGCATGCGCTCGTGATCGGCCTTGCCGTTCCAGGGGGTGGATCCGCCCTGCTTCGGCCAGTCAAGCGCGAAGACGCGGTGAGATTCAGCCAGCGCCGGGATCGCCCGTCGCCAGCTCAGCGAGATGTTGTCGTTTCCAGCGCCGCTCAACAGCAGTATTGCGGGCCCGGTTGTGCCTCGCGTGACGACGCGGAGGGAGCCCTCTGGTTGGGGGATCCGCACCGAGACGCCGAGGTCGGCGGCCGTGTCTCGTGTGTCTGTCATGGATCGAGTTTAAGTCATTGCAGTAATGACTGCAATGACTGTATTCAACCCGTGCTCGGTATGCGTCCGCGGGGTATCAAGCAATCCTGCCGCTTCGGGTAGCGAATTCCTCGGGGGTCGTGGCCGTCTTCGAAGGAGTCGAATATCCGCATCGCGCCAGCGATATCCTCACAGGTGCGTCCGCGCGCCAGAGCGCCGCGTGATGCAGACATCCCGCCCGCACCGCCACCGGGGAGTCTCGACAGTGGCAATCCGTGCCGTTATCGTGGGCCACGAGGCGGCGGTTCCGCCGCGTGAGGAGCGTGATCATGCTGGTATTCGGAATCATTCTGATGGTGATGGGCGCGATCGTCGCATGGGCGGTGCCGGGCATCTGGCAGCTCGAGGGCTTCGACTGGGCGCTCATCGGCTACATCCTGCTCGCAGCGGGGGCAGTGCTCACCATCCTCGGGATTGTGCAGCTGGTACGACGCGGACGTGCGACCACGACGACCCACACGGCGGTGGATCCTGCCACGGGCACGCGTACGGATCATGTCGAGCGGCGCGACGACCTCACCTGACCCGCGAAGGGGAGTACTCGTCATGTCGTGCGCGCTCTGGATGCGCGCCATTGCGCCCTCGGGATCACGTCACTAGGGTCGCCGCATGGCCGAGATCACGACGGGCGAACTGCTCGAGGTCGAGCATGCCGGCTGGCGCGCGCTGTGTGCCTCTCGGGGCGGCACCTTCTACGGCGAGCTCATGTTGCCGGACGCGTTGTTCATTCTTGTGAACGGAGCGACGATGACGCGTGACGATGTCACCGCCAGCTTGGACGGCGCACCGGGGTGGAGCTCCTACGAGCTCGCCGAGGCGCGTCTCGTGCCGATCGCCGACGACGTGACCGCGCTCAGCTACCGGGCAACGGCCACCCGTGCGGATCTCTCGGAGCCGTTCACCGCGCTCATGTCCACCGTCTACCGCCGCGTCGACGGGCGAATCCGCCTCGCGCTTTATCAGCAGACGACCATCACCCACTGACCGTGGCGGACGATGCCGTCAGCGAGTCGGCGCCGTGTGGTGATCGCGGCGCCGCGATGCCTCTGTCGACCACACCGGTGAGCCCATACGTCGACTGAGCGTCTCCGCTGCCGCGAGATGGTCCTCCGCGAGAGCGTCCCGGCCCTGCAGCCGCGCGAGGATGCCGAGGTGGAGACTGACCGGACCAGCATCGATCGTGCCATTTGTCGCCACCATGCCGTCGTGGGGGAGAAGCAGGTCGTAGAGGGCGCCCGCATACTGGTCGAGCGACAACTCCTCACAAGCGAGCGTGAAGTAGTGGAGCGCGTGGAGCCAGAGGAGGTCTCGCGGTAGGCGATCAAAATTGGTCGCCGCGAACTCGTCGATGACCGCCATCGCATCCTCCTGGTGCCCGGAGCGTGACAGCGCGAGCGCGAGCGCTGCGTTCCACGCGGGGAGCGCCTCGGTGAGCGCGACCGCCTGCTCCCGGACTGCATCCATGATTTCGGGCAGCCGCCCTTGGAGCATCCGAAACGTAAAAAGCTGCCCGGCGAACCAGGTGTAGGCGTCGGCCTGTTCGCTCTGCGTTCCGAGCTCGAGCGCTTCCGCGGCCAGCCGCTCGGCGTCGTCGAAATCCCCGCGCGCGCCCTGACGCATCGCCTGCCACGTGCGCAGCAGCCAGGTTCGTGCGGGATCTGCGTGAACCTCGGCCAGTCGCACCGCTTCATTGATATAGCGCTCCGCGATCGAGAACTCCCCGAGGCCCAGCCTTGACTGGGCGGTCCCGACTGCGGCTGACAGGCGCATCTGCCGGTCTCCCAGACGGTTCGCGAGCGACATCAGCCGGTCGTTCATGAGCGCGCATTCTGCCGGATCCTCGAACAGGGCGTGTAGCACGGCGTACCGGTGCGCGAACACGAGAGCGAGCGCGTGCGGATCCTCGCTCTCCTCGGCGAGGTCCAGCGCGCGCTTCGCCGCCGACAGGACCTCGTCGCGAACGGCCGAATGCCGCACATTCTCCAGAGCCCACGCGCTGAGCAGCTTGGCGCGCGCGGAGAGGTCGTCGTCGGGGCTGTGCGCGAGCGCGACCTCGATGTACTCGATGCGCTCGTCGTCGATTGCGGAGGTGTTCGACCACCATCCGCGGTTGTTGGCGAGCACCGCGGTCGTCAGACGCTCGGGGTCGTTGGCGCGCCGTGCGAGACGGGAGGCTTCCAGAAGGCTGTCGCGGTACTGCGGCTGTGCGAGTCGCTGCTGGGCGCGCCCGAGCTCGATGAGCAGGTCGCACCGCAGCGTCGCGGGCGTCGCGTCATCCGCGA
>DWXU01000235.1:0-36587 GCA_019119065.1 Candidatus Microbacterium pullistercoris | reverse complement strand
AGGGCTGATCAACGCGGGCATCCGCTGGCGCAAGCGCTCGGACGACGACTGATGTCGAACGACGACGCGTTCCGCTGGGACGGGGACGACGACCCCACCCTCGCTGTCACGCCCGACGCGGATGCGGACGCGGCCGAGCCGTCGCCCGAGCCCGATCTGGCGCCGCAGGAGACCGACGAGACCACCACGGAGGTTGCCGGCACCGGGAACGTCGCGCTGGTCGCGTACGGGGTGCTCGGCGGTGTCTACGCCCTGTGGACGGTCGGCTGGATCCTCGGGTCCGGACGCGTCCTCGATTGGATCGTCGCCCAACCGGGGTCCGTGCCCGATCCGATGTATCTCGCGAGCATGGTGCTGGCGATCCTCGCCCCGGCATTCTGGTTCGGCGCCTCGCTGCTGCTCACCCGTCGGAAGCGGGCGTGGCTGCGATTCGTCGCCCTCAGTATCGGCGCCCTGGTGCTCGTACCGTGGCCGTTCGTGACGGTCGGGGTGATCGGGTGAGCGCCCCCAGAACCGACCGGCACCGCGCTGCGCCCGCATGGATCATTGCGACGATCGCAGGCATCTTCGGACTCTTCTACGCCTACGCGGTCTGGGCAGGCCTGGCCAACCTCCTCGCGATGAACTCGCTGGCGACGAACGTCCTCGGCGGATCTCTGCAGCCGACCGCGTGGATCGCGCTGATCCTCGCGATGGTGCTGCCGGTGCTCGTGTTCGTGATCGCCGTCGTCACGGGTGCCCGCCGCGCCGCGTGGAAGCTCGCGGTCCTGCTCGTCGTGGGACTCTCGATCGTGGGCGCCTACTGGATCAACGTGCAGGCGCTGTTCACGCACGCCGCCGTTGTCTTCCAGTGACATCTCGGTTCTGAGCATCCTCCGCGGCGCATTAGGCTGTTCATCACGGCGGCGCCGGGGGCGCGGCCGTTCCCCTGAACGCCGTGCCACCGCGGAGGAACCATAGTGTCGAAGCCCGTCGTCCTGCTCGCAGAACAGCTCTCACCCGCAACGATCGAGGCTCTCGGCCCCGACTTCGATGTGCGCACCGTCGACGGCACCGACCGCGACGCGCTGTTCGGCGCGCTGTCCGAGGCGAACGCGGTGCTCATCCGTTCGGCGACGAAGATGGACGAAGAGGCGCTCTCGCACGCGCCGAACCTGAAGGTCATCGCCCGCGCGGGGGTCGGCCTCGATAACGTCGACATCAAGGCGGCGACGCAGGCCGGCGTCATGGTCGTCAACGCGCCGACGTCGAATATCATCTCAGCCGCCGAGCTCACGTGCGGCCACATCATCAGCCTCGCGCGGAGCATCCCCGCCGCCAACGCGTCGCTCGCCGCGGGGGAGTGGAAGCGCAGCTCGTTCACCGGGACCGAGCTGTTCGAGAAGACCCTCGGCGTGATCGGCCTCGGTCGGATCGGGGCGCTCGTGACCGAGCGGATGCAGGCCTTCGGCATGCGCGTCGTCGCGTACGACCCATACGTGACGGTGGCGCGCGCGCAGCAGCTCGGCGTCGAGCTCGTCTCGCTCGAGGAGCTCGTGAGGCAGGTCGACTTCCTGACGATCCACATGCCGCGCACGCCGGAGACGACCGGCATGATCAGCACCGAGCAGCTGAAAGCCATGAAGCCCACCGCGTACGTCGTCAACGTCGCGCGCGGCGGCCTCATCGACGAGGCGGCGCTCGCCGCCGCGCTCGAAGCGGGCGAGATCGCCGGTGCGGGCATCGACGTGTTCACGCAGGAGCCGCCCGCTGACGCGACCCTGACGGGCCAGCCGTCCGCCGTCGTCACGCCCCACCTGGGCGCATCCACCGTCGAGGCGCAGGAGAAGGCCGGGGTCTCGGTCGCGCGGTCGGTGAAGCTCGCGCTGGAAGGCGATCTCGTGCCGGACGCGGTCAACGTCGCCGGCGGTGTGATCGACCCGTTCGTGCGCCCCGGCATCGACCTCGTCGAGAAGCTCGGTCAGGTGTTCTCCGGCATCTCGCGCAGTGCGCTGACGAGCCTCGAGATCGACGTGCGCGGCGAGCTCGCCGACTACGACGTGAGCGTGTACAAGCTCGCGGCGCTCAAGGGGATCCTCACCGGCACCGTGAGCGAGAAGGTGTCGTATGTCAACGCGCCGGTGCTTGCCGAGCAGCGCGGCATCGACACGCGCCTGACCGTCGAGAAGGACAGCCCCGAGTTCCGCAACCTGACGACCCTCACGGGCACGCTCGCCGACGGCACCGTGCTGAGTGTCGCCGGCACGCTCGCGGGCACGCGCATGGTGCAGAAGCTCGTCGGCATCAACGGCTACGAGCTCGACGCGCCGCTCGCCGACCACCACCTCGTCATCCTGTACCGCGACCGGCCGGGCGTCGTCGCGGTCTACGCGGAGCAGTTCGGCGAGAACGGCATCAACATCGACGGCCTGCAGGTCTCGCGCGGGAGCGATGACGAGGCGCTCAGCGTCGTGACCGTCGACAAGCGCGTCCCGGAGAGCGTTGTCGACGCCATCGGTTCGGCGATCGACGCGCGCGTGATCCGCCAGATCGAGCTCATTGAGGCCTGATCCGCCGATGAATGCCCGCGCCCCTCGGCTTCGGTCGAGGGGCGCGGGTTCTTCCCACCCCCCTGCACAAGGATGCCGACCATGAGCCTGTCGACAGATGCGATCGCGACCGATGGTCCGCGTGCCGGCTGGCGCGGCTGGGCGGCGCTCGTCGTGTTGATGCTGCCCGTGCTGCTCGTGTCGATCGACAATACGATCCTCAACTTCGCCCTGCCGGCGATCGCCCGCGAGCTCGAACCCGGCAGCGCGGAGCAGCTGTGGATCATCGACGCGTACTCGCTTGTGCTCGCCGGTCTCCTCGTCACCGCGGGCAGCCTCGGCGACCGCATCGGGCGCCGCCGGATCCTGCTCATCGGCGCTGTTGGCTTCACGCTGGTCTCCATCGGGGCCGTCTTCGCGCCGACCTCTGGCACGCTGATCGCCGCGCGCGCCGCGATGGGCGTGTTCGGCGCCGCGCTCATGCCGTCGACGATGTCTCTGCTGCGCTCGACTTTCCGTAACCGCGATCAGCGGCGCATCGCGATCGCGGCGTGGTCCGGCAGCTTCGCCGCGGGTGGCGCCCTCGGACCCATCGTGGGCGGTCTGCTCATCGCATACTTCCCCTGGCGGAGCGTGTTCCTGATCGCGGTGCCGGTGCTCGTGCTGATGCTCGCGTTCGTGCCGCTGCTCGTGCGCGAGAGTCGTGACCCGAACCCCGGGCCCGTCGACGGGTGGGGGATCGTCCTGTCGATGCTCGCTCTCGCGCCGCTCGCATTCGGCATCAAGGAGGTCGCATCAGAGTCGCTCGTGGCCGGTGTGCTCTCGCTCGTGGTGGGGGTCGGATTCGGGTGGGCCTTCGTCCGTCGACAGCGGCGGATCCCGCATCCGATGCTCGACCTGTCGCTGTTCCGGCGATCGAAGTTCACCGGTTCGCTCATCGTGAACCTCGCCTGCATCATGGCCTACATCGGGTTTCTCTACTTCGCCTCGCAGCACCTGCAGATGATCGCCGGGCTCTCGGCGCTCGATGCGGGTCTCGCGTTGCTGCCGGGCGCCGTCGTCGCGATCGCGGCGGGATTCGCGGTGGTGCCCTTCGCACGACGCTACCGCGCGTCGATCGTCGTGCCCGTGACGCTCGTCGTCGGCGCTGCGGGGCTCGTCCTCGTCGGGGTCGCGGGGGCACACGACACGTGGATGCTCATCCTGGCATTCGTCCTGCTCGGAGTCGGTCTCGGCGCGGCCCAGGCTGTGTCCGGTGAGCTCATCATCTCGTCGGCGCCGGCCGAGAGAGCCGGCGCAGCCAGCGCGATCAGCGAGACCGCGTACGAGTTCGGCGCTGTGCTCGGCACGTCCATCCTCGGGGGGATCCTCACCGCCTGGTATCGCATTGCGCTCGAGATTCCCGCGGGCGTCCCGGGTCGCCTGGGCGCGCACGCCCGCGAGACGCTGGCGGGGGCGGTCAACGTCGCCGACGAGATCGGCGGACCCGTCGGTCAGGCTCTCGCGGAGAACGCCGCGGCAGCGTTCGACGGGGGAGTGATCGCCACATCGCTCATCGCGGCCGCCTTCTTGGTGATCGCAGGCGTCGTCTCGGCGGCTACGCTGGGAAGACGCCGCGCCGTCGAGCCGCGGTGATTCGCCACAGACAAGGAGTCTTCATGTCGCGCGTCGTGAAACTGGCCGTCATCCCGGGTGACGGCATCGGCCCCGAGGTCATCGCGGAAGCGGAGAAGGCGCTCGACGCCGCGACCCAGGGCAGCGACGTGACGTTCGACAAGACCCGTTTCTCGCTCGGAGCCGGGCGCTACCTCGAGACCGGAGACGTGCTCACCGACGACGACCTCGCGTCGATCTCCCAGCACGACGCGATCCTGCTCGGCGCGGTCGGCGGTGTGCCGAACGATCCGCGCCTGGCCGGCGCGAACATCGAGCGCGGTCTCCTGCTGGGGCTGCGCTTCGCGCTCGATCACTACGTGAACCTGCGCCCCTCGAAGCTGTTCCCCGGCGTACCGGGCCCGCTGCGGGATCCAG
Organism: Candidatus Microbacterium pullistercoris; assembly: GCA_019119065.1. GTDB lineage: Bacteria > Actinomycetota > Actinomycetes > Actinomycetales > Microbacteriaceae > Microbacterium > Microbacterium pullistercoris. The sequence goes on along the minus strand of DWXU01000235.1, from coordinate 32,028 downwards.
GCGACGTCGACTTCGTCGTCGTGCGCGAGGGGACCGAGGGCGCCTACGTCGGCAACGGCGGCGTGCTGCGGCCGGGAACCGACCACGAGATCGCGAACGAGCTGGGCGTGAACACAGCCCACGGCGTGCGCCGCGTCGTCGAGTACGCGTTCGACCTCGCCGAGCGCCGTCGCGGCACGCTCACGCTCGTGCACAAGACGAACGTGATGGTGAACGCCGGCCGACTCTGGACGCGGATCGTCGATGAGGTGGCCCGCGCGCACCCGGCCGTCACCGTCGACTACATGCACATCGACGCGGCCACCATTCACCTGGTCGACACGCCGAGCCGGTTCGATGTGATCGTCACCGACAACCTCTTCGGCGACATCCTCACCGATCTCGCCGGTGCAATCACCGGCGGCATCGGACTGGCCGCGTCGGGCAACCTGAACCCGGCCGGCGACTTCCCGTCGATGTTCGAGCCCGTGCACGGTTCGGCGCCCGACATCGCGGGACAGCAGAAGGCGGATCCTACCGCCGCGATCGGATCGATCGCGCTGCTGCTTGACCACCTCGGCCTCACCGAGGAGAGTGTCAGGGTCGACCGGGCACTCGAAGAGGACATCGCCGCGCGCGACGGCCGACAGCGATCGACGGTCGAGATCGGCGACGCCATCGTGGCGCGCCTGACGGCCTGAGACCGCGCGCCGACGACCCCGCAGAAAGAAGAAGCCATGGACATCACCGCCCCCGCCGAGGACTCCGCACCGCTGCAGTTCCTCGTTCGCCGGAACCTCGCGGCGAAGAGCGCCGCCGAGCGTGAGACGCTGCTCGAGAATCCCGGGTTCGGCAGCGTCTTCACCGACCACATGGTCAACCTCTGCTGGTCAGAGAAGGGCGGATGGCACCGACCGCGTGTCGAACCCTACGGGCCGATCTCGCTGGATCCTGCCGCCGCCGTGCTGCACTACGCGCAGGAGGTCTTCGAGGGGCTGAAAGCCTACCGCCACGCCGATGGCGGAATCTACACGTTCCGCCCCGAGCAGAACGCGCGACGCTTCAACCGCAGCGCCCGGCGCCTGTCGATGCCCGAGCTGCCGGAGGAGATCTTCCTGCAGGCGCTGAGCGAGCTGATCGCGGCGGACGGCGACTGGGTGCCCTCGGGCGCGGACCAGACGCTGTATCTGCGTCCGTTCATGTTCGCGAAGGAGGCGTTCCTCGGGGTGCGCCCGGCGAAGAAGTACGACTTCTACGTGATCGGCAGCCCCGCCGGCGCGTATTTCACCGGAGGCGTTACCCCGGTGAAGATCTGGCTGAGCGAGAACTACGCGCGCGCCGCCCAGGGCGGCACGGGCGCGGCGAAGACCGGCGGCAACTACGCCTCAAGTCTGCTCCCGCAGGCCGAGGCAGCCGAACAGGGATGTGACCAGGTGGTCTTCCTCGACTCGCGTGGCAACGTCGAGGAACTGGGAGGCATGAACGTCGTGTTCGTGAAGAAGGACGGCACGCTCGTCACCCCCGACTCCGGAAGCATCCTCGACGGGGTCACGCGCAACTCCCTCCTGCAGCTGGCGGAGGATCGCGGACACCGCGTCGAACGGCGAGCCGTGCCGTTCACGGAGTGGCGCGAGGGCGTCGCCTCGGGCGACATCGTCGAGGTGTTCGCGTGCGGCACGGCCGCCGTCGTGACGCCGATCGGCGAGCTGAAGGCCGAGGGCTTCGTCGACGAGCAGCCGAGCGGATCCCTCGCCCACTCGCTGCGCGAAGAGCTCACCGACATCCAGTACGGTCGTGCGGCGGATCGCCACGGCTGGCTGACGAAGCTGGGCTGAGGCCGTGAAGATCGCCCGGTTCAGTCACAACGACGCCATCAAGTACGGCATCGTCGACGGGACGGACCTCGTCGTGCTCGCCGGCGACCCCATGTTCGCCGGATTCGACACGACGGGGGAGCGCGTATCGCTCGGCGACGTCGCGCTGCTCGCGCCCGTGATCCCGCGCTCGAAGGTCGTGTGCGTCGGTCGCAACTATCGTGCACACGCGGAAGAGCTGAACAACGACCTCCCGAACGAGCCGCTGCTGTTCTTCAAGCCGAACACCGCCGTGATCGGGCCGGGCGACGCGATCGTCCGGCCGTCGCAGACCGACGACACGCAGTGGGAGGGCGAGCTCGCCGTCGTCATCGGCACGATTGCGAAGAACGTCGCCGCCGACGACGCGGCGGATGTGATCTTCGGCTACACGGTCGCGAACGACGTCACCGCGCGTGACCTGCAGGGTCCGGATCGCCAGTGGGCGCGGGCCAAGGGAATGGACACGTTTTGTCCTCTCGGGCCGGCCATCGAGACCGAGTTCGACGTCGCATCGGGCGAGGTCATCACGCGGCACAACGAGGTCGAGGTGCAGCGCGGTCGCTTCCAGGACATGATCTTTCCGATTCCGGAGCTGATCGAGTACATCACGGCGGCCTTCACGCTCTTGCCGGGTGACGTCATCCTGACGGGCACGCCCGCCGGTGTCGGGCCGTTCCGCGGCGGCGACGCCGTGGAGGTCGAGATTCCTGGAATCGGGATCCTGCGCAATCTCGCGCGCGATGCCGCTTGACGTGGAGACGCTGACGCCTGAGCGCATCCGGGGGATCCAGCGCCGCATGGTCTGGGTGCTCAGCATCGGTCAGGTGCTGGGCGGCATCGCAACCGGAGTGACGATCTCCCTCGGCGCGCTGCTGGCGGCACACGTCTCGGGTGACGACGCGCTGTCGGGACTCGCCACCGCCGGCATCACGCTCGGAGCCGCCCTGATCGCCGTTCCGCTCGCCGCGACGGCGAGACGGGCCGGGCGCCGCGTCTCGCTGACGACCGGCATGATCGTCGCGCTGCTCGGGATCCTCGTCGTGGTCGCCGCCACCGCCTCGGGGACGTTCGTGCTGCTGATCGCGGGGTTCGTGCTCATCGGCGCGGGACAGGCGGCGAACCTGCAGTCCCGCTTCGCTGCGACAGACCTCGCGACGAACGCGACTCGGGCGCGGGACCTGTCGCTGGTCGTCTGGGCCACGACCGTCGGATCGGTGCTCGGACCGAATCTCACCGGACCCGGCGAGGCGATCGGGCGCGCGCTCGGGATGCCGGAGCTGACCGGTCCCTACGTCTTCTCCATCGCCGCGCAGCTCGCGGCGGTGGCGCTGTATCTCGGGTTCCTCCGACCGGATCCGCTCGTGATCGCGGCGCAGCTGCTCCGCAGCGGGAGCACCGCGACGCGCGCTGCTCCCGTCGATCGCCCGGCCGCCGCGCGGTACGCGATCCTCGCGGTCGCCGGCGCACACGGCGTGATGGTCGCGGTCATGGCCATGACACCCGTGCATCTCGAGCATCACGGCGCCTCGCTCGGCATCATCGGGTTCACCATCAGTCTGCACATCGCGGGCATGTACGCGCTGTCGCCGGTCTTCGGTATGCTCGCGGACCGCGTCGGACGCGTCGCCACCGTGCTCCTTGGGCAGGGGATCCTCGTCGTCTCACTCGTCCTGGCGGCCGTGGGACAAGACTCGACGCTCCTCGTCACGGCGGCCCTGGTGCTGCTCGGCCTCGGGTGGAGCGCGTCCACGGTCGCGGGCGCCGCGCTGCTCACGGAGGCGACGGAGCCGGCGCACCGCACGCGACGTCAGGGGAGAAGCGACCTCATCATGAACCTCGTCGGCGCGACCGGCGCCATCGGCGCGGGCGGCGTGCTGTCCGCGATCGGGTACGGCGGCCTCGCGCTCGTCGCGCTGGTGGTCGTCGCGGGGGTCTGTCTGCTTTCTCCTCTGGGCCGTCGGTAAGATCGACAGTGATGTCTTCCGCAGCTGATTCCCTCACCACCCGCGCGACCGGATCCGATGTGCGCGTTCGGTTCTGCCCGTCACCGACGGGTCTGCCACACGTCGGTCTCATTCGCACGGCACTGTTCAACTGGGGCTTCGCGCGCCACCACGGCGGAACGCTCGTGTTCCGAATCGAGGACACGGACGCGAACCGCGACAGCCAGGAGAGCTACGACCAGCTGATCGACGCGCTCAGGTGGCTCGGCCTCGACTGGGACGAGGGCGTCGAGGTCGGAGGGCCCCATGCGCCCTACCGCCAGTCGGAGCGGCACGACATCCATCGCGAGGTGCTCGATCGGCTGCTCGAGAAGGGCCTCGTGTACGAGAGCTTCTCGACGGCCGAGGAGATCGACGCGCGCAACGAAGCGAACGGCCGAGCGAAGCAGCAGGGATACGACAACTACGACCGCGACCTCACCGAGGACCAGAAGGCCGCATTCCGTGCGGAGGGGCGCACGCCCGCCCTGCGGCTCAAGGTGCCGGACGAGGACATCACGTACAACGACCTCGTGCGCGGCAACGTGACCTTCCCGGCCGGCAGCTTCAGCGACTTCGTCATCGTGCGGCCGAACGGCGTGCCGCTCTACACGTTCGTCAACCCTGTCGACGACGCGCTGATGGGCATCACCCACGTGCTGCGCGGTGAGGACCTCATGCCGTCGACGCCGCGGCAGATCGTGCTCTACCGCGCGCTCATCGAAGCCGGCGTGGCATCGTTCATCCCGCGATTCGGACACATGCCGCTCGTGCTCGGCGACGGCACGAAGAAGCTCTCGAAGCGGGATCCGCGTGCCGACCTGTTCTTGCAGCGCGACAAGGGATTCATCCGCGAAGGTCTCCTGAACTACCTCGCTCTGCTCGGCTGGTCGATCGCGCCCGACCGTGACGTCTTCTCCCTCGACGAGTTCGTCGCGGCGTTCGACATCGTCGATGTGAACCCGAACCCGGCGCGTTTCGACCAGAAGAAGGCCGAATCGATCAACGGCGACCACGTACGTCTTCTCGACGGTGCGACCTTCGTCGAGCGGCTCGTGCCGTACCTCCAGCAGTCCGGCGTGCTCGGCGCCAATCCGGGGGCGGAGGAGCTGTCTCTGCTCGAGGCGGCCGCGCCGCTCGTGCAGGAGCGCCTACAGTTGCTCGGAGACGCGAGCGACATGCTCGGCTTCCTCTTCACCGACGACATCGCCTACGACGAGGATGCGGTCGCGAAGCTCAAAGATGCCCCGCGGATCCTCGCGGCGAGCGTCGAGGCGCTTTCGGGCCTCGAGGACTTCCGCGCCGAACCGATCCAGGACGCGCTTGCGGCGGCGCTCGTCGACGGGCTCGAGCTCAAGCCGCGCGTGGCATACGGCGCACCGCGCGTCGCGATCTCCGGTCGTCGCGTTTCGCCGCCGCTGTTCGAGTCGATGGAGCTGCTCGGTCGTGAGCGGACGCTGCAACGTTTGCGCACCCTGGGGGAGCGCCTCGCCGACTGAGCGGGGCACGCCCGGCGGCGCCGCGCGATTGGCGCCGCCGAAATCGATCGGGTAAGCTGGACCCTTGTGACGGCGAGAGCCGGAACACCCTTGGGGTATGGTGTAATTGGCAACACGGCTGATTCTGGTTCAGTTGTTCTTGGTTCGAGTCCAGGTACCCCAGCCAATATCCTCGCTCCTGTGCGAGACCCGCTCCCCGCATCATTCCGGGGAGCTTTTGCGGTTCTGGCGCCGCGCGGCGGCCCCGACTCCGGCCGCAACGGATACGATCGGCCGTAAGGCGTCGCGCGGTTCGCCGATGACCGGCGAGTGACTCCCGTCTGCGCGTCCGACATCGTTGTTCGTCGCCGGTTGCCCGACCGGCGGATCACACATCGAAACGAAGGAGTTCGAGATGAGCGATACCACCACGGTCCGAACGGGCCTGTACATCGGCGGCGAGGAACGCTTCACCGACGAGGTGCTCGCGGTCGCCGACCCCGGTAAGCCGGGCGTCGTCGTCGGCGAGGCCGCATCCGCGTCCGCGGACGACGTCGACGATGCCATCGCCGCGGCGAAGGCCGCGTTCCCCGCCTGGTCGGCGCTCTCGGCCCCCGAGCGCGCGTCCGCGATGGCGAGCGCGATCGCCGGTATCGCCGACGACCGCGACGAGGACGCCGCGATCCTGTCGCAGGAGAATGGCAAGATCCGTATGGAGGGCTGGGTCGACGCGCTCGTGTTCGAGCTGCGCTGGAACCTCGCGCTCGAGCTCGCCGACGACGTCGATCGCGGTACGGTCCTCGAGCCCGCCCCGGGTATCCCCGTCACGACGCAGGTGGGATACCAGCCGCTCGGCGTCGTCTCCCTCATCGTGCCGTTCAATTGGCCGATCGCGATCCTCGGCGCGGCTCTCCCGCACGCGTTGCTGGCCGGGAACACGACGATCGTGAAGCCGCCGCCCTCGACGCCGCTGGCGATCACCCGTGTGGTGCAGCGGGTGGCAGAGAAGCTGCCGGCGGGCGTCCTGAACGTCGTCACCGGCAAGGACGAGAACATGTCGGCCCTGATCCAGAGCCCCGACGTCGCGAAGCTGTGCTTCACGGGCAGCGTGAACGGCGGCAAGAAGATGATGGAAATGGCCTCTGCGTCGCTGACGCGCGTCACTCTCGAGCTCGGTGGCAACGATGCGGCGGTGTTCGCGGAGGATGCGATCCTCGACGACACGCACCTCGACCGCCTGTTCGCGGGGATCTACGACACCACGGGCCAGATCTGTATGAACGCCAAGCGCGTCTACGTGCACCGCTCGAGACTCGACGAACTCGTCGCTGGCCTCGAATCGCGTCTGGAAAAGGTCGTGCTCGGGTACGGCCTCGACGAAGGCACGACGATGGGACCGCTGCACCAGCCGGCGCAGAAGAAGTTCGTCGACGAGATCATCCAGGAGGCGAAGGACGCCGGCGCGGACGTGCGCGAGTTCGGCGAGCTCCCGGGTGGCGACCTGGCTGGCGGGAACTTCGTCCGCCCCGCGATCGTCATCGACCCGGATCCGTCGCTGCGCGTCGTGACCGAAGAGCAGTTCGGTCCGGTCATCCCGGTCATCCCGTTCGACACCGAGGACGAGGCGGTCGCAGCGGCAAACGACACGTGGGGCGGCCTGTGCGGTTCGGTCTGGACCGCGGACCCGGCGACCGCGCAGCGGATCGGTTCCCAGCTCGAGTGCGGCTACGTCTGGATCAACGACCACGGTGCCCCGCGCCTCGACCTGCGCGCCCCGTTTGGCGGCATGAAGCTGTCCGGCTTCGGCCGTGAGCAGGGGATCCACGGTGTGCGGGCGTTCCAGGACACGCGCTCGATCGCGACCCTCGACGAAGAGGCTCTGGCCGCCATGGCCCACTGACGTACGGCCGTCCAGTGAGTCCGCGCTCGGATCAGAGCGCGGACTCACTGCGTCGTGGACGCGGATCCAGGACGACCTTGACGCACCCATCGCTCTTCTGCTGGAACATCTCATACGCGCTCGGCGCTTCGCTCAGGGGCAGCCGGTGCGTCACGAGGTCATCCGTTCCGAGCGGGTCGAGCGGATCTTCGACCAACGGAAGCAGGTCATCGATCCACTCGGTGACGTTGCACTGGCCCATCCGCAGCTGAACCTGTTTGTCGAAGAGCGTGAGCATCGGCAAGGGGCTCGCCTGGCCGCCGTAGACGCCGCTGAGGGAGATGGTTCCGCCGCGACGCACGAGATCGATCGAGGCATGCAGTGCGGCCAGACGATCCGTCCCGGCCGTCGCCATCAGCTTGCGCGCCGCGGGATCGGGCAGCAGACCGGTGGCCTGGTGCGCCAGCTTCCCGAGCGGCGAGCCGTGTGCTTCCATGCCCACGGCGTCGACGACGGCATCCGGGCCGCGCCCCTCGGTGAGATCGCGGATCCGATCGTTCACGTCGTCAGTGAGGTCGAACGCATGCACGCCGTAACGCGCCGCGAGCGCCCGTCGCTCGGGAACCGGATCGACGGCGAACACCTGCGCGCCGAGATGGATGCCGATACGCGCGGCGAACTGACCGACCGGGCCGAGCCCGTAGACGGCCAGCGAGTCTCCCGCGCCCACTCCGGCGTAGCGTACGCCCTGCCATGCGGTGGGGAGGATGTCGCTCAGGAACAGGTAGCGGTGGTCGGTCAGCTCTGAGCCCACCGCGATCGGATTGGTATTCGCGTGGGGCACGCGCAGATACTCGGCCTGGCCGCCGGGAACCGAACCATACAGCCGCGAATAGCCGTACAGCGCGGCGCCCGACCCATACTCGCGCACCTGCGTCGTCTCACACTGCGTGGTGAGCCCACGCCTGCACATCCAACACGTTCCGCACGAGATGATGAAGGGCACCACGACGCGGTCGCCGATCGACAGATGTGCGTCGGCGCCGGCATCGACCACTCGCCCCATCGTCTCGTGCCCGATGACGTCGCCCTCGTCCATGAACGGAACGAGCACCTCGTACAGGTGCAGGTCGGATCCGCAGATCGCCGTCGAGGTCACCTCGATGATCACGTCGTCCGGCCGCGTCATGGTCGGATCCGGAACCGTCTCGACGCTCACCTTCCGCTTTCCCTGCCAGGTCAGAGCACGCACGTTCTCTCCTCCGTTTCGCGGATGTCGTCGTCGACAACCCTGTGGACAGGGCGGCGCACGAACAAGGGGGTGGATCCGTGGCGCTCGGTAGCGTACGCGCGCGCGAGTCGGCCGCCTGCAGGTGCCCGTCAGCGCGCGGACAGATCCAGACGTCGCGCGAGGCGGGTGGGATGGCGAGGCGGCGGATCCTCGCGAGATGTTCATCCGCACTGATGCGCGCGTCGTTCGCGTTGCGATACTCGAAACCGCGGCCGCGTCGGATCCGGCGCCAGCCCGCCGCACGAGCACTCACGCGCCGCAGCCGCACCTCTGCCCTCTCAGCGCGAGCGGCGAACGGTCGTTGTGCATGACCCGACGATTACCGGGTCGATCCGCTCTCGTCAACGGGGTCGACCGTGCGCAGTGTCGCCGCTAGTTTGTTCCGACCGCCGAGAAGAAGGGACGACAGCGTGAGTGACAGCGAACGCGGAAACACAAAGCACGGACCCGCACTCGACGAAGAGATGGAACAGGAGACGCGCGGCATGGTGCAGGGTCACGGTCGACCGCACGCGGAACCGTTCCGTGAGAGCGAGCCGCTCCCCGACGACACCGACCCCGACGAAGTCGAGCAGGCGTTCGACCGTGGTGAGGAGGCCGACGACGATGAGTGATCTCAGGAAGTTGACGACCGCGCTTGGCGAACCGGGTACGTGGACGTTCGCGTACGTGGATGGACCAGGCCCGGACCCCCAGGTCGAGGAAGAGGCGAAACAGGACGCCGTGCATCGCAGGCTCTCCGATTCCGGCGCGACCGACGCCGCCGTCGATGCCGTGATGAGCTGCGTCACGCGCGCCACGGGCATGCCCGCGCCCTCGGCCCGATACATAGCCGCACGCGACGGCGACGTCGTCGTCGATGCTGCGTTTCCGGAACCGCGGGTGGGTCCCGAAGAGATCGGAACGGCCGCATTGCCGCCGCTTCTGCCGATGCTGCGTCACGGCGCCGAAACGGCGGGCTACCTCGTCGTCGAGGCGGCACGCGACGGTGCGCACCTGACGTGGGGACGGGCCGACCGCCAGCCGGAGGCTCTCGACGACGTCGAGGGAGACGCCGATGCGCTGTCGAAGGTGCGCGGGGCGGGGCTCGCGCACTCGCGCTACCAACGCTCGGCCGAGGAGAACTGGAAGGCGAACCAGAGCGAGGTGGCTGAGGCGGTCGACCGTGTCGTGCGTGAGCGGCAGCCGGCGTTCGTCGTGATCGCTGGCGACGTCCGGGCGCGGCAGCTGCTGCAGGAACAGCTCGCTCCGGCCAGCCGCGAGATCGCTGTCGAGGTCGACGCGCACACAGCCGCCGACGGCACGGACGATGCTGCCCTTGATCGCGCCGTCACGGAGGCGATCGCAGACCGAATCGAGGGGCGCGCCGCGGCGGCACGGGACCGCGCGGCGGCGGCCGACGGAGAGCGAGGGGCACGCGGCACCGAGGAGGTCATGGCCGCTCTCCAGCAGGCGCAGGTCGAGACCCTCCTGCTGGACGTTCGCCTCTGGGAGTCGGACCACACCCTCGACGCACTCGAAACGCAGCCGTGGGTCGGCGACGGGAGAAACCTCGACGTGGGCGTCGTCGACCGGGTGTCCGCGCCCGAGGCGCTCGCACGCGCGGCTCTTCTCACGGATGCGCGCGTGATCGTCGAAGAGGACGAGCCCGCCGGCGAGGACGAACCGCGACGCCTCGGCGAACCGGACCAGCCGCTCGCGGCACTGCGCTGGAGTGCGGGCTGACGGGATCGCTTCCGTCGTCGCCGGTCACGCCGCGTCTTGGTCGAAGCCCATCGCGTAGGCGTGACCGGCCGCTCGCGCGAGCGGGGAGCGCATCGCGGTGCGGATGCCGGCCACGACGAGCCCGTGCGTCCGCGCACCCCGACCGCGACCCAGCGCGGTGTTGACGCTCGCGAGCCGCGCGGCAGCGCGGGCGGAGGCGAGACGACGCTTCTCCCAGCGGTCGAGCGCCTGGAAGTGCTCGGGATTGGCGAGCCAGGCGGCGAGCGGCGACGCAAGCGTGACGGCGTCCAGAATGCCGAGGTTCATTCCCTGACCCCCGATCGGGCTCACCTCGTGCGCCGCGTCGCCAATGAGGAGGAGGCGACCCGCCCGCATCCGGCTCACGAGCGAACGCCGGATCCCGAACGCTGTTGCCGTCTCGATTCGTTCCGCGAGTTCCGGATCGCGAGCGGCGACGGCCGCGCGCAGCCGGGTCGCTCGCTGCGCCGTCGCTTCCGCGCCCCGGGTGCCGGGGTCCCAGGCGACGAGGCGGCGAGCGCCTTCCGGCAACGGGAAGGATTCGAGCACGCCGCGTGCACCGAGGTCCACGATTGCCATGTCGGCGGGCTCGTCCCCACCGGCGGCGAGGTCGGTCATGAGGTACCCGTCGGGGTATCGGTGCCACACGGAGCGAATCGGCACTCCCAGGGATTCGCCGCCGGCACCGGACGCGATCACGATCACCCGAGCGTGGACGTCGCGTTCGCCCGCGGGCGTGACGAGAGACGCGATCGCGTGATCGGATCGCGAGATCACTGCTCGCGCCTCCGTTCGCCGTTCCGGAGCGGGAGCCGCGTGACGCAGGGCGGCTTCCGTGACGGCCTGCGGCACCGCCGCGACGAAAGGAAACCGTGCGCCTCGTCGATCGAAGCGCACGGCGCCGAGGATTCGTCCGTCCGCTCGGGCCACGCCCCGTGTGATCCGGGCTGCTCGCGCCAGGATGTGATCGGTCACCCCCGACGGCTCGAGCGCGGCGAGCGTCGGTGGGTGGACACCGATCGCGCGCGAGCCCGGCGCCCCATCCGGGCGACGGTCGACGATGCTCGCGTCGACGCCGAGGCGGCGGAGCTCGGCGCCGAGGGCGAGACCGGCGGGACCGGCGCCGATGATCAGGACGTCGTGGTCGAGTGGGGTCACGTCAACCGACCCGACGCGTCGTGGAGGGCGAGCAGGCGATACGGGGCGGGAGCGTGGACGTGCCAGCCCGCAGGCAGCCGCATCGACAGCTCGCGCCGGGTGTAGCTGCGCCGGATGCTGCGCAGCCCGTCGACGCGCACGAAGGATCCGGGCGCGAGCGGTGCGGCCGCGACGGAGAACGCAGCGTACGCGGCGCGGCTCCGCGCGATGTCGGAATGGGCACTCAGCGTCGTGGCGAGAATCGTCGAATCCGCGAGGAGTCCGTCGAATTGCTCGCGATCCAGGTGGTGGAGGAGATGATTCGAGAGGACGACGTCGAACGCATCGCCGGCGGCGACGAGATCCCCGCTGACGGCCTGTCGATACGTCACGCCCGGCATCGGCGTCGCCGCGCGCGCGACCGCGAAGGCGTGCGGCTCCGGATCGATCCCCACTCCTGCGATGTCGAGCCCGTCCCGTCTGGCCAGGCCCACCACGCGGCGCAGCACGTCGCCGCCGCCGCACCCGACGTCGAGGATGCGCACCGGCCGGCCGAGGCCGACGAACGCCGGGCGCAGCAAGGTGCGATAGACCCGGCCCCAGGCGGCGACGGCGCGGTTCACGATCGCGAGGCGGCGCAGTGTGCGGGTGAGCCGCTCCGCGTCGCAGTCGGGGTCGTCCATCAGCTCCGTGAGGTCGTCTGCGCGGGTGCGCAGGCTCATCGCGCCGCCTCATCGGCGACGGGTGACGTGCGGCGCGTGAACTGAGCCGTCTCGACCGTCAGTCCCGGTCCGAAGCAGAGCCCGACGACGTCAGCGCCGTCCGCGAGTGCGTCGTCGGCGAGGATCCGCTCAAGGATGAAGAGGATCGTGGCGCTGGACATGTTGCCGTAGTCGCGCAGCACGGCACGCGAGTCCTCCATCGCCGCGTCGACGAGCGACAGCCCGTCCTGGACGCGGTCGAGCACGCTGCGACCTCCCGGGTGCACGGCCCACGCGTCGACCTCGGCGGCCGCATCCTCGACTCCGGGGAACATCGCCTCGACGACGCCGCGGATCTCGCGGCCGATGATGCGCGGCACCTCCGCCGTGAGCCGCATCTCGAAGCCGCGGTCGCCGATCGTCCAGTCCATGTCGGCCTCACCCTCGGTGGTGATCGCCGTCGAGAAGTCGCCGATCTCGAACAAGGCGCCCTCGTGCAAGGGAGCGCGAGAGGAGACGACGGCGGCGCCGGCCCCGTCGCCGAACACCGCGGACGCGACGATCTGCTCCGGGTCGCTCGACGACCGGATGTGGAGCGAGCACAGCTCCGTGCACACCACGAGGACGACCGAGCCCGGCTGCGCGTCGGCGATGCGGGTGGCAGCGCGCAGGGCCGGGAACGCGGCCGCGCAGCCCATGAATCCGATGTGATAGCGCTCGACGGTCGGCTCCAGTCCGAGATCCTGGACGAGTTGAAAGTCGGGGCCGGGCGCGAAGAAGCCCGTGCACGAGGCCGTCACGACGTGCGTGATGTCCGCGGCGGGGACGTGCGACCGCGCGAGCGCTGCCCTGGCCGCCGTGGCAGAGAGCGCCGGGGCGTCGCGGCGATACAGCGCGTTTCTGTCGCCCGTCGTCGGTGAGAGCAGGTTCCCGTCGTCGTCGGTGAACAGCGTGTGCTGCGCGCCGATCTCACCGATCACCGAATATCTGCTGTCGATCGCGGAATGATCGAAGACGGATCCGATCAGCCGGCGCGCCAGCCGGTCCGTGCCGGGCTGCGACGCGAAGAAATCTCGGACAACGGGCTGACTGAGATGGCCGTCGGGAACAGCAGTCCCGAGGCCGAGGATCGATGTGCGCATGTCCGCACGGTAGCCGTGCGCACGCATGGCGTCGTGGGGGTTGACAGGGGCGGGCGGGCGCCGTCGCGTTGTTCGCGCGGTATAACAGCTCCGTGCGAGCGCGGCAACCCCATCGCCTCCGTCGCGTCGAGCACTCACGATTGTGCGTGCAACGAACGATGGAAGAGGAGATCGTCATGAAATCAGCGAATCGACTGGTCGGAGTGATCTTCGGCGCCGTCTACCTCGTGGTCGGCGTGCTCGGATTCTTCGTCACCATGGGCGTTGGGTTCCTCGCTACCGAGGGCAGTCTGCTGCTCGGAGTCTTCGAGGTGAACCCGCTTCACAACATCGTCCACCTCGCGGTCGGCGCGGCGTTGTTGGTCGGCGGCCTGGCGGGAGTGGCTGCGGCACGAGCGGCGGGTGTTCGCTCCGCGCAGCGCGCTGGCCGCGAGCGTCGCGATCGTGGCAGGAGCGACCCTGCTGCTGTTCGCGGCGAGGATCGGTCTGGCGCCCTTCCTCGCGCTGCTCGTGTTGCATGGCGCTGTGGGGATCACCGCCGCCGTCGTCCTGCGACGGCGTGCTCGTGATCGACCGATCTCGGCGACCGTGTCGCGGATGCCTTTCGTCGCCGTCATCGTCGTCCAGGCGATGGCCGTCGCGGCCGTGACGACCCCGGCGCTGGCTGACACCGAGCCGGGCGAAATGGCCGTGCCGCACGGCACCCACCACGGGCACTGACGGACGGCAGCGCCGACGGGAAGGCGCCGGTCAGAGCTTGATGTCGACGTTCCCGTCCTCGCGGAGCTTCGTGACGATCTTCTCCACAGCCGCGTTCTGCTCCTGGGAGACCGCCTGGTCGGCGAGCTGCTGCTTTACCTCGTCGAACTTCGGGATCTCGCCCTCGCCGCCCTGCTGCTTCGACTGCTCGACCATCTGGTCGTACTGCTCGCGCAGCTCCTCGTCGCTGGGCGCCTCCACGTTGGTCTCCGCTGCGACGTAGGCGTCGATGCGCACCTGATCCGCGGCGTCTTCGCGGACGTCTTCCTCGGCGATGCCCTGCTCGTCGAATGCCGCGATGACGTCGTCGACCGATTCGAGGCCGTTCTGCGTCGCGAGATCCTTGAGGACGCCATCGACATCCTCGTCCGTCGCTTCGATGCCCGACGCCGTTGCGGCCTGCGTCAGCAGTGCCGAGTTCACGAGCATGTCGGCGACCTGCACCTTCAGCTCGTCCTGGTCGACCTCCTGGCCCGACTGCTGCTGCATCATCGACGCCTGCTGCAGCTGCGGCTCGTACGCCGACGTGAAGTCCTCGAGCGTGATCTCCTCGTCGTTGACGACGGCAACGATGTCGGGCAGACCGTCGAGATCGGCCTCGGGAGCGGCGGGTGCGGCGTCCGTCGGAGCTGGTGTCGCCTCCTCCTCAGGATCCTCGGCGCCGGCGCTGCACCCAGCCAGCGCAAGGGCGCCGACGAGCGTGCCGGCGACGAGCAAACGGGAAATCGACATAGAGCCTCCAGAGCGTCCGAACGTTTTGCGCGACGCTACACCCCGCGCTGAGGAGCGCAGTCAGCGCGCAGTCAGAAAACGCACAACGTCTTCGGTCAGGCCGTGACGTATCGGAGCAGCAGTTCGTCGCCGGATTTGAGGAGGGTCGCGAGCCGAAAGGCGGTCGGGGCGGCCTCTGCCGCGTCGGCGATGCGCCGGCCATCGCCGGATTCGAGCGACGGGGCGAGAGTCAGGCACAGCTCGTCGATCGCCCCCTCGGCGATCCCCGCGCCGAACAGCGACGGGCCGCCCTCGGAGTGGATCCGACCGAGGCCTCGCCGCACGAGGTCCGCGCGGACCTGCCCGAGCGCGACGTCGGCGTCACCCGCATCGACCACCTCGGCGACGTTCGCGAGGCGCTGTCGGCGCTCGGCGGGAGCCGCAGCCACGGTGTAGACGATCGGGCGCACCGGTGCGTCTCTGAACACAGCCGACGACGGGTCCACGTCGAGACTCCGCGAGACGAGGGCGAAGGTCGGCTGCGCGGCGAATCCGTGGCGCTGTCGCCACGCGACGGCGTCCTCGTCGAGTTCCATCTCGTTGTACTTCTCGACACGGACGGTCCCCGCGCCGACAAGCACCACGTCGGCGAGGCGGCGCAGGAGTGTGAACACCCGGCTATCGGCGTCGCCTCCCAAACCCGCCGATCGCCCGTCGCGCGTCGCGGCGCCGTCAAGACTGGAGACGAAGTTCATGCGCAGCCACGGGACGGTGTCCGGGAATGCGTACGCCGCGAGGAGGGCCTCGTCGTCGAGGTCACCGGCGGGGTTCGGAAACAGGCGGTCGATGCGAGCAGTCATACGTTCCTCCTGGGGTGAGTGCGGTGTTCGAGTCGGACAGGTTCGCGCCATCCGCCGATGTCCTCGTGCCGTGCGGTGTCCCGGGGATCCATGGCGAACTCCCCACTCGTCGACGGCGACGGTCCCTTCCATCATGGCGCACGGGCGGCGCGAATCGGTCGGTGGTTGCTGGCCGGTCACGGCTGGCGTGCATAAGCTCCTCGTAACGACCGCATCCGGTGGTCACCATGAGGAGAATGATCATGTCGGCATCCACGCGCATTGGCGTCGTATTCAACCCGTCGAAGGGCGCTCCGGACAAGCTCGAGAAGGCGCTCGAGAGCGTCGATGCGGCGGTCACCTGGCACGAGACGGATCCCGATGACCCCGGGGTCGCGGCCGCTCGCGCCGCGATCGAGGCGGGCGCAGAGCTCGTGCTGGCGGCCGGGGGTGACGGCACCGTGCGCGCGGTGGCTGCCCATCTCGCGGAGAGCGGCGCAGACGTGGACCTCGGCGTCGTCCCGCTCGGAACCGGCAACCTCCTCGCACGGAACCTCGAGGTGCCGCTCGGCGACGTCGCCGCGGCCGTCGAACGCGCCGTGACGGCGGAGCCGCGCACGATCGACGTCGGCTGGGCTGACACGGGACAGGCGCGCTACGCGTTCGTCGTCATGGCGGGCTTCGGCATCGACGCACACATGCTCACAGAGACCGACGACGATCTGAAGGACCGCGCGGGGTGGGTCGCTTACGTCGAAGCGCTCGGCCGCGCCGTGTCGGCCAGTGAGGTCATCGACGTGCGCCTCACCGCGGACGATGGCGAGTCCAGAGACGCGTCCGCGCACACGCTGATCGTCGGCAACTGCGGCACGCTGCAGGGCGGTTTCACCCTTCTTCCGGACGCCGACCCCTCCGACGGCGAGCTCGACCTCCTGCTGCTCGACGCCGATGGTGTGGGCGGCTGGATGGACACGCTCCGCAACGTCGTGTGGGACAACGGTATCGCCCGTGCCTTCGGCCGCGGCGCCGATGCGCAGTCGAGCGACAGTGTGACGCATCGTCGCGTCCGTTCGCTGTCGCTCGAGCTGGCCGAGCCGCGCGTGGTGGAGGTTGACGGCGACGATGTCGGCGAGACGACGTCGCTCGAGATCACGCTCCAGCCGGGTGCCCTGCGCGTGCGCTGATTATCGCGCCCAGGCGAGCGCCGCGCCGCCGTACTCACCGACGTCGCGCTCGATCGTCCGCCGGTCGACGAGGAGCGGCGGCGGCACGGCGAGCAGTTCGCCGTGCGGTGACGAGACGTTCACGACCGGCACGCCGAGCGGAATGTCCGCGTCGTGCGCGACGCGGTCGCGGGCGAGCAGAGTGCGTGCCGCTCCGAGCAGACTCGCGCGGATGATGCCGCCGGAACCATCGGCGAGCAAGCCCATGACGCGCCCGGCGAGGTGGGCGCCGGTCGCGACGTCGAGCGCCTGAACGGGCAGCGCCCCGGGTGATCCGTCGGCGGTACGGCAGGCGTCGGCGATCCCCGTCGCTGCCTGAACGATCGAATCGAAGCCGACCCGGTGGCCCCACGGACCGTGCTCGCCCCATGCCGACAGCGACCCGACGATGAGCGACGGCGTCTCTGACACGAGCGCCTCGGGAGACAGCCCGAACCGATCGAGGGCACCGGGGCGGTACCCGAGCAGGACGACGTCGGCCGAGCGAGCGAGCTCGAGCACGTCGTCTGCGCGGTCATCGAGATCCGTGACGGCGGAGCGCTTGCCCATGCCGGTGACGAGGTGCTGCACGAGCGGCTCCGGCGTCCGCGGCGGATCGATCCGCAGGACATCGGCGCCGAGGCACGCGAGCAGCTGAGATGCCGACGGGCCGGCGAGCACGCGCGTGAGGTCCAGGACCCGGATCCCGTCGAGGGGCATCGTGGCCGCGGGCGGCAGCGCACGTTCCTCGGCGGGGGAGACCTCGACCCACCGGTCGCCGGCCGTTGCGACCTCGTGCGGGTGCTCGCGCCACTCCTCCTCGGTGCGCACGCGTGTCGCGACGCCGCCCGCGTCGAGGATCGCGGCTTCGAGGTCGTCGACGCGCCATGCTGTCGCGACGTCGTCGAGCGACGGGCGATCGGATGCGCCGGTGGCGCGCGCAATCGCCTCCGCATGATGCGGATAGTTCGCGTGTGTGCGAAGCACGCCATCGCGGGTCTCGACGAACCCCGACAGCGGCGCCCACGGATTCACGGTGCGGCCGTTCACCCGCAGGTGGGTGAAAGCGCCGAAGGCGGCACGGACGAGCTCAGCGGTCGTCTCGACCCGCGCGGGGCGGCCCCGCGCAGCGGACAGGCGCGCCGCCTCGTCCGCGGCGATCTCGACGGCCGGAACCGCAAGTGACTCGACGTCGAGGGCGCACTGCCACCATCTGCGCACCGTCACGCTCATGCGAGCAGGCTATCGACTGCGCGCGTCGAGGGCCAGGTTCAGATGTCGATGGTGTCGCCCGCGTCGAGTTCGTGGAACGTACCGCCACCCTGCGCGGTCGCCCACGCGAGCCGCTCGCGGTGCATGCGCAACCCCGCCGGGGAGAGGGTGCCATCGTGTGTTCCGAAGGCCGCGCGGGGCGCCACCTCGAGGACGAAGTCCATCGCCTCGCCGATCTTCAGCCAGGGAGCGCCGATGGGAGCGGCCAGCATCGCGACGTCGACGCCGGTCGGCACCGCGTACGAATCCCCCGGGTAATACAGCGCGCCGTCGACCAAGACGCCCACGTTGTCGATGAGGGGGATCGACGAGTGGATCTCGCAGTGGGTGCCGCCGAAGAACGTGAGTTCGAACACACCGGCGCGCACCGCGTCTCCGGGGGAGACGACGGTGGTCTCGACGGGAGCGGCGGCCGCGGTCGCCGCGGTTGTGTAGATCGGGACGTCCGGGAACTCGTCGCGGAGCCGGCGCAGGTGCTCCGGCGTCCAATGGTCGGCATGCTCGTGAGTCACGACCACGCCGACGACGCCGTCGAGGTCTGTCAGAGCCGGGGTCAGACCGCCGGGATCGATCACGAGGGTCTCGCCGGATCGCTCGACGGTGAGAAACGCGTGCGGGTGCTTTGTGACGTGCATATGTCGAGCATGCCAGCCGTCAGGACGCAGATCGACCACCCTGGCGGGGAAGACACGCCCGAGGGGGAGAGGGCGGGCGGCCGGATTTGGAGAGGCGCCGAAGCGCAATGTATGCTGGGGGGGTTGCCGCGAGAGCGGAACAACGGAAAGAAGATGCGGCCCCATCGTATAGCGGCCTAGTACGCTGGCCTCTCACGCCGGTAACGCGGGTTCGAATCCCGCTGGGGTCACGCACATTCGAAAGCCCGGACGCGAGTCCGGGCTTTCGGCGTCTTCCCTGCCAGTACCGCCCCGGTGGGGCGGTAGGGTAGACACCGCGAGAGGGAGTATCCCGAACTTCGCGCGCATCGTCAGGACGAGCTCCATCCAAGAGGCTCCGGGCGCGTGGCGCACCTCCGGGTGCGGGGAGAGACTTTCGGACGTCACCGCACCCCGAAAGGACCACCGTTGGAAATTCCCCTCGCGTTTCAGATCGGCGCGCTCGCGCTGCTCGTCGTCATCCTGATCGCCGACCTGCTGTTGATCCTGAAGCGACCGCACATCCCGTCGACCCGCGAGTCGGCGCTGTGGGTCGGCTTCTACGTCACGCTCGCGCTCGTCTTCGCCGGCGTGCTGTGGGCGATCGGTGACGCGGACCACGCTGTCGAATTCGTTGCGGGCTGGCTGACGGAGTACAGCCTGTCGATCGACAACCTGTTCGTCTTCGTGCTGATCATGTCGCAGTTCTCGGTGCCGCGGAAGTATCAGCAAGAGGTGCTGATGGTCGGCATCATCATCGCGCTGATCCTGCGCGCGGCGTTCATCCTCGTGGGCGCTGCCCTCATCGAACGCTGGAGCTTCGTCTTCTACATCTTCGGCGCGTTCCTCGTGTACACCGCCGCGCGTCAGATCTTCGAGAGGGGACATGACGACGATGCGAAGAAGGAGACCTTCCTCGTGCGGCTGCTGCGGCGGTTCATCCCGATTCACGATTCCTACGACGGCGCCAAGCTGCGCACCACCGTGAACGGGAAGAAGATGCTGACCCCGATGCTGATCGTGTTCCTCTCGATCGGCGTGACGGACGTGATCTTCGCGATCGACTCGATCCCCGCGATCTTCGGCATCACGCAGGTGCCGTTCCTCGTGTTCGCGGCGAACCTGTTCGCGCTGATGGGCCTCCGGCAGCTCTATTTCCTGCTGGGTGACCTGCTCGAGCGACTGCGCTACCTCAAGTACGGTGTCGCCTTCATCCTCGCCTTCATCGGTGTGAAACTCGTGTTCCATGCGATGCATGTGAACGAGTTGCCGTTCATCAACGGCGGCGAGCACATCGAATGGGTGCCCGTGATCAGCAACTGGACCTCGCTCGGGGTCATCGCCGGTGCGATCGTCGTCTCCACCGTCGCGAGTATCGCGGTGAGCCGCATCGAACGGAAGCGTGGCGTGACGAAGGAATGATCGGTCCCGACATGCTGTCCTGAGCAGAGTGCTCATCTCGGGCGCCCTTCGGGCGATCAGGGGTGAGCACTCTGTTATTGTCAAGGGGTGCGGCACAAGAGTCTCCTCCTTATCTGCCGCGACGGGATCACGCTCTAGGCCCTCCCGTCGCGGAGTCAGTCGACGGCCGACACCCACGACGTCTCAGGAGAGAGGGAACGAAAATGAGCGTTGATACCCCGAATCGCCCCCGCACACTGGCCGAGAAGCTGTGGGACGACCACGTCGTCGTCCGCGGTGAGGGCCAGGAGCCCGACCTGATCTACATCGACCTGCACCTCATTCATGAGGTGACGAGCCCGCAGGCGTTCGACGGCCTGCGCGCCGAGGGACGCACGCCGCGCCGGCTCGACCTGACGATCGGCACGGAGGACCACAACACCCCGACGCTCAACATCGACAGGCCGATCGCCGACCTCACCAGCCGGACGCAGGTCGACACACTGCGAAATAACGCCGAGGAGTTCGGGGTGCGGCTGCATTCGCTCGGTGACGTGGAGCAGGGAATCGTGCACGTGATGGGCCCGCAGCTCGGGCTGACGATGCCCGGCATCACGGTCGTCTGCGGCGACAGCCACACCTCGACGCACGGCGCGTTCGGCGCCCTCGCCTTCGGCATCGGCACCAGCGAGGTCGAGCATGTCATGGCGACGCAGACGCTCTCACTCAAGCCGTTCAAGACGATGGCGATCAACGTCGAGGGCGAGCTGAAGCCGGGTGTGACCGCGAAGGACATCATCCTCGCCGTCATCGCGAAGATCGGCACGAGTGGCGGCCAGGGATACGTGCTCGAATACCGTGGATCCGCGATCCGCGCCCTCTCGATGGAGGGACGGATGACCGTGTGCAACATGTCGATCGAGGCCGGCGCTCGCGCGGGCATGGTCGCGCCGGACGAGACCACCTTCGAGTATGTGAAGGGACGCGCGCACGCGCCAACCGGTGCCGACTGGGACGAGGCCGTCGCGTACTGGAAGACGCTGCCCACCGACGACGGAGCGACGTTCGACGCCGAGGTGTTCATCGACGCCGACGACCTCGAACCCTTCGTCACATGGGGGACGAACCCGGGGCAGGGCGTCTCGCTGAGCGACTCCGTGCCGTTGCCGGAGAGCTTCGCCGATGAGGCGTCGCGCCAGGCGGCCGAGCGCGCCTACGAGTACATGGACATCACGCCGGGCACGCCGATGAAGGACATTCCCGTCGACGCGGTCTTCATGGGGTCCTGCACCAACAGCCGAATCGAGGATCTGCGCGCGTTCGCGTCGATCATCAAAGGCCGCACGAAGGCCGACGGCGTCCGCGTCATGGTCGTGCCGGGATCCGCGCGCGTGCGCTTGGAGGCCGAGGCCGAGGGCATCGACAAGATCGTGACGGATTTCGGCGCGGAATGGCGGTTCGCCGGGTGCTCGATGTGTCTGGGGATGAACCCCGATCAGCTCGCGCCGGGGGAGCGCTGCGCCTCCACGAGCAACCGAAACTTCGAGGGACGCCAGGGCAAGGGCGGACGCACACACCTCGTCTCACCGCTCGTCGCGGCCGCGACCGCGGTGCGCGGCACGCTGTCGAGCCCGAGCGATCTCGAGAACGCCGATGACCGTGAGCTGGTAGGAGCCTGACATGGAGAAGTTCACGACACACACGGGCGTCGCCGCGCCGCTGAAGCGCTCGAACGTCGACACCGACCAGATCATCCCCGCGGTCTATCTCAAACGTGTGACGAAGACGGGTTTCGAGGATGCACTCTTCGCAGAATGGCGTCAGCACGAGGACTTCGTGCTGAATCAGGAGTCCTTCCGGGGCGCATCGGTGCTCGTGGCCGGCCCCGACTTCGGAACGGGATCCAGCCGCGAACACGCGGTGTGGGCGCTCCGCGACTACGGCTTCCGGGTCGTACTCAGTACGCGGTACGCGGACATCTTCCGCGGCAACGCGGGCAAGCAGGGACTGGTGGCCGGCGTCGTCTCCGACGACACGCTCGAGAGGCTCTGGACGGCGATCGACGCGAACCCCGGCGTCGAGATGACGGTCGATCTTGTTGAGCGCACAGTGACGCTCGGTGACTTCACGGCCCCCTTCGAGATCGACGATTACACTAGGTGGCGGCTCCTCGAAGGGCTCGATGACATCGGGCTCACGCTGCGACACGAAGACAAGATCACGCAGTTCGAGGCCCGCCGCGAGGCGTGGCGGCCGCGGACCCTCCCGGTTCCGTGAGCCTGGGACGCCATCCCGAGACCCGGGGTGGCGGGTTCGCCGGAAGGCAGTGAGGATCCACGAGAATGACGCTCATAGGCGACACGCAGGCGCAGGCGGCTCCGACGCTCGGAGACGTCCTCGAGATCCGCGGCGGTCGGCCGCTGCGCGGTCAGGTCGACGTGAAGGGCGCGAAGAATCTCGCGACGAAGGCCATGGTCGCGTCGCTGCTCGGCGAGACGCCGTCCACGCTGCGTGACGTTCCGGAGATCCGCGATGTCGAGGTCGTGCGCTCGCTGCTCGGCGTGCACGGCGTGACGGTCACAGAGGGCGAGGAGCCGGGATCCCTGGTGCTCGACCCGACCCGCGCGAAGTCCGCCGGCTTCGAGGAGATCGACGCGCACGCGGGATCCAGCAGGATCCCGATCCTGTTCTGCGGCCCGCTGCTGCACGTGCTCGGTCAGGCGTTCATCCCCGACCTCGGCGGATGCCGCATCGGCGATCGTCCGATTGACTTCCACCTCGACGCGCTGCGCGAGTTCGGCGCCGTCGTCGACAAGCAGCCCAACGGGATCCGGCTGTCGGCACCCGACGGGCTCCACGGCGCGAACATCGAGCTGCCGTATCCGAGCGTCGGCGCGACGGAGCAGGTGCTGCTCACGGCCGTGCGTGCGAAGGGCGTCACCGAGCTGCGCAACGCCGCGATCGAGCCCGAGATCATGGATCTGATCGGCGTACTGCAGAAGATGGGCGCGATCATCTCGTACGAGCCGAACCGCGTGATCTTCATCGAGGGCGTCGATGAGCTCGGCGGCTACGTGCACCGCAGCCTCTTCGACCGCAACGAGGCCGCGAGCTGGGCCTGCGCCGCCCTCGCAACCGACGGCGAGATCTTCGTCAAGGGCGCTCGCCAGTACGAGATGCTCACGTTCCTCAACGTCTTCCGGAAGGTCGGCGGCGAATTCGACATCCGCGACGACGGCATCACGTTCCGCCGCGCGAAGACCCCGCTGCGCCCGGTGATGGTCGAGACCGACGTGCACCCGGGCTTCATGACCGACTGGCAGCAGCCGCTCATCGTGGCGCTGACGCAGGCTGAAGGCGTGTCGACCGTGCACGAGACCGTGTACGAGAACCGGCTCGGCTTCACGGCCGCGCTCAACCAGATGGGCGCCAACATCGTCGTGCACCCCGACGGCCTGGCCGGCGACGACCGTCGCGTGCCGCGCCGCGAGCTCGAGCAGGCCGCCGTGATCACCGGGCCCACCGCCCTGCGCGGTGCCGAGATCATCGTGCCCGACCTGCGAGGCGGCTACGCCTACGTGATCGCCGCCCTCGCGGCGGAGGGCACCTCGCGCGTGTCGAACGTCGGCATCATCCGCCGCGGATACGAGAAGTTCTTCGACAAGCTCACCGCTCTCGGTGCCGACTTCGACATCGTGGGGTGATCGTGGGCAGAGCCTCCCGAGAGAAGACCCGCCCCAGCCTGTTCTGGCTCCTCGCCATGATCGTGGTGCCGATCGTGGGGTGGCTCGCGAGGATCGAGATCCGCGGCGCCGATCACCTCCCGCGCGACGGCGCGTACGTGATGGCGCCGAACCACCACAGCGAGATCGACCCGCTGACCGTGGCGGTCGCGACCTGGAAGATGGGGCGAGCGCCACGCTTCATGGCGAAGGAGAGCCTGTTTCGCGTGCCGGTGCTTGGCGCAGCGTTGAAGGCGACCGGCATGGTGCCCGTCACTCGCGGCAAGAGCGGCGCGGCGCAGTCGATTGAGCAGGCCAGCGAACTCGTGCGGGGCGCGCGCGGCGTCATCGTCTATCCCGAGGGCACGCTGACTCGCGATCCCGACCTGTGGCCGATGCGCGGTAAGTCGGGCGCCGTGCGACTCGCGCTCGCCGGTGACATCCCGCTGATCCCGGTCGCGCACTGGGGAGAGCAGCAGTTCATGCCGCGCTACGGCAAGCTCAAGCTCTTCCCGCCGCGTCGCCGCGTCACCGTTCTCGTCGGCGAGCCGGTGGACCTGTCCGACCTGCGTGGGCGTGCCCACGAGGCGAGTGCGCTGTCGGAGGCGACGACGCGCCTCATGGACGAGCTCTCCCGGCTGCTCGGTGAGCTGCGGGACGAGACGCCGCCCAAGGAGCGCTGGGATCCGGTGCGCCGCGGCCAGAACGAGACGGGGCGCCTGTGAGCGCGCGCGTCGCCGTGCTCGGCGCCGGCAGCTGGGGCACGACGTTCGGGAAGATCCTCGCGGACGGCGGCACGGACGTCATGATGTGGGCGCGCCGCCCCGACATGGCGCGCGAGATCGACGAGGCGAAGCGCAACTCGCGTTACCTGCCCGGCATCAACCTGCCGCGTTCGATGCGCGCGACCCACGACATCGTGCGCGCGCTGGACGGTGTGGACGAGGTCTATCTCTCGGTCCCGAGCAAGTCCGCGCGCGAGACGCTCAAGCCGCTGCGGACGATGCTGTCGCGCACCGACGCACCGATCGTCAGCCTGATGAAGGGTGTCGAGAAGCAGACCGGCCTGCGGATGAGTCAGGTGGTCGAGGAGGTCATCGGCTGCGACCGGTCGCGGATCGCCGTCATCAGCGGACCGAACCTCGCGCGCGAGATCGCCGAGGAACAGCCAACCGCCGCCGTCGTCTCCGCCCACGCGGCGGACACCGCGGCGCGTCTGGCGCTCACGGCGTCCAACAGCTACTTCCGCACGTTCGTGAACACCGATGTCGCCGGCACCGAGTTCGCCGGCGTGCTGAAGAATCTCATCGCGGTCGCGACCGGCATCGTCGACGGCGTCGGGTACGGCGAGAACACGAAGGCGTCGATCATCACGCGCGGCCTCGTCGAGATGACCGACTTCGCGGTCGCCTACGGCGGTCAGTACGAGACGATGCAGGGGCTCGCGGGGCTGGGCGATCTCATCGCGACGTGCCAGTCGCCGCTCAGTCGCAACAACACCGCTGGGCGCCTGCTTGGCCAGGGTTACACGCTCGACGACGTCGTCGCGCACATGGAGCAGACCGCCGAGGGCCTCAGTTCGGTGGCGCCGATCCTGCAGCTCGCGCAGGCGAAGGACGTCGACATGCCGATCGTGAAGCAGGTGAAGATGGTGCTGGATGGCACGATGGAGCCTCGCGACATCGCGCCGCATCTCACGACCGAAGACGACACTCCGCAGGAGGAGACACAGCATGCAGCGAGCAACGGTGGCGGTGCTCTTCGGCGGGCGGTCGAGCGAGCACGAGATCTCTTCGGCGACGGCGGGGGGCGTGCTCGGCGCAATTGACCGCGACCGGTACCGTGTCATCCCCGTCGGCATCACGCGGGAGGGCGTCTTCGTCCTCGAACAGGACGATCCGGACCGCTTCCGCCTCGACGCGCACAAGCTCCCTGAGGTCGTCGACAACGGCACCCGGATCCTGTGGCCGATGCCGGGTGACGATCGGGCGCTGCGCGTGCGCCGCGCCGACGGCACGGTCGACGACCTCGGCGCCGTCGACGTCGTCCTTCCGATCCTGCACGGCCTGCACGGCGAGGACGGCACGATCCAGGGCTTCCTCGACACGCTTGCGATCCCGTACGCGGGAGCCGGCGTGCTCGACTCCGCGGTGTGCCTCGACAAGCACTTCACGAAGATCGCGCTGCACGACGCAGGGATCGCGGTCGCGCCCGGCATCGTCGTGCGGTCGCGACGCTGGGCCGCCGAGCCAGACATCGTCCGCGACGATGTGACGGCGCTCGGCTACCCGGTGTTCGTCAAGCCGGCGCGCGCCGGATCCAGCGTCGGCGTCTCCAAGGTGCACGGCCCTGACGAGCTCGACGGCGCGATGCGCACAGCCTTCGGCGAGGATGACAAGATCCTCGTCGAGCGCGGCATGCGCGGGCGCGAGATCGAGGTCGCGGTCCTCGAAGGCCGCGGATCGGCGCCGACGCGCGCCTCGCTTCCGGGCGAGATCGTCGTCACGACGCGCGAGTTCTACGACTTCGAGGGCAAGTACCTCGGCGGCGACGGGGCCGAGGTCGTGTGCCCGGCCGACCTCACGGACGAACAGATCGAGCGGATCCGCGACATCGGGGCGCGGGCGTTCGACGCGGTCGAGGGGCGCGGCCTGGCGCGGGTGGACGTCTTCCTCACCGACGACGGCGAGATCGTCGTGAACGAACTCAACACGATGCCGGGCTTCACGCCCATCTCGATGTACCCGAAGTGCTGGATCGCGTCGGGTCTCAGCTATGCCGACCTGATCTCGGAGCTCATCGAGCTCGGGCGCGCCCACACCGCCTGATCAGCCCGTCTGTGGCGCGTCCTCGTCGACCACCTCGGCCTCGTCGTACGTCGTGCAGCGACCGTCCTGCGTGAGCATGGTGGCGGCGTTGCTGAGGCTGCTGAGGACATCATTGCTGCTGACGGCCTCCGTGTCGACGTAGGCCTGGGCGGCGGGGGTGCGCCCGTAGGTCGTCAGTCGCAGATTGGGAAACTCGCTGTCATCGACGATCCAGTCGACGCCGCCGATCGACACGCACTGGAGTGTCGACGGGGCCGGTGGTTCGAGGCCGCACGTGAAGAGGACGGCGCTCGGATCGCCCCACGCCGCGGTCGATTGCGCGTCGGTCCAGACGCGATCGAACGACGCGATGGCGTCGGGCACGCGCACGGAGACGTCGGCGCAGCGCGGGTCATTCGCATGCGGAGCGGGCTCGAGATGAACCGTCGGGGTGCAGCCGGCGGCTACAAGAGCGACGCCGAGTGCGGCGAGCGCGAACAGACGACGAATCACGTCTTCAGCCTAGATTGTGTCCGCTGGGGACGAACTGACTTCTCTGCCTCCGTCAAATGACGCGGATGCACCGAAAACGACGCGTTTTCGGTGCATCCGCGTCATTTTCAGCCGGCTGTGGCGGACCAGTCACGGTACGGGTCCCAGCCGCCGCGCCCGCGGTAGGGGGATCCGTCGACCGTGACAGCGGCGTGAGAGCGTGCGGTGACGCGGCCGATCTCGCGGAAATCCGCAGGAACGGCAGACGGCGGGAACGTCGCGAGCAGCGCGTGATCCTCGCCGCCGCGGAGGGCGAGCGCCGGATCGTCCCCGAGCGCGGCCGCACGCAGGTCGAGGGTCACGTTCGACGCGTCAGCGATGCGTGACGCGTCGAGCGCGAGGCCGTCCGAGACGTCCAGCATCGCCGTGGCGCCGGCGACTGCCGCCGCGGGACCGCTCGTCAGCGGAGGATGGGGACGAAGATGGCGCCCCACGGCGTGTCGGTCCGCGTCGCTCATCTCGTCGAACGCCGGAGGGAATCCGTCGTAGCGCTCGAACAGCACGTCGAGACCACGCGCCGACACGCCCACGTCGCCGGCGATCGCGAGGACGTCGCCGGGTCGCGCGCCGGAGCGCAGCACGGGCGGGCGTCCATCGGTGTCGCCGAGTGCGGTCACGGCGATCGTGAGCACGGATGACTGCGTGAGGTCACCGCCGACGACGGCGCAGCCGGGGGCGAGCGCATCGCACGCCTCGCGCAGTCCGTCGGCCATCGCCTCGATCTCGCCGACCGGTGTCTCTCCAGGCACGGCGAGGGCGACCAGCAGGCTCGTCGCGCGGGCGCCCATCGCCGCGACGTCCGCGAGATTGACCGCGGCGGCCTTCCAGCCGAGGTCGTACCCCGTCGACCACTCGCGTCGGAAGTCGGGACCGTCGACGAGCGTGTCGGTCGTGGCGACGACCGATCCGGTGACGGCGAGCACTGCCGCGTCATCGCCGGGGCCCACCTCGGTCACCTTCGCGCGGCCCGTGCGCGCGAGGATGCGCCGCAGGATCTCGCCCTCGGACAGTTCACCGACCGTCTCGCGTTCGCTCATCTGCTCAGCCTATGGCGACGGTGGGTTCGCCCCACCACAACGTCGTGTCGCCGTACCGCCGGTCGCGGACGGCGCGCAGGTGCGCCTCCTCCCACGCGGGTGGTCCCGACCGCGACGCACGTTCGACGATCACGAGCGCGTCGTCGACGAGGAGCGGACGCAGCGCGTCGAGCGACGCCGCGAGTTCGGCGTCCGGGAGATCGTACGGCGGGTCGACGAACGCGATGTCGTACCGACGCGAGGATGCGCGCAGGAACGCGGCGACGGCCGACGTGTGCACGACGGCTTCGGATCCCGTCGCGCGCGCGACGCGGTCGGCGTTGCGCTGGGCGACGGCGGCTGCCTTGCGGTCGCGCTCGACGACGTCGGCGCGCGCGGCTCCTCGGCTGAGCGCCTCGAGCCCGAGGGCGCCGGATCCGGCGTAGAGATCGACGACGACCGCGTCCGGCAGCATCCCCGTCGCCTCGAGCGCAGAGAAGAGGGACTCGCGCACGCGGTCACTCGTGGGACGCGTGCCGTTCGCGGGCACGTCGAGGCGGGTGCCGCTCGCGCGGCCCGAGATGATGCGGGTCACGGATCCAGCCTACGGGCGGCGCCTCGCGCGTCGGGGGTCGACCGTAGGATCGATTCATGACGTTGGCTCTCGAGACCCCGCTCGCAGACGCGGTCGGGCAGAAGCTGGCGAACTCGCTCGCGCGCGCCTTTGCGATGTCGACCGTCGGTGACCTGGTAGGGCATTACCCCCGCCGCTATGCGAAGCGCGGCGACCTCACGCCCATTCTCGAACTTCCTCTCGGGCAGACGGCCACGATCGTCGCTGAGGTGCGCCGCGCGAACTCACGTCCGATGCGCAACCGGCGCGGGACGCTGCTCGAGGTCGTCATCGGAGATGGCTTCGGTGAGATGTCGTTGACGTTCTTCGGTCAGGCCTGGCGCGCCAAGGAACTGGTCCCCGGCGCGCGCGGCATCTTCTCCGGGAAGGTGGGGGAGTACCGCGGCCAGCTGCAGTTCTCGCATCCGGACTATCAGCTGTTCGACGACGAGCTCGAAGCGCATCAGAATGCGGAGGATTTCGCGGAGCGTCCCCTGCCGTTCTATCCGGCGACCGCGACGCTGCCGACGTGGCAGCTTCAGAAGGTCATCAGCTCAGTGCTTGACGACCTCGGCGACGTGCCGGATCCGCTGCCGGACGATGCGCGGCGGGAGCACAAGGCGCTCGCGGCGCGCGACGCACTCGAGCGGATCCACCGCCCGCGCACCGAGGCCGATGTGCATCGCGCGCGCCACACGCTCCGTCTGCACGAGGCGCTCGTGATGCAGACGGCGCTGCTGCAGCAGCGGTGGTTCGTGCGTGCGATGTCGGCGACGGCGCGCCCGGCCGTGGCGGGCGGCCCCTTGTCGCGGTTCGATGCGTCGCTGCCGTTCGTGCTGACGCCCGACCAGCAGGGCGTGGGAGCGACTCTCGCCGCCGACCTCGTCGGCGAGGCGCCGATGAATCGATTGATTCAGGGCGAGGTCGGCTCCGGGAAGACCCTCGTGGCGTTGCGCGCCATGCTGCAGGTTGCCGACTCCACCGGGCAGAGTGCGCTCATCGCGCCGACGGAGGTGCTCGCGGCGCAGCACCTGCGGTCGATCACGAGGATGCTCGGCCCGGACATGGCGGCCGAGCTGATGCCGACGCTGCTCACGGGCCAGATGTCGACGGCGGAACGGCGGAAGGCGTCGCTGCGCGTGGCGTCGGGCCAAGCGCGCATCGTCGTCGGCACGCACGCGCTGCTGAGCGACAAGACGACGTTCGCCGACCTCGGGCTCGTCGTCGTCGACGAGCAGCACCGCTTCGGTGTGGAGCAGCGCGAGACGCTGCGGGCGAAGGGCACCCACCCGCACGTGCTCGTGCTGACCGCGACGCCGATCCCGCGCACGGTCGCGATGACGGTGTTCGGCGACCTGGATGTGTCGACGATCCGCACCATGCCGCCCGGCCGAGCGGGGATCGAGACCTTCGTCGCGCCGCTCGCGGAGAAGCCGGCATGGTTCGGCCGAGTTTGGCAGCGCGCGGCCGAGGAGGTCGCGAAAGGACACCAGGTGTTCGTTGTGTGCGCGGCGATCGACGTCGAGGCCGGCGACTCGACGGCGGTCGTGGAGGATGACGTCGACGATGTCCCGGTTGACCCGGAGGAGAGCCAGCGCGGCCCTCGCTTCGGCGTCGTGCAGGTCGCCAGTTCGCTTCGCGAGCAACCCGCGACCTCGCATCTGCGCATCCGGCCCCTCCACGGCAAGATGCCGAGCGACGAGAAGGACGCCATCATGCAGGCGTTCGCGCACGGTGAGATCGACGTCGTGGTGGCGACGACCGTGATCGAGGTCGGCGTCGACGTGCCGAACGCGTCGACGATGATCATCCTCGATGCCGACCGCTTCGGCGTCTCGCAGCTCCACCAGCTGCGCGGGCGCGTCGGGCGGGGGCGGATCCCCGGACTCTGCCTGCTCGTCACCGACGCCCTCGAGGGCACACCGGCGCGCGAGCGCGTCGACGCCGTGGCCGCGACGACCGACGGTTTCGAACTGGCGGAGGTCGACCTCGAGCTCCGTGGCGAGGGCGACGTCCTCGGCGGCGCGCAGTCGGGGTCGCGCTCCTCGTTGCGGCTGCTGCGGGTCATCAAGGACGCACCGCTGATCGAGCGCGCGCGCGAGCTGGCCGAGCGGATCCTCGCCGACGACCCCGCGCTCGACACGCACGCGGGGCTCGCCACGATGCTGACGACCCGACTCGGCGAGGCCGAACGCGCCGCTCTCCGGAAGAACTGAGGACGGCTTCTTCCATGCAACACAGCCTAGGCTGGAGGCATGAGCAATCGGATCGCCGTTGTCCCCGGATCCTTCGACCCGCCGACACTCGGGCATCTCGACATCATCCGTCGTGCCGCGGGTCTCTATGACGAGATCCACGTGCTGGTCGTGCACAACCCCGACAAGGAGGGGATGCTCCCGAGCGCGCTTCGCCTGCGACTGCTCGAGCAGTCGATCGAGGAGGAGGGGCTGGCAGGCAAGGTCGTCGTCGGATCCTGGAGCGTCGGTCTGCTCGTCGATTACGCGCAGGAGGTCGGCGCCGGCGTGCTGGTGAAGGGCATCCGCTCGCAGCAGGATGTCGCGTACGAGACGCCGATGGCCATCGTGAACAATCACCTCGCCGGCGTCGAGACGGTGTTCCTCCTCGCGGATCCCGCGAACTCGGTCGTGTCGAGCTCGCTCGTGCGCCAGGTCGCCAGCCTCGGCGGCGACGTCTCGCCGTACGTTCCGCCGGCGGTCGTGCGCTATCTGAACGATTCGTCGCCCAGCGACTTCTGAGCGCGTCCGGACGTAGGCTGAAGCCGTGAAGAATCACCTGAACGGGCCGTTCGTGCTGCCCGCGCGCGAGATCGTGCGGCGACCGGGCGACATGCGCGAGCACGTGTTCACGATCCCCGTACCCGAACGCTGGGGCGAGGGTGTCGTGTCGGTCGCGGCCGAAAGTGAGCTCGCACTCGACGTCCGCCTCGAGTCCGTCCACGAGGGGATCCTCGTGTCGGGTACGGCGCGCACGACGTACGAGGGCGAATGCAGCCGCTGCCTGCGCGAGGTCGCGCAGCCGGTCGAAGTCGAGTTCCAGGAGCTTTTCGAGTATCCTGGAGACGAAACCCCTGACTTCGAGCTTCAAGACGACCACGTGGATCTTGAAACTCTGGTCAGGGATGCGATTGTATTGTCGCTTCCGTTTCAGCCGGTGTGTCGGCCGGACTGCCCGGGTCTTGACCCCGTCACGGGCGAGGAGCTGACCGAGTCACCTGGCGTGGCGCAAGACCCCATCGATCCGCGGTGGGCGGCGCTCCGAGAACTCACCGAAAC
>DWXU01000234.1:0-6476 GCA_019119065.1 Candidatus Microbacterium pullistercoris | reverse complement strand
CGACCGGCGGGCTCATCGTCTCCGAGCGACTGGCCGTTGCGCTCGGCCGCGAACGCGCGGCAGAGGTGGTCGCCCGCGTCGCCGACGGCGTGCCGATCGCCGACCTCGTCGCCCCGGAGTTGTTGGATCCGGACGACTACATCGGTCTCTCAGGCCCGTTCACCGATCCCGAATGAAGGAGCATCGTGGCACGTCCGGATCTCGCCGTCACTGAGCCCATCGGCGCCGAGGGCGCGCCCCTCATCGTCCTCGGACCCTCGCTCGGCACCGCGAGCGCGGTGCTCTGGGAGGACGTCGTGCCGATCCTGGCCCAGCGCTTCCGCGTCGTGACCTGGGACCTGCCCGGCCATGGCGCCTCGAAGCCGCCGACCGGGCCGTTCACGGTCGAGGACCTCGCCGATGCCGTGGCGGACGCCGTGCGTTCCCTCGGCGAGCCCGTCTTCGCGGCCGGCGTCTCGCTCGGCGGCGCCGTCACCCAGGCGCTCGCCATTCGTCACGGCGATCTCCTGCGCGCGGTCGCCGTCGTCTGCAGCGGTCCCAACTTCGCCGCCGGGGCCGAGGCCTGGCTCGAGCGCGCGGCCACGGTGCGCGCGCAGGGCACGCCCGTGCTGATCAGCGCGTCCGCGGGCCGCTGGTTCGCTCCGGGATCCATCGCCGCGCGCCCCGACATCACGGGCCGACTGCTGCACACGCTGTCCGACGCCGACGACGAGGGGTACGCCGCGTGTTGTGAGGCGCTCGCGGAGTTCGACGTGCGCGACCAGCTCGGATCCGTCACCCGGCCGATGCTGGTGATGTACGGATCCGACGACACCGCGACGCCGAAGGCAGACTCCGAGGCGATCGCCGCGGCCGTGCCTGACGCGCGCCTTGTCGGGATCGACGACGCGGCGCACCTCGCGCCCGCAGAGAAGCCGGTCGAGGTCGCGACCGAGCTGGTGACGTTCTTCGAAGGGAGCAGCCGATGAGCCGTCCGATGGGTGAGGGAATCACCGATGCCGAGCGCTATGACAACGGCATGGTCGTGCGCCGTGAGGTGCTGAGCGACGAGCACGTCGACCGTGCCACCGCGAACCAGACGCCGCTGACGGAGGAGTTCCAGGACTTCATCTCGCGCTATGCGTGGGGCGAGATCTGGACGCGCCCCGGCCTGGAGCGACGCCTGCGATCGGCGGTCGTGATCACGGCGCTCATCGCCCACGGTCACGACGAGGAGCTGGCCATGCACCTCCGTGCGGCGCTGCGCAACGGCCTCACGGTGGACGAGGTCAAGGAGATCATCCTGCAGTCCGCGATCTACTGCGGGGTGCCGGCCGCCAACACGGCCTTCCGCATCGCGCAGGAGGTCTACGGGGAGTAGGGCCGCAGGTCCGTGGGCGACGGCGGTGTTGCGGCTCCGCCGTGTTTCTCGCAAGGCGGAGGAGTGATGGCGGGCCGGGCGCCCGGTGAGCGACGACAACGCAGCGAGGAACACGGCGGACTACGCTGGGGGTATGCGCGAGATTCGTGAGCTGGACACTGTCGAACTGATTCTCGAGGCGCAGGGGGTGCTCGACGCGATCCGTGGACCCGAGCGGGTTGTGGACGCCGGCACGCTGCGCGCTCTGCAGCAGTCGGGCAACTACGCCGTCGGGTTCTTCGACGAGGGCCGCATGGTCGGCGCCTCGGTGGCGTTCTTCGGCGAGCCCTCGAGCCGATCGATGCACTCGCACATCACTGCGCTGCTGCCGGAGTTCCGTGGCCGCGGCTGGGGCCGCGAACTTAAGGAGCACCAGCGTCAGTGGGCGCTCTCACGCGGCGTCGGCAACGTGACGTGGACATTCGATCCGCTCATCGCCCGCAACGCCCACTTCTTCCTCACGGTGCTGGGCGCGAAGGTCACGGGCTACGCCGTGAACCAGTACGGAATCTTCGGCGGCGGTGACGCGGGCGACGAGAGCGACCGCCTCGACGTCAAGTGGGCGCTCGCCGACATCGCGAAGCATCCGCAGAACGGCGACGTCGTCGAGACGCTCTCCATTCCGCGCGATGTCGAGCAGATGCGTCGCGAGGATCCCGCCGAGGCCCATTCGTGGCGCATGAAGTTGCGACGCGAGATGGCGGTGCTCACGAACCGCGGGCTCAAGATCGGCGGCTTCGAGGCCGACCGCGGCTACATGTTCGTCACGGCGTAACGCTCAGCGCCGCAAGGCGACGGGCCGCACCGCGAGATGCCGCTCCGATGTGACTCGCCACACTTTGCGCTCCCGCACGCGTCTTCGTCGCCATCTCTGGCGACCCATTCAGGGGCCAGACGGTGGGTCGCCAGAGATTGCAGGTTGACGCGCCGAAATCCTGCAATGTGTGGCGACCCAGTAGCGGGGATGCGCTCAGCGGCGCGGCATCGAGGTGTATTCCTCATCGGCGCGTGCGCGCGGGATGACGAGGGTCAGCACCAGTGCGACGAGCGCGGCGGCGATGGCGATCCAGAAGCAGGTCGCGAATGCGGCAGCGGTGGGGACGCCGACGCCATTGCGCGGAACGCTCATGGCGGCGAGCACGCCGCCCATCACAGCGGCGGCGCTCGAGGTGCCGACCGAGCGGAAGAGCGCGTTGAGCCCGTTCGAGACGCCCGTCTCGTTGGCGGGCACGGATCGCATGATGATGATCGGCATCGCTGCGAACGAGAAGGCGATGCCGACGCCGATGAGGCAGTTCGCGATGACGATGTGCCAGACCTCGGTCGACCAGAGCAGCACGAAGCCGTAGGCGACGACGATTGCGATGGTGCCGAGCGTGAACAGCGCGCGTGGCCCGAGCAGGCGCTCCAGGCGGCCGGACAGCGGAGCGAGGCTCATCATGATCAGGCCCGACGGCATGATGCACAGCGCCGCCTCCATCAGCGTAAGTCCGAAGCCCACCCCGGTGTCGGCGGGCAGCTCGAGGAGCTGCGGGAACGAGATGTTGGATCCGAACAGTGCGAACCCCATGCCGATCGCCGCGAGGTTGGTGATGAGCACGGCGGGGCGAGCGGCGACGCGCAGATCGACGAGCGGTTCGTCGACGCGCAGCTGATACCAGCCCCATACGAGCAGGGCGATCACGCCCACGGCCACGGAGCTGAGCGCGATCGGAGACGCCCATCCCCAGTCGGCCCCGCGCGAGACGTAGAGCAGGAGCCCGGAGAGGCCGATCGCGAGGCCGACGGCGCCGACGACGTCGATGCGGCCCGGATACAGGATCGTGTCGGGCGGCACGACGATCCAGATCGCCACGAAGCCGATGACGCCGAGCGCGAGTGACATCCAGAACAGCATGTGCCAGTCGTAGTTCTCGGCGACGAACGCGGACACGGGTAGGCCAACCGCGCCTCCCACGCCCATCGTGGCGCTCATGAAGGCGATCGCCGTGCTGAGGCGAGCGGGAGGGAGGACATCGCGCATGACGGCGATGCCGAGCGGGATCACGCCGGTGGTAATCCCTTGCAGGCCGCGGCCGATGATGATGCCGATGATTGACTGCGACACAGCCGCGATGAGGGACCCGAGGACGAGCGCGCACAGCAGGATGAGGATGACACGCCGCTTGCCGAACATGTCGCCCAGGCGTCCGGAGATCGGCGTGGCGACGGCGGCGACGAGGAGCGTGATCGTGACGACCCACGTGGTGTCCTCGCGTGACGCGTTCAACAAGTGCGGCAGTTCGGCCTGCAGCGGCACGACGAGCGTGTACATGAACGCGGAGCTCAGACCATTGAAGGCGAGCGCGGCAACAATCGCCCACCCAGGTGCGCGACGGGTGAGCCGCTTGCGGGAGCTCTCACCGTCGTCGTTCACCATCTGAGCCTATCGAACGAAGGGGAACGGGCCTCCATTCCGTTCGCGGTACATAACGCGAGATCGCTGTCATACTCCGCCGCGAGGCTGTTGCGTTGACCGACGTCTCGCGTACGGTGGCGCCATGACGATCGCCGACGACTGGATCCCGCACCGCCGCGCCTCCGACCGTGAGCTCGTGGGGTGGATCCGCCCCGTTGGCGACGACTGGCAGGCGATGTCGCTGTTCGCGCAGCCCATGACGGATGCGGTCGACTGGGACGTCGCCGAGGACACGCTCGAGAATGCGAGCCTCGCGTGGATGGCCGAGCCGTGGATCCTGGTACGCAACGGGCAGCCGATTCGCGTGCGGCTGACCGAGTTCCGCCCCGACATCGACGGATCCCCGGGACGAGTCGTCGTGAAGACCGACGACTTCGGCGCGATCGATGTTCCGTATGAGCTGATCGAGCTGCCGTGGCCGCCGCCAGCCGAGCTGCGGCCGCTGACGGAGGCGGACCGCGCCGCGCCCTGGCGGTGACAACTTAGCCAAGCTAGACTAGGGCGCATGGCGACGGCAACGGAAGCGACCACGCAGGTCAACATGCACGAGGCGAAGTCTCAGCTCTCGGCGCTCGTCGAGCGCGTGCTCCAGGGCGAGACCGTGACGATCGCGCGTGCGGGAACGCCCGTGGTCGACCTCGTCGTGCACCGACCCAGGAAGGTCATCTTCGGACTCGGCAAAGACGAGTTCGAGTTCGATCAGGAGGCGTTCGACGCCGCGGACGAAGAGGTGTGGGAGCTCTTCGGCGTGGACAACGAGCAGGACGAGGGTCTGTGAACCTCCTCGACACCAATGCCCTGTTGTGGATGTATCTCGACGACCGCCGCCTGGGCACGGAGGCACGCGAGCGCATCGCGAACAACGGACCGAGCTTCTATTCGGCGGTCTCGGTCGCTGAGATCACGATCAAGTCGGCGCTGGGGAAGCTCCCACGTCCAGGCGGCGACCGTTTTCCCGAGGTGTTCGGCGAGATGGGGCTGTCGGAGATGCCGCTGAACTCGCGCCAGGCCGCGGCGATGCAGGATCTTCCTGGCCTCGCGCGGCACGACCCGTTCGACCGACTCCTTGCCGCGCAGGCGTACGACAATCGCTGCACGCTGCTCACGGCCGACCGCCGGTTGCTGGAGTCGGGGCTCCGCTGGATCCGCGACGCGCGCGTGTGAGGCGCCGCAGTCGCGACAGGGAGGGGCCGCGGGGTCAAGAGACCGCGACGTCCCGGGGATGATCGGCGTACGCTCGCCTCATGCGCGCGCTGATCATGACCTTCGGTACTCGCGGTGACATCCAGCCGTACGCTGCTCTCGCGGGCGCGCTGTCCCGATCCGGGCACGACGTGACGCTCGCGATTCCACGCGGGATGAGCGATCTCGTGCCAGAGGCCGTGTCCGGGAGAATCGACGTCGTCGCTGCCGGATCCGCCATGCTGCGCGCCGTGCAGGAACTCCTCCCCGAGATGTCGGGGGTGCGCGACGCGTCGCGAAGCCTGCGAATCATGCGCGACGCGATGCGTCAACACCTTGACGAGACCCGGCGTGCCGCCGAGGCGGGATCGCCCGACATCATCGTGTATCACCCGAAGTGCCTCGGGGGTCCGCATCTGGCGGAGATGCTTGGAATTCCCGGTGTGCTGTCGCTCCCGCTGCCGTTCTATACGCCGACGGGCGAGTTCCCGGCGCCGTTCTTCGGCGGCGCGTCCTTCGGGCGTCGCGGAAACCGCGCGACCTATGCCGTCGGGCGGGCGTCGTCGGTCATGTACGCGGGCATGATCAGAGACTTCCGCCGCCAACTCGGGCTCGCCGGCGACTTCGGACGCTTCACGAATCCGCTGGTGAACCCCGACGGCACCGCCGTTCACGTTCTGTACCCCTACAGCCGTCACGTCGTCCCTGTACCTGCGGACTATCCGCCCACGGCGCACGTCACCGGATACTGGTTCCTCGACGCGCCCGACAGCCATCTCTCCGAGGACGTGCAGCACTTCCTCGATGCGGGGGATGCTCCCGTCTACGTCGGTTTCGGATCCATGGGGTTCGGAAAGGGCGCGGAACAGCGTCGCGACGCCGTTCTCGAGGCGTTCGCGCGCACCGGACTGCGCGGCATCGTCGCCACTGGCTGGGGCGGGATCGCGCCCGGCGACGCACCGAGCGACGACGTGCTGATGATCGAGGGTGCGCCGCACGAGGTCCTGTTCCCTCGCTGCTCAGCCGTGGTGCATCACGGCGGCGCGGGCTCCACGGCCGCGGGGCTGCGCGCTGGGAAGCCGAGCCGCGTCGTCCCCTTCCTCGGCGATCAGCCGTTCTGGGGATCCCGGGTGCACGCGCTCGGTGCGGGGCCATCCCCCGTGCCACCTAAGCGTCTCGCCCGCGACTTCGCCGGCCGGCTCGCGCAACTCGTCGGTGCTCCGAATTACGCACGTCGGGCGATCGAGGTGGGAGACAGGATCCGTGCGGAAGACGGTCTCGCAGAAGGCGTGCGCGTGCTCGAGCGGCTCGCGGAGTGACCGGGGCCGGTGACCGGTCACGAATGTCGGGGGTCTGTGCCATCCTCGTGCCATGACCGCGAACGAACCCGGCACCCCTGGCGGCACCGCCGAGAGGCCCGCGATCTTCTTCCGCGAC
>DWXU01000233.1:0-8722 GCA_019119065.1 Candidatus Microbacterium pullistercoris | reverse complement strand
TCAGCGGGCTCGTCGTACTCCTCGGCGCGGCGATGTTCTCCTTCTTCGGCCTCCTGGCCGGCGTGCTGTTCCGCAGCGAGGGCGCGGTTGGCGCGGCGAGCGGATCCCTCGTGATCCTCGCCTTCCTCGGGAACCTCTTCTTCCCGCTCGAGGGTGCACTTCTCGACATCGCGCGGTTCACCCCGCTGTACGGATTCGTCGCGCTCGCACGCTACCCACTGACGGACGGGTATCTCGCTGCGATGTCGGCCGGTGCCGAACCCGAGCGCGACGAACTGTGGCTGCCGATCGTCAATATGGGCGTGTGGGCGGCGGTGTTCATCGTCGCCACGATCCTCATCTCGCGGCGCGGACGCGCCAGGCAGTGAGCAGACGGTGCGGGCGGCGTGGAGAAGCGTCGCCCGCTCCGCGTCGTCGAA
This sequence comes from Candidatus Microbacterium pullistercoris, assembly GCA_019119065.1. Classification (GTDB taxonomy): domain Bacteria; phylum Actinomycetota; class Actinomycetes; order Actinomycetales; family Microbacteriaceae; genus Microbacterium; species Microbacterium pullistercoris. The sequence continues at coordinate 8,303 of DWXU01000233.1, read as the reverse complement.
CGGAGTGACACCATGGGGATCATGACCGCGGCGGCCTCCGAACCTCCTCCCGCACGTGACGCAGACGTGACGACGGGGCGGACGTGGCAGATCGCGGGGGAGAACGTGCGCGGACCGTGGGAGCGGTTCGCCTGGTTGTTCGGAACCGTCTGGATCGTGTTCATGATGTTCCCGATCGGGTCTGCCTGGGGGAGCTCAGCGTCACAGCCCGCGCGCGTCGCGTCCGTGACGGTGCTCGTCGTCTACTCGGCTGTGTACATCGCGACGTACACGTGGATGATCCGCTCTCCCGAGTGGCACATCGCTGCGCGTCGTGGCGCGCTCGGCCTCGTCGTGATGGTCGTGCTGATGGCGGCGTCGGCGATCCTCACCGGGCCCGGATCCCTCGGTGCGGGAGCCTTCCTCATCTCGATCGCGATGTTCGCCGGCCCCGCCGCGTCGGCGTTCGCGCTCGCCGGGACCGTGTTCATCGTGCAGTGCGTCGTGCTCGCGATCGTGCTCTCGAACTATCCGCGCGGGTTCGAGTCGTTCGGGGTGCTCTTCATACCCCTCGCGATCGTGTTCGTCACCGTCGGGTGCATTCGCCTCATCACGAGCGCGCAGGAACGGCACGATGAGATCGAGAAGCAGGTCACGCTCGTCGCCGAGCGCGAACGGGTGGCGCGCGACGTCCACGACGTGCTCGGCCACAGCCTCACGGTCGTGACCGTGAAGGCCGAGCTGGCCGAACGGCTCGTCGACCTCGACCCGCAGCGCGCGAAGGAGGAGATCGCACAGGTGCGCAGCCTCGCTCGCGAAGCGCTCGCCGAGGTTCGCGCCACCGTGTCGGGACTGCGCGTCGCGCGTCTCGCCGACGAGCTCGAGTCCGCGCGTACGGCGCTGGAAGGGGCGGGCATCGTCGCCGAGATCCCTGACGCGGCAGACACAGTGGATCCACGCCACCGCATCGTCGTCGCCTGGGTGCTGCGCGAGGCGATCACGAACGTCATTCGACATTCGCGAGCCGCGCGCTGCACCGTCGCGCTCGACGCGCACGGAATCGTCGTTGAGGATGATGGCGTCGGCACGCCGACCGCTGTTGCCGAGAAGGGGCTGCGCGGGATCCGCGAACGCGTCGACGCGGCTGGCGCTCGGCTGCTGGTCGATTCCGCAGGCGATGGGCGCGGGACGCGCGTGGAGGTGCGATGGTGATCCGGATCCTGTTGGCCGACGACCAGGCTCTCGTGCGGGGTGCGCTCGCCGCGCTGCTCCAACTCGAGGGTGACATCGACGTGGTCGCCCAGGTCGGGCGCGGCGACGAGGTCGTGGCGGCCGCGCGCGCTGCCGAGATCGACGTGTGCCTGCTCGACATCGAGATGCCGGGCGCCGACGGCATCGAGGTCGCGGAGCGGCTGCGCGCAGAGCTGCCGGCCGTGCGGTCGCTCATCGTCACGACGTTCGGGCGCCCCGGCTACGTGCGCCGTGCGCTGGAGGCGGGCGCGAGCGGATTCGTCGTCAAGGACACCCCGGCGGGCGAGCTGGCCGACGCCGTGCGCGCCGTTCACGCGGGACACCGCGTCGTGGATCCGTCTCTCGCCGCCGACTCGCTCATCGGCGGCTCGAACCCGCTCTCCGAGCGCGAGCGCGAGATCCTGCGGGTGACGCTCGCGGGCGAGCCCGTCGCCGAGATCGCACGCCGTGTGCACCTCTCGCAGGGGACCGTGCGGAACTATCTCTCGGATGCGATCGCCAAGACCGGAGCGGCGAACCGAGTGGGGGCCGCACGCACCGCAGAGGCCAAAGGATGGCTCTGAACATGGGACATCACCCGTCACGCGGGTTTACACGGGCACCCTCTTCCCCATATGGTGAGGGCATCAGAGTCTCGGGGGAGAGTTGAATATGGCCGAAATGCCCGACGTGCGGTTCCTCACCGTCGCAGAGGTCGCCGACATCATGCGCGTCTCGAAGATGACGGTGTACCGCCTTGTGCACTCGGGCGAACTGCCCGCCGTGCGGTTCGGACGCAGCTATCGCGTCCCCGAGAGCGCGGTCACGCAGTACGTGCAACTGCCCGGCGACGGACGTGGGACGGCCGCTTCCTGACAGGAGCGTCCCCGCGCATACGATAAAGTACTCCCAGGCACTCTTTCTGCCGCGATCGTTCATGGACGTCGGCACACGTTCGTGCCAGGCATCCAGCCCCGGATTAGTGAGGTTTCAAGTGGGTTCTGTCATCAAGAAGCGCCGCAAGCGCATGGCGAAGAAGAAGCACCGCAAGCTGCTGCGGAAGACGCGCCACCAGCGTCGCAACAAGAAGTAAGCGTCAACACCGAGCGCCGGCTCCGATCTGATCGGGCCGGCGTTTTCGTTGTCCGTGGGAACGCCGCGCCGCGTTCGGTGCGCGAGAATGGAACCATGCAGGAGATCACGGTCGCCGAACTGAAGGCGCGCACGGCCACCCCGCTCATCGACGTCCGCGAAGAGGACGAGTTCGCGGCCGGCCGCGTGCCCGGCGCGATCAACATCCCGCTGTCGCAGCTCGGCGCACGCCTCGACGAGCTGCCCGACGAGTTCGACGTGATCTGCAAGGTCGGTGGACGGTCGAGCCAGGCCGCGATGGCGCTCGACTCGCGGGGATACGACGCGACGAACGTCACGGGCGGCACGGATGCCTGGATTGAGGCCGGCTACGAGGTCGAGCGGTGACCGCACTCACCCTCATCACGAAGCCGGACTGCCACCTCTGTGACGTGGCGCGCGAGGTGATCGACCAGACGCTCGCGACCGTCCCCGACGTGGTCGCCGAACGCGTCGAGGTCACGGAGTTGTCGATCGTCGACGACGAGGAGCTCTACGACGCGTGGTGGGAGAAGATCCCGGTCGTGCTGATCGACGGCGCTCTTCACGCCCACTGGCGGGTCTCGTCCGATCGGCTTGCCGCGGCATTGACGTAGGGCCTCTCCCGCTCACGGCAACGGTTTCGTCAGGATTCGCGCTCCGCGTGTGATCCGGGCGTAGCCTCGTGCCCATGGAGGCGCGGATCGGGCGCGGTGCGGCGGCGTGGGCGGGAATCGCCGCCGCGATCGCGGGTGCGGGTGCCGGAGAGATCCTCGCCGCTCTCGTCGCACCGCGATCAAGCCCGTTCGCCGCGATCGGATCCGCACTCATCGACGCGGCGCCCACCTGGGCGAAGGACGTCGCGATCGCCGTGTTCGGGACGAACGACAAGCTCGCGCTACTCGTGCTCATCGCGATCATGCTGCTCGCGGTCGCCGTGGCCGCGGGACTGGTCCAACGGGCCCGGCCACCGTGGGGCGCCGTCGGCGCGGGCATCCTCGGATTCGTCGGAGCGGCGGCGGCGATCACCCGTGCCGATGCGGACGCGCTCGCGGCGCTTCCCTCCGTGCTCGCGGGAGTGATCGGGTCCGTCGGCGTGTGGATCTTCGTGCGACCGACCACCGCAGACCCCGCAGCGGCCGTCACGCCATCCGCGGGGGCGACGGCGTCGCTTTCTCGCCGTGGATTTGTGCTCGGAAGTGTGGGCGCCGCGGTCATCGGGGCCGGCGCGGTCGCCTGGGCGGCCACGGGACGGACCGCGAGCGCATCGGTGCGCGCGATCCGCGACGGACTGCGGCTGCCGACCGCATCACGCATCGCGAACGTCCCCGCGGGTGCGGATCTCGGCATCGACGGGCTCGCCCCGTACCTCACGCCGAACCGCGATTTCTACCGCATCGACACGGCGCTCATCGTGCCCGAGATCGACCCCGCCGACTGGAGCCTGCGGATCCACGGGCTTGTCGACCGCGAGCTGACCCTCACGTGGGACGACCTGCTCGCCCTGCCACTCGAGGAGTCCGTCACGACGCTTGCGTGCGTGTCGAACCCGGTTGGCGGCGACCTCGTCGGAACCGCGCGATGGCTCGGCTATCCGATCCATCACCTGCTCACCGACGCCGGGGTGCAGGGCTCGGCCGACATGGTGCTGTCTCGCTCGCACGACGGGTTCACGGCGGGCACACCGCTCGAGGCGCTCACCGATGGCCGCAACGCGATTCTCGCCGTCGGCATGAACGGTGATCCGCTGCCGATCCAGCACGGTTTCCCGGTGCGGATGGTGGTGCCGGGGCTCTACGGGTACGTATCTGCGACGAAGTGGGTGGTCGACCTCGAGGTCACGCGGTTCGACCAGGCCCGCGCCTACTGGACCGACCGCGGCTGGTCCGCACGGGGGCCGATCAAGCTGCAGTCGAGGATCGACGTGCCGCGGTCCACCGATATCGCGGCGGGCGAAACGATCGTCGCGGGAATCGCGTGGCAGCCGCACACGGGCATCGCGGGCGTCGAGGTGCGCGTCGACGAGGGGACCTGGCAGCGCGCCGAACTCGCGCGGGCGACCTCCGACGACACGTGGGTGCAGTGGAGCCTGCCGATCGACATCCCGCCCGGCGCGCACACGCTCACGTGCCGCGCGCTGAGCCGCCGCGGCCAGACGCAGTCGGCGACGCAGCTGCCGCCCGCGCCGGACGGAGCGCAGGGCTGGCACAGCGTGGGGGTGACGGCGGCGTGAGCGTTCCCTTCGCGACGGGAAGGACCCTAGGGTGGGAGCATGATCCGCCATATCGTGATGTTCGGCGTCGACGCCGAGACCGCCGAGGACCGTAACGCCAAGATCACCGATGCCGCGGTGCGGCTCGAGCAGCTGGTCGGCGTCGTGCCCGGCCTGCGCTCGATGACGGTCGGCGCGAACGCCGTCGAACTCGACGGCAACTACGACTTCGCGCTCGTGGCGGATCTTGACGACGCCGCCGCCCTTGAAACGTACGCCACGCACCCGGCGCACCTCGAGGTCGCCGCCCTCATCGGCACGTTCAAGACGCGCCGCGCCGCTATCGACATCGAGCTGTAGGCGGGGCCCGCCCCGTACCCGGCACGGGGTCGACCCGGAAGGAGATTTCCCTGTACGAAGGGGCATTCTCGCCGGTAAGGCCCGGCGAAGGCGACACCCCCTTCCGAAGGCGAAATCTCCTTCCGAAACGACGAGGTGCCCCCGCTCGAGCGAGCGGGGGCACCTCGTCAGTTCAGAGGGTCAGTCCTCTTCTGGTTCGTAGTCGACGCCGGCCTCGGCGCGCTGCTCCGGCGTGATCGGAGCAGGAGCCGCGGTGAGCGGGTCGTAACCGTTGCCCGACTTGGGGAAGGCGATGACCTCGCGGATCGAGTCGGTCTTGGTCAGCAGCTGCAGCACGCGATCCCAGCCGAACGCGATGCCGCCGTGCGGGGGCGCACCGAAGGCGAAGGCGTCGAGCAGGAAGCCGAACTTCTCCTGCGCCTCCTCCTCGCCGATGCCCATCACCTGGAAGATGCGCTCCTGCACGTCGCGCTGGTGGATACGGATCGAGCCGCCGCCCATCTCGACGCCGTTGCAGACGATGTCGTACGCGTACGACAAGGCGCTTTCGGGATCCTTGTCGAACGTGTCGAGGTGCTCTGGCTTCGGCGAGGTGAATGCGTGGTGCACCGCCGTCCATGCCGAGTTGCCGAGGTCGACGTCCTCCGGGTCCTCACCCGTCGGCTTGAACAGCGGTGCGTCGACGACCCACACGAACGCCCAGTCGTCGTCCGAGATCTGGTCGGTGCGGTGGGCGATCTCGACGCGCGCGGCGCCGAGCAGCGCACGCGCCTCGTTCGTCTTGCCCGCGGCGAAGAACACGGCGTCACCTGGCTGTGCCCCCGTGATTGCGGCGAGTCCGTCGCGCTCGGTGTCGGTGAGGTTCTTGGCGACAGGACCGCCGAGCGTGCCGTCCTCGGCGAACGTGACGTACGCGAGCCCCCTCGCGCCGCGCGACTTCGCCCAGTCCTGCCAGGCGTCAAACTGGCGGCGCGGCAGCGAGGCGCCGCCGGGCATGACCACGGATCCGACATACTCCTGCTGGAAAACGCGGAAGGACGTGTCGGCGAAGTACTCGGCGAGCTCGACGATCGTGTTGCCGAAGCGCAGGTCCGGCTTGTCGGATCCGTACAGCCGCATCGCGTCGGCGAACGTGATCCGCTCGATCGGCGTCGGAATCTCGACGTCGATGAGCTTCCAGAGCTCCGCGACGACCTGCTCGCCGAGCGCGATGACGTCCTCCTGGTCGACGAAGCTCATCTCGATGTCGAGCTGCGTGAACTCCGGCTGACGGTCGGCACGGAAGTCCTCGTCGCGATAGCTGCGCGCGAGCTGGTAATAACGCTCCATGCCGCCGACCATCAGCAGCTGCTTGAAGAGCTGCGGGGACTGCGGAAGCGCATACCAGGATCCGGGGTTCAACCGCGCCGGGACGAGGAAGTCTCGGGCACCCTCGGGTGTCGAACGCGTGAGGGTGGGCGTCTCGATCTCGACGAACTCGTGCTCGTCGAGCACGCGGCGCGCGACCTGGTTGGCCTTGGAGCGCAGGCGCAGGGCTGCGGCGGGACCGGGGCGGCGCAGGTCGAGGTAGCGGTGCTTGAGGCGCGCTTCCTCGCCGACGGTCTCTTGGCCGTCGAGAGCGGTCGACACCTGGAACGGCAGCGGGGCCGAGGCGTTGAGCACCTCGACGTCGGTCGCGATCACCTCGATGTCGCCCGTCGGCAGGTTCTCGTTCGCGTTCCCCTCGGGGCGCTCGGACACCTCGCCGGTGACCTTGAGGACGAACTCGCTCCGGAGCGGGTGGGCCACCTCTTCGTCACGGATGACCACCTGGGCGATGCCCGACGAATCACGCAGATCGATGAATGCCACCCCGCCGTGATCGCGGCGACGATCGACCCAACCCGTGAGGGTGACGGTCTGACCGATGTGCGCGGCTCTGAGCGAGCCAGCGGTGTGGGTGCGCAGCACTTCTACGATCCTTCTGGTGAGGCGAAAGGGACGGCACGATCCTATCCGCAGCGGCTGTGGAGGCGACCCGACCGTGGTGCGGGCGGCGGATCCATGTTGTCCGCGGCGCGTTTCGCGGATCCGTCCCCCGCCGCCGCGTCGGGACTTCCCCTGGCGGCGCGCGGGTTTTCCCCAGGGACGCACGTGCACGCGATGGGTAGTGTCGACGTGGCGCACGACGGAAGCGAGACAACGTGAACGACACGGCCAAGCCGATCCACACCCCGTGGAACGCGATTCGCGGATTCCTGATCGGGATGGCGGAGCTGGTCCCCGGGATCTCCGGGGGGACCGTCGCGCTCGTCGTAGGCGTTTACGAGCGAGCGTTGCACGCGGCGAGCGCGCTGGGCGGCGCCTTCAAGACCCTTGTCACCGGGCCCGACCGCGCGGCCGGCTTCCGTCGACGCATCGCCGAGGTCGACTGGTGGCTCGTTCTCCCCATGCTCATCGGCATGGCGAGCGCCGTCCTCTTTGCCGCCGGAACCATCGAGAGCCTGGTCTCCTCGAACCCGGTCAACGCGCGCGGACTCTTCTTCGGGCTCGTCGCGGCGAGCCTCGTCGTGCCGTTCCGGCTGCTGCCGAAGCGCAAGAACCTCGCGGTCGACATCGTGGCGTTCATCCTTGCGGTCGCCGTGGCGTTCTTCCTCGTCGGCTTCGCCGGCGGAGGCACCGTCGAGAATCCGAACCTCGTGTTCGTTTTCGCCGCGGCCGCGGTGGCGGTGTGCGCCCTCGTCGTGCCTGGCGTCTCCGGATCCTTCTTTCTGCTCGCCGTCGGCCTCTACTCGCCGACGCTCCAGGCCGTCGACGAGCGCGACATGACCTATATCAGCGTTTTCGCGGTGGGCGCCATTCTCGGACTGCTCACGGTCGTCCGCGTGATGCGGGTCCTCCTCGAGAAGCACCGTCGCATGACGCTGATCATCATGGCGGGCCTCATGCTCGGATCCCTGCGCGCGCTATGGCCGTGGCAGGGAGGCGCCGGCAGCGAAGAAGGGTACGGATCGCTTCTCGCGCCGTCGGACCCGCTCTGGCCGACCGTCCTCGCGCTCGCGGGAGCGATCGTGGTGTTCACCCTCGTCGCGGTCGAACACACCATCATGAAGCGCCGCGTCGGCGAACTCCCGACGTAACCCGCGCCGTCGATTCCGGTCGCGCAAAAGCACCTTCGTCGCGCGATAAAGGTGCTTTTGCGCGACCGGAAGCGCGAAAGGGGCGGATGTGCTTCAATCGGCGGGTATGCGACCGCTGACAGAATCTGACCTGCTGCACCTGCGCCGGTGCGTTGAGCTTGCTCGCGAGGCGCTCGACTCAGGCGACGAGCCGTTCGGTTCGCTTCTCGTGGATCCGTCGGGCAAGGTCGTCTTCGAAGACCGAAACCGGGTCGCGGACGGAGACAGCACGCGTCACCCCGAATTCGAGATCG
>DWXU01000232.1:0-3234 GCA_019119065.1 Candidatus Microbacterium pullistercoris | reverse complement strand
TAGAGACGCTCGAACACCGGCAGCAGCTCGGCGTAGACTCCCGCATCCTCCGCGACCGGGCGAGTGACGTCCGCGACCGGCACGAGATCGGCGGCCACGTCGATGGAGTCGATCATGCCGAGCGCCTCCATCCCGAGCAGCGCAGCACCGAAGCCGGATCCCTCCGAGCTCTCGGGGAACCCGATCGGTGCGTCGAACGCGCTCGCGAGCGTCTGGCGCCAGATGCGGTGCTTCATGACGCCGCCCGTCGCGCGGATCTCGTCGAGGGCGAGGTCGGCGTGCTGCATCGACTGCCGTACGAGCGCCAGCTGCAGCGCGACGCCCTCGACCGCCGCGCGTACGAGGTGGGCCCGACGGTGCGAACGCGTGAGCCCGACGTAGGCGCCGCGGGCGACGCCGCCCCAGCGGGGGGCGCGCTCGCCGAGCAGATACGGCAGCATGAGTAGTCCGCCGCTTCCCGCGGGCACGGTCATCGCCTCGTCGAGCAGCTGCGCGGTCGACAGGCCGGCGTCGCCCGACGCGAGCTCGCCGCGCACCCAGTCGAGCACCACGCCGCCGTTGTTGATCGCGCCGCCGATGACCCAGCGGTTCTCGGTCAGCGCGTAGCAGAACACGCCGCCCATCGGATCGACACTCGGGCGGTCGACCGCGACGCGCAGAGCTCCGCTCGTGCCGACCGAGCAGGCGGCGACGCCGGGGCGGACGGCACCGACCCCGAGGTTCGCGAGCGGACCGTCTCCCGCCCCGACGACAACCGGGGTGTCGGGCCGGAGCCCCGTCGCGGCAACGGCCTCATCTCCGAGCCCGTCGATCACGTGGGTCGTGGGAACGAGGTCCGGCAGCTGATCAGCCGAGATGCCGGCGGTGTCGAGCGCCTCGTCATCCCACGCCAGGCGGTGGATGTCCATGAGGCCGGACGCGGAGGCGACCGAGTGATCGGTGACAAGACGGCCGGTCATGCGCCACAGGATCCAGTCTTTGCTGCCCGCCCACGTCGCCACGCGGCCGAACAGCTCCGACTCGTGGGCGCGGAACCAGGCGAGCTTCGTCAGCGGCGACATCGGGTGCACGGGCGTCCCGGTCCGGCGATGCAGGGCGAGGCCGGACCCACTGTCCCGGAGACGAGCGGCCACCTCGGCGGCGCGCGTGTCCGCCCAGGTGATGACCGAAGTGAGGGGCGACCCGTCCGACGCGAGCGCGAGCACAGAGTGCATCGCGGTCGAGAAGCTCAGCCCGGCGACGCGATCCGCGCCGACGCGCTCGGTCACCTTGCGGATCCCGCGATAGACGGCGTCGAGGATAAGGTGCGGATCCTGCTCGGCGTAGTCCGGTTCGGGCTCGTCGAGGGGGTAGCCGTGCGAGGCGTCGGCAATGGCCGCGCCGTCCGAGCGATAGGCGACGACCTTGGTCGCCGTGGTGCCCATGTCGACTCCGATGAGCACATCTCGCGACGTCATCCGGTCTCCTCCTGGTCGGTGAGCGATACGACCACCTTGCCGGAGCGCGCGCCGTCGCGTGCGAGGTCGAACGCAGAGCGGACCTCGGCGACGTCGATCACGTGGGTGACGACACGCGCGACCTCCTCTGCCTCGGCCAACACCTCGATGGCGCGGTCGATCTCGTCGCGGAACCGGAAGGCGCCGCGCAGATCCACCTCCTTCGAGATCAGCGGTGCCAGTCCGATGGGGCGCGCCTCGTTCGGGACCATGCCGACCTGCACGATCACGCCGCGTCGGCGTGCGGCCATCGTCGCCGTGGAGATCGCGGCGGCGGCGCCCGAGCATTCGAGCACGACATCGAACGCCTCGGCGGGTACGTCGTCGACGCCGACGCGCAGCACGGCATCGGCGCCGAGCGCCCGCGCGCGCTCCAGCGGCTCGGCGAGCACATCGCTCACCGTGATGTGCTCGGCGCCTTCGGCGCGCGCGGCGACGATCGCGAGGAGCCCGATCGGTCCGGCGCCGGAGACGAGCACACGCCGCCCGTCGACGCCGCCCGAGCGGGATGCGGCGTGGAGGGCGACGGCGAGGGGTTCGGCGAGCACGGCACGCTCGAGCGGGAGGCCGTCGGGCAGCACACGGATCATCCTCGACTCGACGACGAGGAACTCCGCCATCGCGCCCTGCGTGTGCGGCCACGTGGCCGCGCTGCCGAGGTACGAGCCACCGGGCCGCAGGTGCGGTTCCTGCGCGGTCTCCGGCGTCACCGTCCCGAAGCGCGCGGGATGCACCGTGACGGGCGTGCCGGGCGCGAGGTGGCCGGACGGATCCGCGTCGACCACCGCGGCGAGCTCGTGGCCCGGGATGAGCGGCTCGCGCACCGCGTGCTCGCCGTTGGCGCCGTCGAAGAAGTAATGCAGGTCGCTGCCGCAGATCCCGACGTGGGTGACGCGGATCCGCACCTCGTCGTCGCCCGGGACCGGCAGCGCGGTCTCGCGCACGGCGATCCGGTCCTTGCCGTCGATGAACACCGCCCTCATACGACGGCCGTGATTCCGCCGTCGACCACGAGGTTGTGGCCCGAGACGAAGCTCGAGGCGTCCGAGGCGAGGAACAGGAGCGCGCCGCGCAGCTCGTCGACGCGCCCCCAGCGTCCCGCCGGCGTGCGCTGGGTGAGCCAGGCGTCGAAGGACGGATCCTCGACGAGCGCGCGATTCATGTCGGTTGCGAAGTAGCCGGGAGACAGAGCATTGACCTGCACATTGTGACGTGCGAGATCGGCCGCCATCCCCTGCGTGAGGGCGGCGATCCCGCCCTTCGACGCGGAGTACGGCGCGATCGTCTGGCGCGCGAGCTTGGACTGCACGGACGCGATGTTGATGACCTTTCCGCTGCCGCGTTCGACCATGCCGGGTGTCACCGCGCGCGAGACGTAGAACGCGCTCGACAGGTTGCTCGCGATGACGGCGTCCCAGTCGTCGGCGGCGAACTCGTGGATCGGCGCGCGGCGCTGCAGTCCGGCGTTGTTCACGAGGATGTCCGGTACGCCGTGCTCGGCGACGAGGATGCCCACGACGTCGCGGACCTCCGCGGCGCGCGTCACGTCGAAGCGGACGGCGCGCGGCCGCTCCCCCGTGGCGCGCTCGATCGCACCGGCGGTTTCCGCGAGCGCCGTCTCGTCGCGGCCATGCAGGATCACCCGCGCCCCCGCCTCGGCGAGCGCAGCCGCGAGGGTGCGTCCGAGCCCACGCGAGGATCCCGTCACGAGCGCGAGGCGCCCCGTCACATCGAACAG
>DWXU01000231.1:0-11252 GCA_019119065.1 Candidatus Microbacterium pullistercoris | reverse complement strand
GTCGGACGACATGCTCTCTTCTCCTCGAGACGGATCGATCATTTCACGGCACCCATCGAGAGGCCCTGCACGAGCTTGTCCTGCGCCGCGATTCCGGCCACCAGCACGGGAACCGAGATCACGAGCGACGCCGCGCACACCTGCGACAGGAACAGTCCCTGCGAGGTGACGAAACTGGTGAGGAAGACCGGCGACGTCGCCGCCGACGTCGAGGTGAGCACCGAAGCGAACAGCAGCTCGTTCCAGCTGAAGATGACGCAGATGAGAGCGGTCGCCGCGAGGCCGGGGGCCGTGAGCGGCAGCAGAATCTGCACGAAGATGCGCGGCAGCCGTGCGCCGTCGATCTCCGCGGCCTCGAGGATCGCGACCGGAACCTCGGCCAGGAACGACCGCATCATCCACACCGCGATCGGCATGTTCATGGCCGAGTAGATGATGATCAGCAGCAGCCACGTGTCGAGGATCCCGAGCATGCGGGCGACGATGTAGACCGGCAGGAGGCCCGCGACCATCGGGAGCATCTTCGTCGACAGCAGGAAGAACATCACGTCGCTCCAGCGGTCGATCTTCCTCACGGCGAGCGCGTACGCCGCCGATGTCGACAGGATGAGCACGATGAGCGTCGACACGAGTGCGGCGACCGCGGAGTTGATGAGGAACGGCCACGGATCCAGCCCGCCGCTCGCGCCGAAGAAGTCGGTGAACGACTCGAACGTGAGCGGAGCGAGGAAGCTCGGCGGATTCGTCGCCGCGTCGACTTCGGAGTGCAGACCGGTGAGGATCATCCAGAGGATCGGCGCCACGAAGATCAGTCCGACGAGCCAGGCGACGACGCCGAGCACGACGTTCGTCGCGCTGCCGCGCTTTCGCCGTCGTGGCGCCGCGCTCGACGTGGCGGGTGTCCGGGCCGCGGCGGGCGCGGTGAGGGTGGCCATCAGTTCTCCTCCTTGAGCAGGCTCGACGCCGTGCGCAGCGCGACCGTGGCCACGACGAGCGATCCGACGACGACAACGACACCGACGGCAGACGAGACGCCGTAATCCTGGGCGACGAAGAACTTCTGGTAGATCACGTACGGGAGGTTCGCCGTGCCCAGCCCGCCCGAGGTCATCGTGAACACCGTGTCGAAATTCTGCACGATGTAGATCGTTCCCAGCAGCGCGGCCAGCTCGATGTAGCGGCGCAGGTGCGGCAGCGTCACGTAGCGGAACGCCTGCCACGGGGTGGCGCCGTCCATCATCACGGCCTCGTACACGTCGAGGGGGCGTGACTGCAGGCCAGCGAGCATGATCAGCATCATGAACGGCGTCCACTGCCACACGAGCACCGCGCCGATTGCCAGCAGCGGAGCATCGGTCATCACGTCGAGCTGCGGTGCGCTCTCGCCGAAGAGCGTCGTGAGCATACCGTTCAACAGGCCGTAGTTGGGGTTGAAGATCGCGTGCTTGAAGATGAGCGCGGCAGCCACCGGCACGATGAGGAACGGCGTGATCATCAGGGTACGGACGATGCCGCGGCCGACGAACTTCCGGTCGAGCAGCAGCGCGATCAGCAGTCCGAGCACCGCTGAGACGACCACGACACCGACGGTCAGCGCGACGGTGACCCCGACAGCGCGCAGGATCCCGGGATCCGTGAACACCGTGCGGTAGTTGTCGAGCGTGCCGAACGAGATGTCGTTCGGATACGCCGCGTTCCAGTTCATGAACGAGATCACGATCGTGATCGCGAACGGGATCTGGGTGACGAGGATCACGAACAGCAGTGCCGGGAGCAGGGGCGCCCTGCGGGCCCAGCGGTTCTCACCGCCGGACCCGGCAGGCGCCTGGATCACGGCACGCGTGTCCGTGGCGGGGGCGATCGATGTCGCGGACATCACAGTCTCCGGTTGTGGGGGTGCCCGGTCATTCCTGGTACGACTCGCCGACTGACTCCGCGTCGGCTTGCCCGCGCGCCAGAGCGTCCTCGACGCTCATCTGTCCCGCGATCGCGGAGCTGATGTCCTCGGAGATGCCCGTGGCGAGATCCGCGAACTCGGGAATCGCGACGAACTGCACACCGAGCGCCGGTCGCGCCTGCAGGCCCGGGTTCACCGGATCCGCCGACTCGATCGCGTCGACGGTCTGCTGGTAGAACGGCGCCGCGGCCTCCTGGTACTCCGGGTTCTCATACGTCGAGGCGCGCTTGCCGGCGGGCACGCGCGCCCAGCCGTACTCTTCCGCGACGAGTTCCTCGTAGTCCTGCGACGATGCCCACGCGACGAACTGCTGCGCGGCGTCCTGGTTGTCACCGGCGGCCTGGATCCCCCACGCCCACGTGTACAGCCACGAGCTCGATTCGGTCTCGACGACCGGCGCCGCGACGTACCCGATGTTGCCGCTCACCGGCGAGTCCTCAGCCTCGAGCGTGCCCGTTGCGGCCGTGGAGTCGTACCACATCGCGACGTTGCCCTGCTGGAGGTTCGTGAGGCACTCGGTGTACCCGGCCTGCGCCGACCCCGAGGGACCGTAGTCACGGACGAGGTCGACGTAGAACTGCACCGCCTCGGTGAACTCGGGCGCATCGACCTGCGCGTTCCAGTCCTCGTCGAACCAGGTGCCGCCGAAGGTGTTCACGACGGTCGTCAGCGGGGCGAACATCTGGCCCCATCCGGGCAGGCCGCGCAGGCAGATGCCGCTCATGCCGGATTCGGCCCCGTCGATCTCGGCCGCGAGCTGTGCGATCTCCTCCCAGGTCGGGTTCTCGGGCATCGTCAGACCCGCCTCGTCGAAGACATCGGTGCGGTACATGAGGAACGAGCCCTCGCCGTAGAACGGCTGGCCGTAGATCTCGCCGTCGACCGTCAGCGATTCGGCCATCGGCGTGAGGATGTCGTCCTGGTTGAAGTCCTCCTCGGGGGTGATGGGGCTGAGCCAGCCGTTGCCCGCGTAGGTGGGGATCTCGTAGTTGGACAGCGACGCGACGTCGTACTGCCCGGCCTGCGATGAGAACTCCTGTCCGATCCGAGCGCGCACCTCGTTCTCGGGCAGAATCGTGTAGTTCACGGTGATGCCCGTGTCGGCCGTGAAGTGGTCGGCGGTGAGACGCTGCAGGTCCTCCATCTGCGGGTTGTTCACCATCAGCACGTTGACCTCGTCACCTCCTCCTCCGCCGCCCCCGCCACCGCCGGCGCCGGCGCACGCCGTCAGCGCGAGCGCACCCGTGGCAACGGCCGCGACGAACGCGGTGCGAGTTGTCCTGCTGCGATTCATGTCCTGAGCTCCTCGTCTGTGAGGGTCTATGCGAAGCTCGGCTTCGCTGCCGTCATCAAGTGATTCGAGTGTTTGATGCACATATGAGCAGGGACGCTCATGTGAGACATCGTGGCATGGACTGCTCATGTGCGCAAGGGGTATCATCTGAGCAGCCCGCCGCTCGTCGGTGGGAACCACCCGGCGCGAAGGCAGGTTCATGACCGCGAGTACGTCCGCACGACACCGTCGCCTGCTCGTGCAGCTCGCGCGCGCCTACTACGTCGACCGTCTCTCGAAGGTGCAGATCGCGAACGAGTTCGGGCTGAGCCGCTTCCAGGTCGCGCGCATGCTCGACGAGGCGCACGACGCCGGCGTCGTCACGATCACGATCGAGTCGGGCGAGACGACGGATGACGACCGGGCCGCCGAGATCGCGACGCGCCTCGGCGTCCGCTCGGTCATCGTCGTGGACGAGACCTCGCGCGACGTCGCCACCACCATGGGCCGCGCCGCGCTCCGGTTCGTCGACGCACAGGCCCAACCCGGCCAGCGAATCGGCATCTCGTGGTCGCGCACCCTCGATGCCGCCGCCGATTTCGTCCCGACACTGCCGCGCAGCACCGTCGTGCAGCTCGCGGGTGCATTGCAGCTCGGCGATGAGCCACCGCGACAGGAGACGTTCACTCGGCTGGGGCAGGATCCGGCCGTGCATGTCACGCGCCTCTATGCGCCGCTGCTCGTCACCGCGTCCGAGACGGCGGATGACCTGCGCGCGCTGCCCGAGATCAGCGGGGCCCTCGCCGCGGCCGACGCCCTCGACCTCGCCATCGTGTCGATCGGTGCGTGGGAGGGGGAGCTCTCGTCTGTCCGCCTCAAGTGCACGCCCGAGCAGCGACGCGAGGCCGCCGACGCCGGCGCGGTCGCCGAGATCTCCGGCCGGCTCGTCGCCGCCGACGGGTCACCGGTCGAGACGATCAACGACCGCGTCATCGCCGTCACGCTGGATCAGCTGCGCGCCGCCGGCACGACCGTCGGCGTCGCGCACGGCGCAGCGCGTGCGCCGGCCGTGCGCGCCGCCGCCGCGACGGGCGTGATCGACGTCATGCTCATCGACGACGAGCTCGCCGCCGCGCTGTCCGAGGCGTAGCGCCAGGCGGGCTACGTGTCGTACGGCTTCGTGAGCGGGTGCGGGTCGTCCGACTCCGCGACGGGATCCTCGTGCTCGACGTCGTACTCCGGGGCTTCGACCGGCTCGGTGCGGACGACCTCGAACGCCGCCGTGCCACCCGCGGCCGACACCGGTCGCGCCTTCGAACGCATCGTGACGGTGCGGTTGCCAAAGCGCAGGCGCAGCGGACTTCCGATCATGATGCCGAACGTCGCCCCTGCGGCGAGCGCGATCCCGATCATTCCCGCCGTGAAGAGCGAGTCGAACGCGCGGATGAACTGCGTCTGGTCCGCATCGGCGCTGACGAACCCGAGCAGACCGAGGAACACCGACGTGCCCGGCACCATCGGGATCATCGCCGCCGTGGTCACCGCGATCGACGGCACCGAGAGCCGGTCGGCGACGACGGATCCGACGAAGCTCGCCACGAGCGCGCCGCCGAACACGGCGCCCGCGTACGGCACACCCGAGATCGCGCTCAACGCGTACCAGCCCGCCCACGCGAGCGCGCCGAGAGCCGTGCTGACGAGGATGATGCTGATGCCGGATCCGTTCAGCACGGCGACTGCCGCCGCGATGAGCATCGCGCCCGCGACGTGCCCGAGGGGCGGACCGAACGCGAGCACCTCGCTCGGCATTGCGAGGCCGATCCCCAGCTGACGAGCCGCCTCCAGCCCGACGACGATGCCGACCACGAGGCCCATCGTCATGACAGCGATGTCCAGGATCCGACCACCCGCAGTGAGCGAGAAGCCGTCGATGGCGTCCTGCGCGGCGCCGACGACGGCGAGACCCGCGAGCATCATCACGATTCCCGATGAGACGAGAACGGACGGGCGGACAGTGGCGAGAACGTCGACGCCGTTCGTTGCCAGCGCGAGCACGAGCACCGCGAACGCCACGAGGACGAGACCGCCCGCCGCCTGAGTGAAGAAGATCGGGACCCGCAGCCGCGCGAGGCCGAGCTGGGTGAGAGCGACGAGGAGCGACGCGATGAAGACGAGCACGAGCGTCAGCCACCCGGCGCCGTACATCAGCGCGATCGCGATGCCGAGCATCGCCTGCACCGCGACCATCACGACGGGGCGATACATGAACGGCGTGCGGCGGATCCGCTGGAAGTCGTTGATCGCTTCATTCAGCGGCATCCCCGCTTCGATCTCGTTCACGAGAGCCTGGAGGCGCTGCAGCTTCGCATGGTCGGGCGCGGCCGACCGCACCACCCGCATGAGGGTGATCGGATCGCCGGACCCGGAACGATGATCCGAGAGGATCACGGAGTTGAATGTGACGTTGACGTGGACGCTCTTGAGGCCGAACGCGTTCGTGATGCGCAGGGCCGCGAGCGTGACCTCTTTCGCGCTCGCGCCGATCGACAGCATCACCTCGGCCACGCGCATCGCGAGGTCGATGATGGCCTGCGCCAGGCGGTCGTCGATGATCGGGATCTGCTCGGTCATCCGCCGGCGGGCGGGGTCGTTCCAGAGAACGCGCTTCAGGCCGCCGAGGACGCGCCGGCCACGCCGATCACTCATCGCCCCACTCTCCCGTGTCGAGGAACGTTTCCATGCGGGTGCGGTACGGGGCGAGGTCGAACCCCTGTCGCCGGATCCATTCGTCGTCGTAGTACGTGTTCGCGTACCGCTCGCCGCCGTCGCAGATCAGTGTGACGACGGATCCGCGCTCGCCCCGCGCTCGCATCTCGGCGATCAGGCCGAAGGCGCCGTAGAGATTCGTGCCGGTCGAGCCACCCGCCCAGTGCCGCGTGCGTTCGCGCAGCAGTCGGATCGCGGCGATGGAGGCGGCGTCGGGAACACGGATCATGTGGTCGATCACGCTCGGCACGAACGACGGCTCCATGCGAGGGCGACCGATGCCCTCGATGCGGCTCGGCATGCCCGTCGCGTAGTCGGCGGCTCCTGTCTCCCAGCCGCCGAAGAAGGCCGAGTTCTCCGGGTCCACGACCGCGACGCGCGTCGGGTAGCGGCGATAGCGCACGTATCGGCCGAAGGTGGCCGACGTGCCCCCGGTGCCGGCGCCGACGACGATCCAGGAGGGGAGCGGCGAGCGCTCGTGAGACAACTGCGCGAACACGCTCTCGGCGATGTTGTTGTTGCCCCGCCAGTCCGTCGCGCGTTCCGCGAACGTGAACTGGTCGAGGTAGTGGCCGCCGCACTCCGCGGCAAGCCGCTCGGCTTCCGAATACATCTCGGGCGGCGAATCGACGTAATGGCAGCGGCCGCCCCAGAACTCGATGAGCTCGATCTTCTCGGGGCTCGTCGAGCGCGGAACGACGGTGACGAACTCCAATCCCAGCATGCGCGCGAAGTACGCCTCGCTCACGGCGGTGGATCCGCTCGACGCTTCGACGAGCACCGTGTCGGGCCCGATGTGGCCGTTCACGAGCCCGAACAGCATGAGCGAGCGGGCCAGGCGATGCTTGAGCGACCCCGTCGGATGCACCGATTCGTCTTTGAGGTAGAGGTCGATGCCCCATTCCGCGGGGAGCGGGAAGACGTGCAGGTGGGTGTCGGCGCTACGATTCGCGTCGGCCTCGATCAGGCCGATCGCATCGTTCACCCACGCTCGACGATCGCTCATACCTCCGAGCGTAGTTGCCGACCGCATCGCCTTCAGGTGGCGATCAGCAGGTCGTAGGCGAGTTTGAGGGCGAGCGCCGCCACGACCGCGATGAAGACGACGCGCACGAAGCGATTCCCGCGCGAAAGCGCCATACGGGCGCCGATATATGCGCCGAGGAGGTTCGCCAGACCCACCGCGATGCCGAGCGGCCAGAGCACGTGGCCGGCGGGAATGAAGAAGATCAACGCCCCGAGATTGGTGCAGAAGTTCGCGATCTTTCCGAGCGCCGAGGCGGGCATGAACGCGTACCCGAGCACGCTCACGATGAGAATCACGAAGAAGGATCCGGTGCCCGGACCGAGCGCGCCGTCGTAGACGCCGATAACCGCGCCGATCGCCCCCGCGGCCGTCGCGTGCCGCCACCCGTGCCAGCGACGACGGGCGTGCACGCCGAGCTTCGGCTTGAGGATCGTGAACGTTCCCACGCCGATGAGAACGACGAGGATGATCGGCGTGAACGCCTGCTCCGGGATCGCCGCGGCGATGATCGCGCCAGCGATCGCCCCCGTGAGCGCCGCGCCCGCGAGCGGCAGGGCGCTCATCGGATCCGGTCTCACCCGCCGCGCGTAGGTGACCGCGGCGACCGACGTGCCCATGATGCTCGCGATCTTGTTCGTCGCGAGCGCTTGCAGCGGCGCGATCCCTGGCACGAGCATCAGCGCGGGCAGCTGGATGAGGCCGCCGCCCCCGACAACCGCATCGACCCATCCCGCGATCAGGCCCGCGCCGATCAGCAGCGCGAGGGTGATCAGGTCGATGTCCGGCACGAGGCGAGTGTAGTTCTCGGCGGCCGCGCCGCGCTTACGACGGCATGTCGTCGACCTCGATATCGAAGTTCACCGTCGTGTCTTCGACGGAGGTGACCGTGACCGTCAGGCCCAGCGTGTCACTGCCCGCAGTGAGCTCGCACCGCATCTCTCCGCCGACCTCGCCCGGGAGATCGTCGGGGCACGTCATATCGTCGGGAGCCTGGCCGATCTGCTCCTCGAGCGACGCCGAGACCTGGTGCTCGAACTCCGACTACGAGACGATCGTCTCGCCGCCGCACGCCGCAAGAAGTGACAGCGTCGCGAGCGGGGGACATCACATCGGGTTCTGGTGCGGGCCGGCCGTCGCGTCGACGAAGTAGTGCAGATCGTCTCGGGACAGAGGGCTGGTGCCCGCGACGAGTTCGGCCACGTGCCGACCGACGTCCGCGGCCAGGATCCACTGTTCGTCGTCAACGCCCGCGAGCTGGCGCGCGCGGGTGCGCACCATCCCGAGGATCACTCCGTACACGCGCGGACCGTCGTCGCCGATCTCGGCCGCGATGGTCCGCGTGAGCGACTTCTGCGCCGCCGCGGTCAGCGCCCGACCCGCGGCACCGGGGAACGGGATCTCGGCGCTCATGCCGTTCAGCTGTACGAGCGCGCCGCCTCCGGCGAGGCGCGGAAGGAACGCCCGGTACAGGCGGAACACGGCGGTCAGGTTCGCGGCGATGAGATCGTCCCACTCTCGGTCCGAGAGACTCAGCGCGGGCTTGCGCCCCTGCTCTCCCCACGAGGCAACTGACACCACGACGGCGTCGAGCGCCCCGTGGCGTTCGATGAGGTCGGCCGCGCGCGTGTCGAGGTCCGAGCCCAGCGCGTCGAGCGTCGCGACGGCGAGCCGCGGATCCGCCGTGCGCGCCGCGAGGTCGTCGAGGCGTTCGCGGCTGCGACCCGTGGCGACGACCCGCGCCCCCACATCGAGGAGGCTGCGCACCACGCCCTCGCCGACGCCGCCGGCGCCGCCGATGACGAGCACCGTCTTCCCGTCGAGGTCCGTGGCCGGCTGTGCCCACTGCGGACGTGTCGGTCGTTCTGTCATGGTCACTGCTCCTCGCTGTCGTGCCGTTCGGCGGCGGTGATCCGTGTGTCGATATGAGCTTCGATCGCGGCGAGCGCGTCGTGCAGGCCGTCCATCTGCGCGTCCGTCAGGGCCTGACCGAACCAGCTCTGTGCCGCTTCGAGGTGGGGTCCGACCGCGCGCCGATGTGCGCGCCGCCCCTCGTCGGTCAGCGCGACGACGCTCGCGCGGCGATCGCCGTCAGCGCCGCCGCGCGTGACCAGCCCGCGCTGTTCGAGCCGACGCAGCTGGTGCGAGAGACGACTCGTGTCCCATCCCATCGCGCGTGCGCACGACGCCGAGCGCACGCCGTCGGGCATGGTCGCGAGATGGGCGAGGACCGTGAACTCGGTGGCCGACAGGCCCGACTCGGTGGTGAGGACTCGGCTGGTCTCGCGCCGCAGCTGCTCCGTCACAGTCTGCAGCTTCTCCCACGTTCGCAGTCGACGGCCGCTCAGTGTTGCTGACATGTCAGAGACGATACCAGATTTGTGACACGTCAGGTATCACCGGCGTCTGTCGTATGCGAGCGCGCCCGTCCGGATCACTCCTCCGCTGCCGTGCGCGGGTACTTCGGGAGGAACAGCAGAACGGCCGTGCCGAGCACCAGGGTGACGATCGCGATGACAAGCGCCGTCGAATACGTTCCCTGCGCCGCGAACAGGTAGCCAGCCGCGACGGGCCCGAGCGCGGCGCCGATCGTGAAGCTGGAGTAGATCACGCCATAGAGACGTCCGAAAGCGCGAGGTCCGAGGTATCGCGACGAGAGATACGCCATCAGGTCGATCTCCGCGCCGAACGCGATGCCGATGAACAGCGCCGTGAGCGGGGCGAGGCCCGCGCCGGTGACAAGCAGCAGCAGGATCCCGAGCGCCGCGAGCCCGAACAGCGGCACGCTGACGTAGATCGCGTTGAAGCGATCGTAGAACCAGCCGAGGATCGGGCGGGCGATCACCGTGCCCACTCCGACCATCGACGACAGGGTGGCGGCGAGTACGGGTTCGACATCGGCATCGATCAGCATCGGCACGAAGTGCGGCACGAGCGTGAGGAGGGCCCAGCCGATGAGGAAGAAGATCACCATCAACATCCAGAACTCTCGACGGCGCAGCGCTTGGGCGGGAGCCATGCCGGGCAACTGCGAATTCGCGACCTTCACGGTCGACCCTTCGGCGGCGACGGGCAGCTTGACGAAGAAGAGCACGAACAGCGGCAGGATCGCGAGCGCCGCCATGATGGCGAACGTCGATCGCCAGCCGTATGCGGCCGTCGCGGCACCCATCAGCGGCGGGAAGATGAGACCGACCGAGCCGAGGCCCGCCGCGAGGATCCCGAGTGCGAGACCTCGGTGCCTGTCGAAGCTGGTTGCCACGACCTTGGCGTAGATCACGGCGGACGTGCCGGATCCCGCGGCGCCGAGCACGGCATAGGTTCCGAGGAACAGCCAGAGCTCGCCGTCGAAGAACGCCAGCGCCGCGATCAGCAGCGCGAACACGGGTATCGCGATGAACGACACGACGCGGATTCCGCGCCGGTCTGCGAGCGCACCGACGAACGGCAGCAGCACGGCGAGGCCGATGCCGCTGAACAGGTTCACCATGGTGACCTCGCCGCGATTCCAGCCGAACTCCTCGCCGAGCGGTACCACGAGCACGCCGACGAAGTACGCCAGCGCCGCGTAGCCGAATGCGGCCCCGATCGTCGCGAAGATGAGGGCCGGCAGCCCCGATCGGAACTCGGCCGAACGCGCGGTGGAGGCGTGCTGGTCAGCGGACGCGGTGGGCGTGCTCGTCATTGAGAATCTCCTTCGACAGATGTATTCCACACCCGTCGGGTCCCCGCGCCCCGCTGTTTCCGCGTTCTCCACATCCAGCGTCATCGATACGCGCCATCAGCGTTTCGGATACCGAGGCGGCTGACCCGGACGAGCGTGACGTCGCACGTGAGAGCTCGCCGGGCCGGGCGGAAACGGCCGTGCCGCCGGAACGATCGCGGTAAACTGCGACGTGTGCGCTCCGCCGACGGCATCGCGTCGACATCGGCCGTTCGAGTACGTCTTCAACTGTGGACGCAATGGAACGCTGCGGGAACAGGCGACCACGGGTTCAGACGCTCGTTGAGGGATCGGCGTCCGTAACGCGCGACGATCTGCAGCGTTCACTTCCCACCAGCGACGACGCTCGATATAATAGAGAGTAGTCTCTAAAATGCTCGAGTGGAGGTGGCTCCGTGTCGTGTGCGTCGTTCGGGCGGTTGCCGTGGGTGTGGAGCGAATCCGTGGCGCTCGATCCGCCTGTCGTATTGCGCGAGAGCGGGGGCGTGCGGACGGCAACGCGCGCGGT
>DWXU01000230.1:0-2514 GCA_019119065.1 Candidatus Microbacterium pullistercoris | reverse complement strand
GCGACGATCGCGCCCAGCCGGAGGGACCAGATCCACATGCCGTGGTCGGTGCGGTCGCGCCCGGGCGCGGTGCCGGATCCGACGATGACGTGCCGATCGGAGCCGACCGTGTCGATGCCGTCGTGGCGGCGGCGCCACAGGTGATACCAGCTGATACCGAGCAGGAACATGCCCGCGACCACCAGCGCGCCGAAGAGCGTGTGCGTGTACGCGGCGATGGCGGTGCTGTTGCCGAGCACGGCCCAGACGTCGGTCATCACGGGGCGGCCATCCGGCATGAGCTCCACGCCGACCGGGTGCTGCATCCACGAGTTGGCGACGATGATGAAGTACGCGCTGATCCACGAGCCGATCACCGCGATCCACAGCGCGGCGAGGTGCAGGCCCTTGCGGATCCGGCCCCAGCCGAAGATCCACACGCCGAGGAAGGTCGACTCGACGAAGAACGCGAGCAGGCCTTCGAGCGCGAGCGGAGCGCCGAACACGTCGCCGACGAAGCGCGAGTACTCGCTCCACGCCATGCCGAACTGGAACTCCTGCACGAGGCCGGTCGCGACCCCGACGATGAAGTTGATGAGGTAGAGCTTTCCCCAGAACTTCGTGGCGCGAAGGTACTTCTCGTCGGCGGTTCTGACCCACAGCGTCTGCATCAGGGCGACGGCGGCGCCGAGGCCGATCGTGAGCGGCACCATGAGGAAGTGGTACACGGTCGTGATGCCGAACTGCCATCGGGCGATGTCGAGGGGATCCACGAACGCTCCTTTTCTACACGACGTAGAAGACTCACGATCGAGTGTAGACCACATTTCGACAACATGTAGAAGTTTTTCGACGCAGAGTAGATCTTCCTTCGACACGCGGTAGAATCGAAACAGGATGCCGCGGTTCCCACGCGGCTCGAGTGCACACGGGGGCAGATTGAACCATCTCGGAGACCTGGAACGCGGGGTCATGGACGTGCTGTGGGACGCCGACGACGCGCTCACCGCGTATGACATCAAGGACGCGATCGAGGCCATGCGCGGACGCGAGATGGCCGCGACGACCGTGCTCACGGTCCTGTCGCGCCTCGAGAAGAAGGGCCTCGTCTCGCCCGACAAGTCCGTGCGCCCGCACCGCTACAGCGCGATCGGATCGCGCGCCGAGCACCAGGCCGAGCTCATGCACGAGGTCCTCGGCGGATCCGGCGATCGCACCGCCGTGCTCGCCCGCTTCGTGGGAGGCGTCTCCCCCGAAGACGCCGCCTACCTCCGCAGCCTCCTCAGCTGACCTGCGGGCGCCTCGCTGCGTTGTCCTCGTCGACGCACGCCTGTGCGCCTTCCGCGTCCGCCTTGCGACGCCCTCCGCAGGCCACCTGAGGTGCGCCCGACCCTATGGGTCGCCAGAGATTCCCACTCTCGGCGCCCCACGTCTGCAAACTCTGGCGACCCATGGGATTGGCGCCGGGTGCGTAGGCTCGTGACATGTCCTTTCCGGCGCTGATCGCAGCCGTCGCGCTCGCGCTGGTCGCGGTCGTGCTCGCGTGGCCGGTGCCGATCGTGCTGTCGGGCGCCGCATGGCCCGCCCGCGCGCCGGCCCGAGCCCTGCTGCTCTGGCAGGTCGTCGCGCTCGCCGGTGGTCTGTCGATGGTCGGCGCGCTGTGGCTGCTCGGCGACGCGTTCTTCCCTGCGCACCCGTGGCTCGCGGGGATCCCGGCGTTCGCCCTCGCCCTCTACCTCGTCGGCCACCTCGTCGTCACGATCGTGCAGTTCGAGCGCCAGCGCCGCCGGCACCTTCAGCTGCTCCTGCTGCTGAGCCAGCCTGATCCCACGCGCAAGCGCACCCTCCTGCTCGACGACAGCGCACCGGTCGCCTACTGCCTGCCGCGGGGCATCGGATCCGTCACCGTGCTCTCGAAGGGACTGCTCGACACGCTCTCCGAGGACGAGCTCGACGCCGTGATCGCACACGAGCGCGCGCACGTTGAGCAGCGCCACGAAGT
Organism: Candidatus Microbacterium pullistercoris; assembly: GCA_019119065.1. GTDB lineage: Bacteria > Actinomycetota > Actinomycetes > Actinomycetales > Microbacteriaceae > Microbacterium > Microbacterium pullistercoris. The sequence goes on along the minus strand of DWXU01000230.1, from coordinate 533 downwards.
CCTCCTCGTCTCGTTCCGCGCCTGGCGGCAGGCGCTGCCGTGGTTCCCGATCGCCGCGAGTGCCGAAAGCGAAGTCGAGGCGCTCGTCGAGATGCTCGCCGACGATCACGCGCGCCGCACGCAGCCCGATGGGGTGCTGGCCCGCGCCATCCTGCAGGTCGGCCAGGTGCACGGCGGCGAGGGCGGCTCGAGCCGCCGCAATCGACAGGTCGATCGCTTCCGTCGCCTCGCGGGCTGACGCGTGCCCCCTGATGTGAGCCGCGACCCGCTCGCGGGCTAACGTATCGACATGGCCTCATCGCACCCCGTCATCGTCGTCGGCAGCGTCTCCGCCGACGTCACCGCGTTCGCCGATCGCTCGCCCGCCCCGGGCGAGACGATGTTCGGCACCGCCTTCTCGCTGGCCGCCGGCGGCAAGGGCGCCAACCAGGCGATGGCCGCCGCTCGCGCAGGGGCCGCGACGTTCTTCGTCGCGTGCGTCGGCGACGACCCGTTTGAGGCCATCGTCACCGACGCGCTCACCGAGGCCGGAG
>DWXU01000229.1:0-6864 GCA_019119065.1 Candidatus Microbacterium pullistercoris | reverse complement strand
GAGATCCGCGCGCACCGCGGCTACACGGATCCGCTCGTCGCCCAGGCGCGCACGTCGCGAATGCTGCACGCGGACGCCGATCTCAGCCTCATCGCACTCGAGTACCAATCTGGTATATTGGTTCAGGGGAGCGGGAATGACCTTGCGCCAGACGTGCACCGCCAGGCGGGTGAGACTCTGCGAATCCTTCGCGACTCCACAAGGGCCATCGTCGATGACGACTACATGGCGCGCGCGATTTCGAAGGCCGTCGCATGGCTGGATGGCGAGCACCGCATCGAGCCGGCCGTCGAGCACGAGACTCGTCGGGTTCTTCGGACCGCCGCGCCGAAGCCCGTTGCCTCAGTGCCAACGCACGGCGACTGGCATACGCGGAATTGGCTGATCGACGAGGGCTTCGTGAAGGCGATCGACTTCGGACGATTCGCTCTGCGTCCCGCTGCGACGGACCTGTGTCGGCTCGCCGTCAAGGAATGGCGCGCGGCGCCCGCGCTAGAGAATGCGTTCCTGGACGGCTACGGTGACGACCCGCGCGATCCCACGCTGTGGCGCGTCGACCTGCTCTGCGAAGCGATCGGTACGGCCGCTTGGGCGTACCACGTGCAGGATGACGCGTTCGAAGCGCAGGGACACCGGCAGCTCGCGGACGCTCTCTCGCTGTTCTGAGCCGAGAACGCGTTATTGCCGATAATGCACATTATGTCAGCTCGTACCACGACTCTCGTCTCCCCTAGAACGGGGCCCGTCCCGCAGGCACCGCGAATCCTCGATCTATTACTCGTTGGGGATGACGATCCAGAGCAGAACGTAGGCCCACAGCGACAATCCCGCGAACAGGACGGCGAGCACGGCCAAGACTCGCACCAGCGTCGTGCTCCAGCCGAAGCGGTGCGCAACCGCACGGCACACGCCAGCGATGACGCGGCCATTGCGTGGGCGTACGAGTGGGTCCATGCCGCCATCGTCGCGCCGGGCGGGCGGTGGCGCAAGCCCCTCATCTCGGCGCCTTCATCGCCAACGGGAAGCGCCCTCTCTCCGATCGTCAGCGCCACATGCCGTCCGGTGAGCCGCGACGACACGGGCTCAGATACAGCCGCTGCCCCACGACGAGGCGTCGTTCCCACCCGATAACGTCTACGCATGAACAACCGGAGAATGGCAATGACACAGCGCACGAGCGGATTCGCGCTCGCGCTGCTCGTATCGCTGGGATTGTGCGGGTGCACTGCCGCTACCGACAGCAGCCCCTCACCGGAGCCGACCGGCGGATCCATTGGGCTTGCGGTCTCAGAGACATGCGACGAGGGATCCGAGTCGCAGTGCATTCCGGTGGGAAATGAGCACGTCATGGAGCCCTCCGTCTTCGAGGATGCCGCCGTAGAGAATGCGGTGGCGAGCGACACCACCGAGCAGAGCTCCATCGACGTCACCTTCACGGATGAGGGCGCCGACGTCCTCCATAACCTGACGACGCAGGCAAGCGACGCCGACGCCGAGTCGCGACTTCTCATCAAGGTCGACGACGAGATCCTCGCGGCCGTCGCGGTACACGAACCGCTCAGCGGCGACCACGTCGGCTTGGGGCTCTCTCCCGAAGACGACCCCGACGCCATCATCGAGCTGATCCGGGGAAGCTAGGTGGCGTGCAACCTGCCGCCGTTGCGAGGGTGGCCGCCCACTAATCCTCTCCCCCGTGCTCGGCGCAAGCGACACGCCTCCGCGAAAACTCCAGATCACGGGTGAGGTTCTCTTGTGCGCAGTTCACTCCCGTGCCAGGTTGAACACGTGGCTGAAGAACCGACACGAAAGATCGACGGCAGCGCGGGCGATGCGGACTACGGGGTGATCGGGACGACCTACAGCGACTATCGCCGACCAGATCCGCGGATCGCACAGGTCGTCTGGGACGCACTCGGCGACGCGCGAACGGTGCTGAACGTGGGAGCGGGCGCAGGGAGCTACGAACCGACCGGACGCGACGTGACGGCCGTCGAGCCTTCGGCCAGCATGCGTGCGCAGCGCCCCGAGTCACTGAGCGTCGCGATCGACGTCGTCGCCGAATCACTCCCCTTCCCGGACAAGACGTTCGACGCGGCGATGACGACGTTTTCCGTGCACCAGTGGGGCGAGCTCGACGCGGGTCTCGCGGAGATGAGGCGGGTGACGCGGGGACCCATCGTGATTCTCACGTGTGATCCGGAGCTGCTCGATCGGTTCTGGCTCAGGGAGTACGCACCGGACGTCATCTCGACGGAGGGACGTCGGTACCCGGCGATGTCGCGCCTCGCTGCGGGACTGGGCGGCGAGGTCTCCGTGGATCCGGTGCCGATTCCCTTCGACTGCACCGATGGATTCAACGAGGCGTACTACGGGCGCCCCGAAGAGTTGCTCGTTGCAGGAGCGCGCGCCGCGTGTTCCGCGTGGAGTTTCGTGGATCCGGAACAGGCGGAGACGTACACGGCGCGGCTGGCGGCCGCGATCGGATCCGGCGAGTGGGATGCGAAGTACGGCCCGCTTCGCGAGCAGCCGACTTTCGAGGGGTCACTCGTGCTCGTTCGCACGATGCCCGCGGCATAGGGGCACCGAGCACGCGGATCCGCGTGTGACAGCGGGCGCCGCCGTTCAGGACGCTTCCGCTCACCGTGCGGACGGCGGCACCCCCAGCGCGCGCTTCGCCTGCAACCGAACGCGCTCAACCGGATCCTCGAGCAATTTGGCCACGCGACCATGCGGGTCGTCGAGGTCGTAGCGCGTGACGACCTTCAACGCCATCTCACGCACACGCCACGCATCGTCGGTCAACGTGTCGATCACGATCTCGGGGTGCGCGGGCGGCCCGATGTGCATCAGTCCGCGCGCGCCCCACACGCGAGACCAATGGTCGGGCCAGCCGATATGGCCCTTGAGCCAGGCGATATCACGGTGCGTGCATCTCCTGCGGCACCACGCGCCTCTTGCCCGGACTCATCGACGGCGAACCAGCATGCGTGGACTGCGCCGACATCCCAAAAGACTTCCGCTGCACTCGCTGCGGCCGCGAGGACGAACCGGTACGACGAGGGCTCTGCGCGCACTGCTGCCTCACCGACGATCTCAGCGGTCTCCTCGCCGGGGACGATGGCGACATCTCCCCCATCGTCCGACCACTCTTCGACGCTCTCTCAACGCAGACTCTCGCTCGAAGCGCCACGATATGGCTCACCGTCAATCCCGCTGCGAAGCAGCTCCTGCGTGACCTCGCGACCGGAGCTGCGCCGCTCACGCATGACACGTTCACGACGCACCCCTCCCCCGAAAAAGTCTTGTTCCTCCGCCAGCTCTGCATCGAACACGGACTCCTCGAACGTGTGAACTTCGACATCGAACGATTCCAAGCCTGGATCGATCAGATGACCGCGACTGAGCCCGCAAGCGACGCGCGACTGATTCGACAGTTCGCCCGCTGGGTGCATCTACAACGAATGTACGCCCTCGACACCGCAGGCAAAATGCGCAAAGGAACCTTCCTATCGGCCAAACAGAGCACGTCCACCGCGATCGGATTCCTCCGTCATCTGCGTGAACTCGGACACACGCCGTCGGAATGCGTGCAAGCAGATGTTGACGATTGGCTGGTGGGCGGTCCCACCACGCGAAGCCTCGCCCGCACATTCGTACGCTGGGGCGTCAAGAACGGTCACATCGCGTCGGTCGAGTTCCCGTACCGCGTAGCGAAGACGCAGCCCATCATCACGCAGCAGCAGCGCGTGCAACATCTCCGAACGCTCCTCAACACGCACGTCGAGTCAGCAACGACCGAGCAAGTTGCAGGCATGCTCTTTCTCCTCTACGCGCAGCCACTCACCCGAATCGCTCGTATGCGTCTTGCTCAAGTTGCTGATGCTGGTGACCGTCTGACGGTTGCTATCACCGCCGATGAACTCGTCGTGCCCACGCCATTCGACGAGATCGTACGAGCCCATCTGAGAGATCTGCCGAACACGAATACCTCGGCGCATCGCAACAGTCGGTGGTTGTTCCCTGGGGCCAGGCCGGGTGAACCTATGCACCAGTCGACGATGATGAATAAGCTCCGAGATCGCGGAATCGACCTGCGCGGTGCGCGTAACGCCGCCCTACGGACACTCGTTCTCGAGATGCCAGCACCGATCGTCGCCGACAGCCTCGGCTATAGCTACAACGTCACAGACCGACACCGCGCGGCCGCCGGTGCGATCCACACCGACTATGTCGACCGTCGGTTGACGTCTCGGAAGTAGCCTCGCTTCTAGCCGCGACTCGGCGTAAAGTATCCCTCTTATGCCAAACGCGAATCGGGCCCGTCCCTACGTTGTCACCGTCCATCCCGACGGGCGGTGGTGGCACATCAGAGTTCCAGAACTCAACACCGTCTCGCAGGCGCTGACGCTGCAAGAAGTGCCGAGTCAAGCTCGCGATCTCATCAGCGTCTGGCTCGATACCCGCCCGGACACGGTGCGTTTCATCGTGAAGCGAAGGAGTGGCCTACGTCCGGGATGGGCTGCATCGTGAACCAACGCCGAACTCATGCGCGGAGTGCACGCGACGGCCCAGCCGAAAACGATCGTTTTCGGCAGGCGCGGCGCGGTCGACCTAGCTTGCCGCCGGAAACGTGTACCGGTTGGGCACCCTCATCGCTTGCCGGGATCAGTCGTCATCATTGTCAACATCAAGGTCTTCCAGCACCTCGAACGGAGACTCAACGTCTCCGCGCCATGCTTCGATCCCCTCACGGATTGCGAGGAATGCGACGACGAGCGCGGCGACGGAATCTGCCCACCACCAGCCGAACAGTGAGTTCAATACGAGGCCGATGAACACAGCGCCGGAGAGATAGATACACAGGATGAGCTGCTTGGCGTCGGCCATCACGCTCTTCGAGTCGAGTTCCCGACCGGTGCGGACCTCGAACCACGCGAGGAGCGGCATGATGATCAGGCTCAGTGCAGTAATCCCGAGTCCCAGCGGACTGTGATCGGGCCCTTCCTGGCTGATCAAAGCCATTGCCGCGTCGACTGTGACATAGGCCGCGAGAGCGAAGAACGCGATGCCGATCGCGCGAACAGTGACCTTCTCCCAGCGCTCGGGATCCTTTCGTGTGAACTGCCAGGCAATCGCCGCCGCGGATAGGACTTCGACGACCGAATCCAGACCGAACCCGATCAGCGCGGCCGATGACGCGAGTGAGCCAGCCCAGATAGCCACAATCGCTTCGATGACGTTGTAAGAGATCGTGAACCCGACGATGAAGCGGACGCGGCGATGAAGTTTCGATCGCCGGGCGTCAGTCAGTTGAGCGCTCATACGGTGGCTCCCGTCTCGCAGCACCCGGGCACCGTGCAGGAGGCATCCAGGCACGGTGCCTGCTCGTCGACGGCCAGAGTTGTGTCGACGAGCGCGACGAGCGCGACGGCCAGGTGCGGGTCGGAAATCTCGTAACGGGTCTGGCGGCCTTCCGGTTCTGCGACGACGATTCCGCAGTCCCGAAGACAAGTGAGATGGTTCGACACGTTCGACCGTGACAATTCCAGTGATCGAGACAGCACCGCCGGATAGCTCGGGCCATCGAGCAGAGACATGAGGATGCGAGAACGGGTGGGATCGGCCATGGCGCGGCCGAGCCTGTTCATCACATCAAGACGCGAGGCAATAGTCAGCATGTAGTGACTATACAGCGAATAATGACCATTTGTAACCTTGGAGCTCTGCGAGCTAAACCGCGCCGAAAACGATCGTTTCCGGCGCGGTCACCGTTGAGACCTCCATGTGGACGCCGGTAACGTGCGCCAGAATGAGGAATCCGCAGGGCCTTTCGGTGGCCCTAAGCATCGTCGTGTTGTTGCTATGCGGCGACTTCGCCAGAGTGAGTTGCCCACTCCGCGATGGCGTCGTCGAGCGCGGCGATTTCAAGATCCGACTCACTCAGAGGCTTCCGCCACACGAACTGCTGCATCTCATCGCTAGCCGCCACTTCCGTCTTGATGACCTTCGCGAAGTACACCGCGCCTAGTTCGTCGCGGTCCGGATCTGTCAACGTGAAGCGTGCATAGCCGATGAGATCTAAAGTCTCGATGCGGATGCCAGTTTCCTCTTCCAGCTCTCGTCGAGCCGCTTCGACAAACGACTCACCGCGCTCGACGATCCCGCCAGGAAGCTCGTACTCGCGTCGCCAGGTGTTCAAGCCGAACAGTACGTCTCCTGTCGCGCTGTCAACGAGTACGACGAGCGCGAGCGGGCAGGGAGTGTGCGCGGCGGCGGCATCGAGTTCTTCGGTGCTTGCCACTTCGAGCGAAACGAGGTGATTGCCGCGGCGGTCGATCGCGATCATTGAGTTCATCCCGAAAGGCTACTCAGCCGCCGGGTGGCGACGCACGCGCTCGCCGGAAACGATCGTTTGCGGCGGGACCGCTCGGGTCGGCCGAGTCGACTGCCGATAACCTCGGTCGATTCTCGGCTCCAGTTTCACCGGTACTCAATTGGCTGGCGTGCTGGACTACCGCTGGAAACCCTCCTGAATGCGACCTCCAGCACGGTCGAGTTCGATCTCGATCTGAGTCGCAAAACGATCGTGCTGCCCCTCGATCAGAGGAGTTGCCAAAGCGGCAGCGCGATCTGGATCGAACTCTGTGAGCCGTCGCGGGAGGTACTTGCCCGCGCCGATCCAACGCGAGTTCGAGAGCAGTATGAGTTCAGCCGTTCTCTCGTAGAGGAGGGCTGGGCCGCCCCCTTCATTCGGTCCGGACGCTCTGTGAGTCGTCGGTTTCGATTTGATGGGTGCATTGCCGAGCGTACTCGGCCGGGGGTAGGTAGCCGAGCGAGGAGTGTCGGCGGTGATGGTTGTACTCG
>DWXU01000228.1:0-3054 GCA_019119065.1 Candidatus Microbacterium pullistercoris | reverse complement strand
GGCAGACTCGCACGACACATGGGATCCAAGTATCTCCGTCGCCGGTGAAGCTGTTGAGAAATACAGCGAGCCGACGTACGTAACCCTCGACGAGCAGACGTATGGGCCGGCCGAGGGCGTATCGGTTATCGCTGACGAGGTCGACTTGTCCCCAGCACCAGACTCCGGATACGGAGTGAATGCCTATTGGGGCTCAAGTTACGCATATAGCACTCATCCGTCATGGGCACATTACGTCGGGTGGGCAAAGGCTGCAGCCAACGTGTATGGGGGTGAACGGATCATCGGCGTGTGTTTCACCTACTCGCGCGGTGGAACGTACGTTGTGGATTGGACGTGTTCGAATGCGCAACACCTGACAAACGGCTGGGCTGCGGGGCATGAGGTGAGCAAACTGGTCCTGGACTCGCCTGACCCGAACGCGCCTACTACGAAGTTTCACATGCGCACGACCAGGATCGATCCTGATATCTGGTAGGTCATCGTGATGTCAGCCGTGAGTTCACGAATAGGTGACGAGGTCAACATGTCGGTACGTGCTGGACGCGCCACATCGTTGTGGGTGTCCTGCATTGCCGCCTGTGCGGCAATTGCGTTCCTTGCCTTGGAAGCGCTCGTGTTGCCCGAACTCGCACGTACGTTGGCAGCGACGTGGCCCTCGATGTCGTACCTCCGCTGGCCGTTGTTGATCGCCACGATCGCAACGATGTTGCCACTGCATATCGGATCGGGGATACTCTGCGTCGTCGAATGGCGTGTTTGGCGAGGGATTCGGAGCCGGCGGACGTCCAGCACGCTCGCAAGTGTCAGTATTCTCAATGCTGCAACAGCAATCTCCGCGCTTGTGCTCCTTATCTGGATAGCGGAGGAGACGCGAGGTCTCGGCGTACCGCCTGGAATTGGCGGCGCATTCCTTCTTCTCGCTTGCGGTGGGGCCGCGGCCGCGGGTCTGGTCCGGTACGAGCGCGGGCGGGTGCGGAATTTGAGCGCGGTGTGACGATCAGCGACGATGGCTCTCACCGTGATCTGCGACGGCTCTGTTAGGTGTTCTTCCCACGGTGGTTGTGCGCAGCCTGGGAAGCACGCTAGCGGCGCGGCCCGAAAGCATCGTCGTCGTCGCGCCCGTTCTTCATGCGTCGCAGCGCGCGCACGGCCATCACGATCACGGCGACGCACGTGAGGCCCATCACGACGAGGAACAGCTCCGGCATGTGCCCAGGATAGGCCCAGCGCGCCTGCACGGTCCCGCACCAAACGCACCTAGGCTCAGAGCCGTGAGCACGAGCGCGGGCGGGGCGTGGGATCCGTCTCATCTGCCGCCCCAGGACGGGCGGACGTATCTGGTCACGGGCGCGAACGCCGGGCTCGGCTACTTCGCGTGCGAGCAGCTCGCGCAGGCCGGCGCCCACGTGATCATGAGCGGCCGCCACCCCAACCGGCTCGCCGCCGCCCACGACGCCCTCGAGGCGCGCATTCCGAGCGCGTCCGTCGAGACGCTTCTGCTCGACGTCGCGAACCCCGGATCCGTGCGCGCCGCGGCCGCGAGCGTGCGGGGCGGCCTGTTCGACCGCACCCGCCTCGACGGCGTCATCTTCAACGCCGGGATTGTGCACCCGCCTCACGCGCGCAAACTCACGCGCGACGGGCGCGAACTCGTCTTCTCGACCAACGCGCTCGGTCACTTCGTGCTCGGAGCCGAGCTGCTCGTGTCGATGGCGAAGGCCGCCGGGTCTCGGTGGCGACCCCGCATGGTGTGGCTCGGCAGCATGTCGACCCGCATGGGAGCGTATGACCCGCTCGACGTGCAGCTCGAGAAGTCGTACTCGGCGTGGAAGGCGTACGTGCAGTCGAAGGTCGCCGTGCAGGCGCTCGGCTTCGAAGCCGACGCGCGGCTGCGTGACGCGGAGGTGCCGGTCGACTCGGTCGTCGCGCACCCCGGGTACTCCATCGGCGGACGCACGCCGCGCGTGACGGGCGTCAACGAGCCGAGCAGGTGGAAGCGGATCCGTGACGGCGTACAGGCACCGATCGCGCAGAGCAAGCAGACGGGCGCGGAGACGATCGTGCGCGCGTTGATCGATCCGACGATCCAGGGCGGCGAGTACTGGGGGCCGAAACACATGACGCGTGGTGCCGCCGTACGCCAGCGCCCGTCGGCAACGTCCCTCGACCCGGACGTGCGTGCGCGGGTGTGGGCGACGTGCGAAGAGCTCGCGGGCGTCGAATGGCCGTTCCCAAAGGCCGCGCGCGCGGCTCGGTAGCCTGGATCCATGGCCACGAGCCCCGCAGCCGACGATTACCTGAAGACGATCTATGCCCACACCGAGTGGCAGGATCAGCCGATCACGCCCTCCGTGCTCGCGGCGCGGCTCGGCGTGGCGCCATCGAGCGTCACCGAGATGGTCAAGAAGCTCGCGTCCTCGGGGCTGGTGAATCACGAACCGTATCGCGCGGTGACGCTGACGGCGGATGGTCGCGAACGCGCGGTATCGATGACCCGACGCCACCGGCTCATCGAGACGTGGCTCGTGCGCGAGTTCGCCTACAGCTGGGACGAGGTGCACGACGAGGCGGAGGTGCTCGAACACGCCGTCAGCGATCGCATGCTCGAGAAGATCGACGCGCGCCTCGGCCGCCCGACGCACGATCCGCACGGTGATGCGATCCCGAGCCGTGACGGAACGATCGAGCGCACACCGTTCGTGCTGCTCGCCGACGCGGCGCCCGACCATGCTGGAGAGGTGTTGCGCGTCAGCGACCGGGATCCGCTGCTGCTGCGCGCGATCACCGCGAGCGGCATCGATGTCGGTACGCACCTCGTCGTGCGCGACGGGGGAGTGGAGCTCGCGGGCACTCCCATCGACCTGCCGGAGGGCGCCGCCGACGTCGTCTGGCTCTCGGCGTGACCGCCCCCGCCTGACCCTCCTGCGCCTGCTCGCGCGCCCGGCGCTCATGTCCGCAAGTCTCCGACAAGTCCGCAGCTGTTCGCACCGGACTTGTCGGAGACTTGCGGACTCAGCAATATTCTGCCGCCGCGCTGTCGATTTCCTTCTT
>DWXU01000227.1:0-5191 GCA_019119065.1 Candidatus Microbacterium pullistercoris | reverse complement strand
GAGGTCCACCTCGGCCGAATCGAGCCCGCCCGACACGGTCATCGTCCCGACCGTTGCGCCCGCGGCGTCGCCGAGATCGACGTCGACATCGGTCTCGATCTCCGCTTCCTCGCCGCTCCAGAGCGTCAGCTCGGCGGTGTCGACGAGGACGACATCCGTCTGCCCGCCCCACTCCGTGGTGACGGTGGCGACGACCGTGCCTTCGCCGACGGCCTCGACCGGTTGCAGCGCCTGAGTGATGGCGTCGAGCACGTCGCGGGTCGTACTCGCCTGCAGGTCGCTATCGGCCTGCCCCATGACGGCCGTGTACACGCGCACGGGATCCTCGGAATCGACGAACTCGATGTCCTTCGCCGTCATCAGGTTGTAGCTGACGATGTTCCACTCGTCGAGGTGGCCGGTCTTGATGCCGACGATGCCGTTCTCGCCCATGAGCGGGTTCGAGTTCTCGACGAGGCCAGGGCCCGGCATCTCGACCTCTTCCTGCGCGACGATCTCGGCGACGACGGGGTGCTGCATCGCGATCTGCGCGACGCGCACCATGTCCTCCGCCGTGGACTGGTTCTCGGGGCTGATACCGGTGGCATCGACGACGAGGGTGTCTTCGAGGCCGTTGTCCTGCAGCCACGCGATCGCGTCACCGAGATAGGCGTTGCGGTCGAACTCCCAGAGGTCGTCGACGAGTTTGTTCGCGTAGTTGCCCGCGGATCCCATGAGGATCCCCTCGAGCAGCTGTCGGTACGAGAGGATGCCGCCGATCGGCACGTCCAGAGCCGACTCGTTCTGGAAGCGGAGATTATCGGCCTGCTGCTGGTCGAGGTAGCCGAACTCATACACCGGGCCGTCCTCGCCCAGCTCGAGCGGCTGACGCTCGAGGAGCGTCATGACCGTGATGACCTTCGTCAGGCTCGCCATCGGAGCGGGGTCGAGCCTGGTGTCCTCCTCCGCGGAGGTCACGATTCCGTCCACGCCCTCGACGAGGATCGCGCTCTGCCCCTCGACCGGCCACGGCACATCGAGCGCTGGGCCGACGGGGGTGTCCGGCGCCTTCGCGGACATCGTCGGAGCCACGTTGTCGAGCGGCCATACGGCGAAGGCGACGACGTAGACGACCGCGAGCACGATCGCCGTGAAGATGGGGGCGAGGATCGCCCCGACCCACCGGCGTCGACGCCGTTGCGTCAGAGCGACCGGCGCGCCGACGACCGGCGTCTGACCGGTCGCGACGTTCTCCGCCGTCAGCCAGGCGAGCGCCTGCTCTGTCTGGTTGCCGTCGTGGCGGGGGACGTACGCCGTCTTCACCGCGGTCGGCTGCTGCTGATCGGCGGGCACAGGGTCCTCCTCGGCGGGCGGAGGCCCGTCGTCATCGGTCTCGGAAGCGCGGGTGACGTCCGCATCGGCGGCGGCATCGGCGGCGACGATCGGCAGGGGACCGGCCACGGTCGGCGGTTCCTGGGGCGCCGGCGGCGGCACGATTGCGATCGCCTGCGTCGCTGTCCCGAGCATCTCCTCGAGGTCGCGTTCGGGCGTCGCGCTCCGCCGTCGGAATCCGCTGAACATTTCGGCGATGACCCGCACCGAGTCCGTCTGCGGGGGCGCCGACTGCCCCGGATCCGCCGCGCCGCCGTCCTCGCGGTCGTCGTCGGCATCTTCTTCGTCGTCGTCCTGCGCGGGTGTGCCGAACAGGCCCGCGATCATCGTCCCGGTGTCCGCGGGCGGCTCCGGATCGGCGGCGTCCTCGGCAGGGGCGGGATCCTGCGGGCGATCGGTGTCGGAGTCGCGGGCGTCGTCGACGGAGTCGAGCGAACGCTCGTCGTCGCGCTCGCCGGGCTTCTCGTCACTCGTCACGCCGTCAATTTACTTGATGAGACCGGGGGATCCCCTGCAGAAACCGGGGAAGCTGCTCACGATCCGATGACATTGTGCCCACGCGGCAGATATGCCTATACTCGGCCCGCCGAGGTGATCACCTCGCCTGCCGCATCGAATGATGCCGCAGCACCCACGGGAGTCCGAGAAGCCGGGCTGAGAGGGCGCGAGCCGCGCGCCGACCGTCGTACCTGATCCGGATAATGCCGGCGCAGGAAGGAGAACATCATGTCGTCGTCCGTTCCTTCGAAGCGGCGCTACACCTGGCGTGTCGTGGACATCGTCGTGGCCAGCGTCGTGGGCGTCGCCGCCGGCGTCGTGTTCTGGCTGTGGGGCCAGGCATGGCCAGCGCTCGACAGCCTGCTCTCGTTCACCCCGGGCCTGTCCGGGCTGCTCGCGGGCGGCTGGCTCTTCGCCGGCGTGCTCGGCGGCCTCATCATCCGCAAGCCCGGTGCCGCGCTGTACACCGAGATCGTCGCCGCGGTGGTCTCGATGCTCGTCGGCACCCAGTGGGGCTTCTCGACCTTCCTCTGGGGCGTCATCCAGGGCGTCGGTGCCGAGCTCGGCTTCGCGATCCTCGCCTACGCCAACTGGCGCCTGCTCGGTGCACTCGCGTCGGGGGCGCTCGCGGGCACCACGACGGCGATTCTCGACACGAACTTCTCGTCGGTCGCCGCGCTCTCCGTCGAAGTGCGCATGGTCTACGCGGCCGGCGCCATCGTGTCCGGCATCGTGCTCGCCGGACTCGTCTCGCTACTGCTCACGCGTGCGCTCGCCGCAACGGGTGCGCTCGACAGATTCGCCTCGGGGCGTGAGGCGCGAAGGCGAAGCGCGGCGACCGTCGATTCAGCGTGACCGCGCGGGTCGAGGCGCGCGGGTGGGGCTGGCGCCACGCGGGCCGGGGCGGCTGGGCCGTCTCGGACGTCGACCTCGTCATCGAGCCGGGGGAGCGCGTGCTGCTGCTCGGCGCGAGCGGCGCGGGTAAGTCGACCCTGCTGCGCGGGATCGCGGGCGTGCTCGGCGACGAGGAGGACGGCGACCAGTCGGGAGAGCTCCTCGTCGACGGGATCCGCCCAGCTCGCGCGCGCGGACGCGCGGGACTCGTGCTGCAGGATCCGGATGCGCAGGTGATCCTCGCCCGCGTCGGCGACGACGTGGCGTTCGGATGCGAGAACCTCGGCGTGCCGCGCGACGAGATCTGGCGCCGCGTGCCGCGCGCGCTCGACGACGTCGGGCTGGACGTGCCGCTCGATCACCCGACCACGCGGCTCTCGGGCGGGCAGAAGCAGCGCCTCGCTCTCGCGGGCGTTCTCGCGATGCAGCCCGGTCTGCTGCTGCTCGACGAGCCGACCGCCAACCTCGATCCGGACGGCGCCCAGTCGGTGCGCGACTCGGTCGTCGCTGCTGCCGCGCGGACCGGCGCCACGCTCGTCGTCGTCGAGCACCGCGTCGACCTGTGGATCGAGCACATCGACCGCGTGGTCGTCGTCGGCTCCGGTGGGGGAGTGATCGCCGACGGGCCCGCCGAACGGGTCTTCGCCGCGCACAGCACGACGCTCACGGACGCGGGCGTGTGGGTGCCCGGCGTCGCGCCCGTCGTGCCGCGAACCGCGCCGGTCGACGCGCCGACGTCGCTGCTCGCCGCGGACGACCTCGCGGTCGGCCGCCGCCCGTTCGGGGCCAAGCGCGCGCACGCCGTCGCCACGGGGATCCGCTTCGACGCGCTTTCCGGACGAGCGCTCGCCGTCGTCGGCCCGAATGGGGCTGGGAAGTCGACGTTCGCCGCGACCATCGCCGGCCTCATTCCGCCCGCGGCTGGCCACCTCACCGCGTCCGCAGCGCTCGCGGCGGGCGCCGCGGGGCCGCCCCACGACTGGACCTCGCGCCAGCTGCTGACCCGCATCGGCATGCTCTTCCAGACGCCGGAGCATCAGCTGCTGACCGCGGCCGTGCGCGCCGAGCTCGAGGTCGGTCCGCGGGCGCTCGGCACGGATCCGGGGCGGCTCGCCAGCGAGGTCGACGACCTGCTGCACCGACTGCGCCTCACAGATCTGGCGGACGCGAACCCGTTCACGCTGTCAGGCGGTGAGAAGCGCCGGCTCACGGTCGCGGCCTCGCTCATCACGCGTCCGCGACTGCTCGTGCTCGACGAGCCGACCTACGGTCAGGACGCCCGCACGTGGCGCGAGCTCGCGGCTCTGCTCGACGAGGTGAGGGGTGCTGGCACGAGCCTCGTGATCGCCACGCACGACCGTCCCCTCGTCGACGCGCTCGCGGACGACGTGCTCACGATCGGTCAGGCGGTGCCGGCGTGAGCGTCATTACCCTGGACGTGCGGCGCTCGCCGCTGGGACACCTCAACGCCGTCGCGAAGCTGACGGCCGCCCTCACGATCGGCATCGTGCTGCTGCTGTCGATCGACCCCGTCTCGGCGGGCGTCTCGTTCGCGCTTACCTGCGCGCTGCTGCCGTTCGCGCGGCTGAGCTTTCGCGACCTGTGGCTGCGCGTGTGGCCGATCGCCGCGTCGGCGCTTATCGCGTCGCTCGCGACCGCGCTGTACGGCCGCGAGAGCGGATCCGTGTATTTCGAGTGGGGCCTGCTGCGCATCAGCGACGGATCCCTCATGCTCGCCGGCGCGATCTTCTTGCGCGTGCTCGCGATCGCGGTGCCGTCGGTCGTGCTGTTCGCGACGACGGATCCGACGGATCTCGCCGACGCGCTCGCTCAGCTGGTGCGGCTGCCCGCGCGATTCGTGCTCGGGGCGCTCGCGGGGCTGCGCCTCGTCGGGCTGCTCATCGATGACTGGCGCGAACTCGCGATGGCGCGTCGAGCGCGCGGCGTCGCCGACACAGGCCGGATCCGTCGGTTCGCGGGCCAGACGTTCGCGCTGTTCGTCCTTGCGATCCGTCGCGGAACGAAGCTCGCCACCGCGATGGAGGCACGAGGCTTCGGCACGCGCACCCGGCGCACGTGGGCGCGGCCCTCGACCCTGCGCGCCGGCGACGCGCTGCTGGTGCTCATCGCGGTCGCGGTCGCCGCAGCTTCTGTGACGGCGTCGGTCGCGACCGGCGCGTGGACGCCCGTCACGGGACTGTAGCTGCCCGACACCTCCGGGTCACATTCCTCAGGCTATTAATATACTCCTCGTAACGAGGGCGTTGCCGTTGCGGCGACGAGGGAGGGATGGGCATGGCGTTGCCAGGGCGCGAGGCGGACGTGCGACGCGTGATCGAACTGATCGCCGCGACCCCGCCGCTCCCTGGTCAGGTGCGCCTCGTGCGGATCGACGGCGAGATCGGCATCGGCAAGAGCGCGGTGCTGG
>DWXU01000226.1:0-13076 GCA_019119065.1 Candidatus Microbacterium pullistercoris | reverse complement strand
GAGGATCCGTCCCGCGCGCGCGACCGACGCGACCGCGTCTGGGTGCCGGCGATCCGGTCGATCACGTTTGGCTCGGCCGAGGATCCGATCGCGGACGAGGCGCTCGGCGCCGTGGTGGTCGACGGACACATTGCCGACCACGGCGACATCGTGCGTCGAGCCGCCGCCTGGTCGATGGAATACCTCACGGGGCGCGACGCGGTGATGCATGGCGTCATGTCGCGGCACGCCGCGCGTCTGACGCCCGACGAGTTCCGCGACCTCCACCAGCGCATCCAGGCGCTCATCGATGAGGCGCGAACGAATCACGACGAGTCGGCGCCGTCGCACATGTATGAGATCGACATCGTCGCGGCGGACGACGCGATCTGACACATCAGGCCAGCACGGCCTCCCGTGCACCCTCGGCTGCCACCGGCTGACGGACGGGAAGGATCATCGGGTGTACACCGGCCATGCGCTCGAGCACGCGCAGCACCTGACCCGAGTAGCCGAACTCGTTGTCGTACCAGACGTACAGCACGACGTTCTCGTCGCCGTCGGCGATGGTCGCCAGTCCGTCGACGATGCCCGCACGGTTCGTGCCGACGAAGTCGGTCGAGACCGCGTCCGGGTTCTCGCTGTACTCGATCTGCTGACGGAGCGGGGCGGTCAGCGACGTCTGGCGGAGGAAGGCGTTGATGCCGTCCTTCGTCGTCGCGCGCTTCAGATCGAGGTTGAGGATCGCCAGCGACACGTTCGGCGTCGGCACACGAATCGCGCTGCCCGTCAGGCGCCCCTTCAGCTGCGGCAGAGCCTTTGCGACCGCCTTCGCGGCGCCGGTCTCCGTGATGACCATGTTGAGCGACGCCGCGCGCCCGCGCCGCGATCCCTGGTGGAAGTTGTCGATCAGGTTCTGGTCGTTCGTGAACGAGTGGACCGTCTCGACGTGCCCGCGGTCAACGCCGTACGCCTCGTCGATCGCGGCGAGCACCGGTGTGATCGCGTTCGTCGTGCAGGAGGCGGCCGACAGAATCCGGTCGGTGTCGGCGATCTCGTCGCTGTTGACGCCGAAGACGATGTTCTTGATGTCGCCCTTACCGGGGGCCGTGAGCAGCACGCGCGAGACACCGGTCGCCTGGAGGTGCTGCTCGAGGCCCTCTTCGTCGCGCCAGCGCCCGGTGTTGTCGACGACGATCGCGTCGTGGATCCCGTACTCGGTGTAGTCGATCTTCGCGGGGTCGTTCGCGTAGATGACCTGGATCAGCGTGCCGTTCGCGCGGATCGTGTTCGCTTCCTCGTCGACCTCGACGGTGCCCTGGAACGGACCGTGCACGGAGTCGCGCTTGAGCAGCTCGGCGCGCTTGAGCAGGTCGTCGTCGGACCCGCGCCGCACGACGACGGCGCGCAGCCGCAGGCCGTCACCGGATCCCTGATGCGCGATGAGCAGGCGCGCGACGAGGCGGCCGATGCGCCCGAAGCCATAGAGCACGACGTCGGTCGGGGTCGCCGGCTCCGCGGCGACGACCTCGGCGAGCTCGCTGCGCAGGAACTGCTCCAGTTCGCGACCGCCGTAGGAGGCGCCGACCTTGGCGAACTCGGTCACGAGTCGCGCAATATCGAGCGAAGCCGGCCCCGGGGCCAGGCGTTCGAGCGCCTCGAGCACGGCCAGAGTCTTGACGGGATCCAGCACCTGGTCGCCGACCTTGCGGGTGAAGCGGTGCGCCTTCAGGATCTCGAGGGGCGAGCAGTTGATCAGGCGGCGTCCGAGGATCGAGGGGACGATGCCGTGCTGCCGGTACAGGCGGCCGATCAGCGGGATCATCCGCTCGGCCAGTTCCTCTCGCTCAGCCCATTCGATGCGGCTGGCTTCGTAGAGCGTGCTCACGCGATCTGACTCCTTCATGCGTCGGGCGGGTGCGCCACGCGCGGGTAGCGGTCATTTCGACCGTACGGCCAGAAAACGCCGTTCTGCGCGCGGAATCGGGCGCAAGAAGATGCATTCTTTCGCGATAGACAACGAACGTCGGTTCGGGATCCATCGATACACAGTCGGTAGGCTGAGGAACCGCTGCCCTCTTGGGGAGCTTCACACCACCAGCGCATTTTCGAAGGGGGCGCCATGCGCGACAGCTCGAACGAGGACGGGCTCCACGCCACGATCCACCCGGATGGGTCCGCAGTCCTCGTCGTCGACGAGACGCCGCATCAGATCCCAACGACCCACGCGGAGGACGCACGCCGCGAGATCGTGCGCCTCACCGCCGAGATCGCGCGCCAGCTGGGGGCTCCGACGCGCGTCATCGTCACCGAGCCCGACGGCGAGTGGCCGCTCGTGGTCGACGGTGACGAACGCGTCGAGTACGCCGCGGGCGACCCGACTCCGATGCAGATGACGCCGCCCCCGCCCCGCCCCGCCACCGCGGACACGGGGCCGTCGTACGTCCCCGCCGGCCGTGCCGGAGATGCCGGGCCGGTGCGCACGGGATCCAGCGCATCCGACGACGACCCGGCCGACGGCAGCGTGTCGACTGCCGATTTCGACCACCGCCGCGCGAATCGCGAGACGTTCCTCACCAGCGAGCTCGAGAGCGACGCGCGCGAAGAGCCGGCGACGCGCGGCTTCCGTGGCGCGATGACCCGCATGGGGATCCGCATGGGGCCGGGCGCGGATGAGCGCGCGGAGCGTGAGGACCAGCTGTCGGTCGCACAGCACTGGCCGGGGCCGCGCACGATCGCCGTCGTGAACGGCAAGGGCGGATCCGGCAAGACTCCCACCACGATTCTGCTCAGTGCCGTGTTCGCACGGCTCGGGGGCGCCGGGGTGCTGTCGTGGGACAACAACCAGACGCGTGGCACGCTCGGCTGGCGTACGGAACAGGGCCCGCACGACGGCACGCTGCACGACATGCTGGAGGCGGCGGAGCACCTGCTGTCTGCCGATGCGCAGGCTGCCGATGTGGCGAAGTTCGTGCACCACCAGCGACAGGACCGGTTCGACGTGCTGCGGTCGCAGCCGATCGCACTCGCGTCGGAGCAACGCGTAACGGCGGAGGACGTCGACCGCATCCACTCCGTCGCCGCACGCTACTACCGCCTCATCGTGATGGACTCGGGCAACGACGAGTCGGATCCGCTGTGGCAGCGCATGATCGACCGCACCGATCAGCTGGTCGTCGCCACGACGACACGCGACGAGCACGCCGAGGCGGGCGCACTGCTGCTCGATGCACTGGCCGATCGCGACGAGCACTCGGCGCGCCTCGCGGCGAACGCGGTGACGATCGTGAGCCAGGCCGACCAGAAGGCGCCGGCGAACGAGGTCCGGCGCGTGGTCGACGGATACCGCAAGCTGACGCGCGACGTCGTGCAGATCCCGTTCGACCCCGCGATGATCGACGGCCACCTGCACTTCGGCGCCCTGCGTCCAGAGACCCAGCGCGCGTGGCTCGCGGCCGCAGCGACGATCTCGCGCGGCCTCACCGGCACCGCCTGACGCGGCTTACCCCACGAGTCCACACGTCTCCGACGAGTCCGCAGCTGTTCGCAGCGGACTCGTCGGAGACGTGACGACTTGTCGGAGACTTGTGGACTTGTCGAGCGGTCAGAGCCGGATGATCTCCGTGACGCGGACGACCGCTTCGCCCTCTTCGGCCGACTCCGCGAGGTCGACTTCCGCGCGGATCCGCCAGTCGCGGTGACCCGCCGGGTCATCGATCGTCTGCTCGACGCGCCAGACTGACGGATCCGATTCGTCGATCACGCACAGCTGCGGCGAGCGCGCCGCGGCGCCGACGAGGATCGCGTCGTGCTCGTCGAAGTAGTCGTCAAGTGCCGCGGGCCAGTCGGCATCCGGGTCGAGGGCGGTGAGGTCGGCGTCCCGCTCGAGGGATGCCAGCTGCACCCGGTGGAACAGCGCGTTGCGCACGAGGATGGTGAACGCCCGCCGATTGCGCACGACCGACGCGGGCGACGGCGGCAGAACGGGCCCCTCCCCCTCCGGCGCGTCGAGACCGGCGAGCAGCGTCTCCCACTCATCGACGAGGCTCGAATCGACCTGCCGCACCATCTCGCCGAGCCATTCGACGATGTCCTCGAGCGCCTCGGAACGCGCCTCGGGCGGAACCGTCTGCCGGATCGTGCGGTAGGCGTCGGAGAGATAACGCAGCACGAGTCCCTCGCTGCGTCCGAGTTGATACCACTGCACGAACTGGGCGAAGCTCATCGCCCGCTCGTACATGTCGCGCACGACGCTCTTCGGCGACAGCTGGAAGTCGCGCACCCAGGGCTGCGATGACGCGAACGTCTCGAACGCCTCGGAGAGCAGTTCCTCGAGGGGCTTCGGGTACGTGATCTGCTCGAGCAGCTCCATGCGCTCGTCGTATTCGATGCCCTCGCGCTTCATCGCGCCGACCGCCTCGCCACGCGCCTTGAACTCCTGTTGACCGAGGATCTGACGCGGATCGTCGAGCGTCGACTCGACGACGCTGACGACGTCGAGCGCGTAGTCGCCCGTGCCCACCGATCCGGGGCCGTCATCCGGATCGAGCAGGTCGAACGCGGCGAGCGCGAACGGCGACAGCGGCTGATTGAGGGCGAAGTTCGGCTGCAGGTCGACGACGAGGCGGATCTCGCCGGCTGCAGTGACCTCGACGAGTTCGGCATCGCGCAGGGTACGGAACAGCTCGAGGGCGCGGCGCGCGAGTGCGTACTGCTCCTGTCGCGGCTGGTGGTTGTCGAAGACGAGCGCACGAACGTTGGCGACCACATCTCCCCCGCGCGCGATGACGCCGATGAGCATCGCGGTCGTCATCTGCATGCGCGGACTGAGCGGCTCCGGGTCCGCTTCGATGATCTTCTCGAACGTCTGCTCGCTCCAGCTGACGAAGCCCTTCGGCGCCTGCTTCTTCTGCACCTTCTTGCGCTTCTTGGGGTCGTCGCCGGCCTTCTTCATCGCCTGGGCGTTCTCGATCTCGTGTTCGGGAGCGAGCACGACGACGTTGCCGTACGGGTCGAAGCCGGCTCTCCCCGCTCGCCCTGCAACCTGGTGGAACTCGCGCGCACTGAGCCGACGCATGCGGGTCCCGTCGTACTTCGACAGCGCCGTGATGAGCACCGTGCGGATCGGTACGTTGATGCCAACCCCGAGCGTGTCGGTGCCGCAGATGACCCGTAGGAGGCCCCGCTGCGCGAGCGTCTCGACGAGTCGGCGGTAGCGCGGCAGCATGCCGGCGTGATGTACGCCGATGCCCGCGCGCACGAGGCGCGAGAGGGTCTTGCCGAAGTTCGTGGTGAACCGGAAACCGCCAAGAGCCGTGGCGATCTCGTCGCGCTGGGCGCGGGACGTGACGTTGATGCTCGCGAGAGCCTGCGCGCGCTCCATCGCCGCGGCCTGGCTGAAGTGCACGATGTAGACCGGCACTTCCTGTTCCGCGAGCAGATCCTCCACCACGTCGTGCGCGGGCCGCTGTTCGTACCGGAAGTGCAGTGGGACGGGCCGCTCGGCTCCGGCGACGAGGGCCGTCTCGCGCCCCGTCCGTGCCGTCAGGTCGCGTTCGATGGCAGTCGTGTCGCCGAGCGTCGCCGACATCAGCAGGAACTGGGCACGCGATAACAGCAGCAGCGGCACCTGCCACGCCCACCCGCGATCGCGGTCGCCGTAGTAGTGGAACTCGTCCATCACGACCTGGTCGACGTCGGCGTCCGCGCCTTCGCGGAGCGCGAGGTTCGCGAGGATCTCGGCCGTGCAGCACACGATGGGAGCGTCGGCGTTGACCGACGAGTCGCCCGTGACCATGCCGACGTTCTCGGCGCCGAATGTCTCGACGAGCGCGAAGAACTTCTCGCTTACGAGAGCCTTGATCGGCGCGGTGTAGTACGTGCGCTGGCCGCGGCCGAGCGCGATTGCGTGCGCGGCGATCGCGACGAGCGACTTGCCGGTTCCGGTCGGGGTGGCGAGGATCACGTTGTTCCCCTGCACGAGCTCCATCACGGCCTCGTCCTGCGCCGGGTACAGCTCGATCTCCCTCTCCAGCGACCAGCCGAGGAACGCGTCGTAGAGGGCATCGGCGTCATCGCCCGCGGAACGCGCGGCAGCAAGCAGGGAAGGCATCCGTCCCAGTCTGCCCGACCCGCCTGGTCACAGTGCGCCGGTAGCCTCGAGAGATGGCCGAGTATCCCGCGACGATCGCGCGGCGCACCGACCACGAAATCGAGATCAAGCGATCCCGGTTCATCACCCATCTGCAACCCGTCGGATCCGTCGACGAGGCCGACGCGTTCATCGCGGAGATCCGTCGGCAGTTCTGGGACGCGCGCCACAACTGCATCGCGATGATCACCGGCGCGATGGGCGACCAGGCGCGTTCCTCGGACGACGGCGAACCGTCCGGAACGGCCGGCATCCCGATGCTCGAGGTGCTGCGTCGACGCGCAATGACCGACATCGTCGCGGTCGTCACGCGCTACTTCGGGGGCGTGAAGCTCGGGGCCGGCGGGCTCGTACGCGCCTACGGCAATGCGGTCTCCGAAACGCTCGATCGCGCGCGGATCGTGCATCGTCGGGCGCTGACGCACGCCGCGCTCTCGGTCCCCCACGCCGACGCAGGCCGCGTCGAGCACCTGTTGCGCGACTGGGTCTCGCAGCACGGAGCTGTGCTCGACGAGGTGGAGTATGCCGACGCCGCCACGTTCGCGGTCTGGGTTCCGGCAGCCGAGCTCGACGCGCTCGACGCCGACGTCGCGGCTTGGACGTCCGGAGCGCTCACGCCGGTACGCGGCGCGACACGCATCGTCGACGTCACCGCCTGAACGGCCGGCCGCCTCAGCCCTCGCCGACCGTCCGATGCACGACTACGGCAACACTCTTGGCCCACCGGGCTCATCCGGCGTCAACCCGGCGCCCGTCCACGAACTGCCGTAGTCCTGTCGACGGGCTTCAGTCGCGGTCAGCCCTGCTGCCCCGCCATGAGGAATTCGACGCCTGCCGCCTTGAAGTCTCGAGACCCCGGCGCGTTGAAGTGGTGCCGCCCGGGCAGTTCCACGAAGCTTCCGTCCGGCAGCCCGGTGGCGATCTCTCGAGACTCCTCGAGGATCCGATCCTCGGACCCCGTCGCGACGAGGATCGGCTGCTGCGGCGGATCCCCGAGATCCGGATCCTCATCGCCGAAACGCATGCCCGCGGCGAGCGCGACGAGTGCGCGGAGGTCGTTCTCGGCGACCCGCTCGGCGAGCGTGACGTAGTTGCGCGTGACCCGGTCCGTCACCTCGGTTCCGTCCTCGATGTACGCGCGCGCCTGAGCGATGTCGAGACGGCCGAGTGGACGCCCATCCGGGATGCCGCCGAGGATCGCGCGGTCCACGCGCAGCGGGAACCCGTGCGCGACGTGCCATCCGACGCGCGCTCCGAGCGAGTAGCCGAGGTAGGACACCGACGAGACCATGTACGTGTCGAGGACGGCGCCGACGTCGGCGACGAGCGCGTCCATCGTGTAGTCCTCGGGGCTGTGGGGCTTCTCGCTCGCGCCATGCCCGCGCTGGTCGATCCCGAGCACGCGGAACCCCTCTCGCACGAGGCGGCTGACCCACCCCGTGTTCACCCAGTTGTCGCGGCAGCTGGAAGCGAAGCCGTGCACCGCGACGACGGTGGGCGCGTCCTCGTCACCCCACGTGTACGTCGCGAGTCGGAAGCCCTCCTGCGACATCACATACTGCGGTTTCGGAAGCTCGGGGATCAGCGGGAACGACATACGCCCATTGTCCTCCGCGATTCCATCAGGGGCGCGGATCCGTGGTCACTGGGGGCGCAAGGTGTAGTGAACGCTGCTCTCGGCGTCGGGCATCCGGCTCGGGCCGACCACCACGACGAGCGAGTATCCGGGCATCTCGGCCTGAGTGATCGTGTTGTCGCCCTCGTTCGCGCGGCTGGTGACCTCCCAATCGGATCCTTCGAACTGCAGGAGGATCTCGGCCTCGACGAGGACCGACGGGTGATCCGTGTCGTACTCCCCGACGAACAGCGGGTCGCTTCCCGGGATCGCGGACATCTCGACCAGGCACGGGTAGAAGGGCACGCTCAGCTCCGCGAGTTCGTTCGGAATCTCGGCACGAGCGGCGGCATCGCCGTCCTCACAGACGATGTCGCCGTCCACTGCGTCGGCGTTGTCTGTGTCCGCATCGTTCGCTCCGTCCTCGGGCCGGGAGGATCCGTCGTCAGAGGCCGTGCTCTGAACCTGGACCATCACCATCGGCTGTCCGTCCGCCAGTTCGGAGGCGCTCACCGACAGCGCCAGGCCGTCCTTCGAGAACTGCTTGAGAAGACCGTCGGGGCTGTCGAGTCCGGGTTCGAAACCCTCTGCACGGACGAGTTCGACCTGCTCGGCGAACGCGGCTTCGACATCGTCGACCGCGATCCCAAGGCTCCACAGCTTGTTGTCTCCCGTACCCGCGACCTGTCCGACGATGATCCGGCCGTCGATGTACGGCACCTCGGCGGGGAACCCGTCGGGGACGGTATTGCCCGACGTGAGTCCGACTTCGCCGTCCGAATCCTCGACCTCGACCTCGATGGCGTCAGCCTGCTCGTCATCGGCGGCCGCCTCAGCCGCTGCTTCCCCGGCGACTGCCTCATCGATCTGGTCCACGACCTCGTCGATCGGGTTTGAGAAACATCCGCCGAGCATCAATGTGGCTGCTACCAGAGTGGCGACGGTCGTGATCCTGGGGGTACTGACGTTGCGTGTGAATGGCATGGTGCGTGCTGCTTTCCTGTGCGCGTGCGAGATCCCTCAGACAACCACGCAGCGTTCACATCTCGCTCACACGGGTGCGGACGCGAGATCGTCGACGGCTGGTCCCTCCAAACGCTCGCCCGTCGCGGAGAACCGCGAGGCGTGCAGAGGACAGTCCCAGCTGCGCTCCGCACGGTTCCACGTCACGATTCCGCCGAGGTGCGGACAGACGGCTGACAGACGACAGATGGATCCGTCGACACGGGAGATCGCGATCGGCGAAGCTCCTTCGCGCACGACGATCCCGTCGCCCTCAGCGGGTTCATCATCGCCGCCGCCGGTGCCCGCCCCACTCGAGGCCCAGTCAACGATCACCCGTCGCCCCACTTCCGCGTTGGCGCCGACGACGGCCTTCACCGCCGGAATCCGCAACGCGCGCTCGCGCAGGGTGTGGGCCCACTCGAGGCGCCCTCCGAGCATGTCGGCAGCGATCGTCAGCCCGGCCGCGACGGCATTCGTCATGCCCCACTTGTTGTATCCGGTCGCCGTGTAGATACGTCCGCCTCCGCGCGGAAGTGCTCCGGCGAACGGCAGCCGCCAGTGGGTCCTGTAGTCCTGTGCGCCCCACCACGCGACCCGCTCCGGCGAAGAGAACCGCTCCGCAGTCCACGCATCGATGCCACCGAGCGCGCGTGCCGTGTCCGGTGACCTTCCCGTGACGTGCGGCCCTCCGCCGACGACGAGGATCTCCTCGCCGTCGGCGCCCGTCGCCGTGCGCAGCGAGCGGCCCGACGATCCCAGGGCGAGATACATGCCTCGAGGCGGCGACTCGTGCGGAAGCCGGTACGCCGCCGCGTACGAGCGCGACGGGTCGAGCTTCGCAAAGAACAGTCCACGGTCGAGGATCGGGAATCCCGTTGCGAGCACGCACCGCGCGGCCTCGACGGTGCCGCGATCGCTCACGACCGAGACCGCCTCGCCGTTCTCCTGTACGTCGCGTACGCGGCAGCCCGTCACGATCCGACCGCCGCGCTCGCGCAGTTCGTCGGCCAGCCCCGCCAACACCGCCATGGGCTGCAGCTGTGCCTGATCGTCAAGCCGCATAGCGTCCGCGGCGGCGACGGGATCCTCTGTCATGGCGTCGGGAACGACCTCGATCCCCGCCGCTTCCATGGCAGCCCGCTCGGCCTCGAGCGTCGCGAGCTGGGTGTCGAGGTCGTCCGTGTCGGCCGCGACATAGGTGATCGCAGGCCTGCGCTCGAGCGCGATCCCCATCCGTCTCGACTCGCGCAACAGCCAAGCCTGTCCCTCGAGATTCGCCTGCGCGTACGCGTGCAGCACGTCGTCACCGCTGTGCTGACGGATCTCCGAGAAGACGTCGCCCTGCAGAATACTGAGCTTGCCGGTCGTATTTCCGGTCGTCGCCGCGCCGATTTCTCGGGCTTCGAGGACGACGGTCTGCACACCGGCGCGGGCCAGAAGCACGGCCGTGACGAGGCCGGTGAGGCCCGCGCCCACCACGATCGCGTCCACCGTGCCTGGCACGGCGCGCCATTCGTCGGTCGGGATGCGGGGAGCGGTCAGCTGCCACAGTGAAGCCATGCGGCGCACGTTAGCGACCGCAGACCGCTGCGGGAAGGAGGTTGACAACGCGGCGCCAGACCGCCACGGGAAGCGCGGCTGGCCCCTTGGACGACACGAGCGTCGTCGTCAACCCCCTTTCCGCGTCCTCTCGATGTGCATACAGTGGCGAGTATGAACATTCTGTTGTGGATCATCGTCATCGTCGCCGTGGTGCTGCTAGTGCTCGGCGGCATCGTCGAGGCGGTTCGCTTCCTGCTGTGGGTCGGTATCGCGCTCGTGTTGATCGCCGTCATCGCGTGGCTCATCCGTTCGATTGCGGGTCGCCGGCGGTAGCCGCCGTCAGCCGGATCCTCGTCGCCACCCGGTCTTTCGCGTGTCAGCAGGAAGACCCACCCTCATCGGCATATCGATATCGAAGCCGATTGCGTAAGCTGAGGGAGAGGCGTCACGCCATGGCGATCCCCCTCGTCACGGGGTTCTGCGCCGCACGGCGTCGTTGCGCCATCGATGGCGAACGGGGGAAGCCGAATGGGACAGACGGCGGCGGGCACACGCGTAGGTCTGCTGGGCTCGGTCGAGGTCCACGTCGACGGCGTCCGGGTCCCACTGCGCAGCCATCGTCAGCGCGTCGCGCTGACGCGGCTCGCTCTCAGCGAGAACCGCCCCGTACCCGTCGACACGCTGGTCGACGACCTGTGGGGTGACGAGCAACCGGCAGATGCTCCCCATGCGTTGCAGGCGCACATCTCGCGCCTGCGCAAGCAACTCCGCGTCGATGTTGAGTTCGTCGCCGGCGGGTACCGCCTCGATCCGTCGCGACTCGATCTCGACACGGCGCGCTTCACCGCGCTGCACGAGGCGGGATGCGCGCAGCTCGAGGCCGGCGAGTACTCGCGTGCGTTGAATATGCTCACCGAGGCGCTCGACGTGTGGCGCGGTCCAGCCCTGGGCGACCTCGCCGAAGCGCGCGGGCTGAGGCTCTCGGCGCTGCACTTCGAAGAACGGAGGCGGATCGCCCGCCACGACCGCGCGGAGGCTGCACTCGCGTGCGGGGCCGGAGTCTCACTCGTGGACGAGCTGCGCGCGGCGCTCGCGTCCGACCCGCTGCGCGAGACGACGTGGCATCAGCTCATGCGCGCGTTGCGCCAGGCGGGGCGCGAGGCGGAGGCGCTCGGCGCATACGGCCAGGCGCGCGAGATCTTCATCGATGAGCTGGGTACGGAGCCAGGATCCCTGCTCGCGGACCTGCATCGCGCATTGCTGGCGGACGCTACGGATCCGCCGCCCGAGGACCAGCCGGAATCGCCGACGCCGGCCACGCCCCTCAGTCCCGCTCACGACGAAACCCTAGTCGGCCGCCGCGACGAGCTCGCCGTCATTGACCGGGCCTGGCGTGAGAGCGGTGACGGCTTCCGAGTTGTCACGATCAGCGGCGAACCGGGAATCGGGAAGACGCGGCTCGCCGAGGCGGCGATCGACAGGCTCCGCGCGCGAGGCGTCACCGTCTTGCGGGCCCGCTGCGAGCTCTCGACCCGATCAGCGTTCGGCGCGTTCGCGCAGCTGCTGCAGGCGCATCTCGCCACTCCCCTGCCCGCACGGTACGAGGCGGAACTCCGGCGCCGCGCGCCCAACCTCGCTCAGGTCCTGCCGGGCTGGCGGGGCGAGGTCGACGACGACCTCGGCGATCATCGTGCGCGCCGCGACGACGCGGATCACCACCGCGCTCTGGACGCCATTGCCGCCTGGCTGTCTGCCACGACCCGCGACGAGCCGGGGCTCTTCGTCATCGACGATGCCCAGTGGGCCGATCACGAGTCGCAGCTCGCCATCCAGCATCTGTTGCACAGCCCACGGCGCGTCAACGCGCTCGTCATCGTGTGCGTGCGCGATCGCCAGATTGATTCCGGCGACGACTCGCCCCTCGCCGATCTGCTGCGCCAGTCGGGCCGGGTCAGCCACCTCGCGCTCCGGCGGTTCGGTCTCCACGAGTCGGGACAGCTCATCGACGACGAGAGCGAACGGATGTCGAACGACGAGCGGCTGCCGGAGTGGGGACGCGACTACATCCTCGACGCGTCAGGAGGTAATCCGCTCTTCATGCTCGAGCTCACGCGACAATTGCTCATCGAGCGGCCGTCGTCCGCCAAGCTCCCCCCGCCGCCGGCGGGGGTGAGTCGTGTGATCGAGAGCCGCATTGCTGCCCTCCCCGATAGCGCCCGCGACCTGCTGCGGCGGGCCGCCGTTCTCGGCACGACGTTCGCACCGCTCCACCTCACGGACTTCTTCGAGCGCGCATCCCCAGCCGAGCGCGACGCCGCCCTCAGCGCGGCGCTGCACCACCGGCTGATCGAACACGCCGAAGGGGAGCCTCTCCGCTACCGCTTCAGCCACGACATCGTGCGCGCGGTGCTCTACGACTCCCTGCCCGCCTCCGAGCGCGCCGAGCTGCATGCGCAGATCGCCCGCGCGCTCGACCGCGACGACACCGGCGATGTCGCGGTCGATCACCAGCTGATCGCGCACCATTACCGGCGCTCCGACGTGGTCGACGGAATTGAACGCGCGGTGCGTCACCTTCTCGCCGCGGGCAGGCAGGCGCTCTTCCGTGGGGCGCCGGCCGCGGGCGAGGAACTCCTCGGCGACGCGCTGCGTCTCGCGGATGACGCGACGCCCGCGACGCTGCGGTGCGACCTGCTCATCGAGCTCGGGCGCGCCCAGCAGCGACTCGCACAGCCGCAGTACCGCGACAGCCTTCTGGAAGCCTCCCGTCTCGCACGGCGCGCC
>DWXU01000225.1:0-3053 GCA_019119065.1 Candidatus Microbacterium pullistercoris | reverse complement strand
GAGCTGCGGGTCCTGCTGCGCCACACCCTTCGGCACGCGAGCCTGCCGGCGATCTCGCTGTCGGGCTGGGCGTTCGGCAGCCTCCTCAGCGGGGCGGTCGTCGTCGAGGTGCTGTTCGCCCGTCCGGGCCTTGGGCGCCTGCTGCAGCAGGCTGCACTCGCCCGCGATGTCCCCGTCGTCGTCGGCGCGGTCGTCATCGTCGCGCTCATGTACGTCGTCGTCGTGATCGCGACCGACGCGCTCGAACTGGTCGTGGATCCGCGCCTGCGTCGCACCGCTCGCACCCACCGCGCCCCGGACGTGGCGGTGGGATCATGAGTCCTGTCGCTCGCGTCCGGCGCGCCGCGTCCGTGCTCGGCGCGCCCGGCATCGCCGCCGCGGTCGTCGTGCTCGCGCTCGGCGTCGCCATCATCGCCCCGGGGGTCATCGCGCCCGGGGATCCGCTCGGCGTCTCCCCCGCCGACGGCTTCCGACCGCCGAGCCTCGCCCATCCATTCGGAACCGACGAGTCGGGCAGAGACGTCCTGACCCGCGTCGTGCACGGCGCCGGGGCGTCCGCAGGGATCGGCATCGCGGCCACCGCGATCGGCATCGGGCTCGGCGTCATCATCGGCTTCGCCTCCGGCCTCGGCCCGCGGCTCGTCGACCAGGCGCTCACCCGCGTCGTCGAGGTGCTCTACGCCCTACCGACACTGGTCATGGCGCTGCTCTTCGTCGCCGTGCTCGGTGCCGGTCCGACCAGCTCCGTTCTCGCGATCGGGCTGGCGACCGCGCCCGGGTACGCCCGCGTCATCCGCGCGCGGGTGCGCCAGGTGGCGATGAGCGACTACGTCGCGTATGCCCGCCACGAGGGGCTCTCCGCACCGCGCGCGTTCGTGCGCCACGTGCTGCCCAACACCCTCTGGCCGCTCGCCGCCCTCGTCACTCTCGGCGTCGGACAGGCGATCGTGTGGGTCTCGGCCCTGAGCTTCCTCGGTCTCGGGGCCGAACCTCCGTCGCCCGAGTGGGGCTCGATGCTGAACGCCGGACGCGTGTATCTCGTGACCGCGTGGTGGATGACGTTCTTCCCCGGGCTCGCGATCATCGTCACGGCCACCGCACTCACCGCTCTCGGCCGGGCGCTCTCGCGGGGGTCGACGTCATGACGCTCATGAGCCTGCGCGGGCTCGCCGTCGATCTGCCGGGTTCGGGGCGCGTCCTCGAGAACGTCTCACTCGAGGTCGTTCCCGGCGAGATCCTCGCGATCGTCGGCGAGTCCGGCGCGGGCAAATCGGTCCTGGCCCGGACGCTGCTCGGTCTCACTCAAGCGGATCCGGCCGCCCGCGTGCACGCGGACGAGCTCACGTTCGACGGAACGGACCTGCGCTCCGCGCGGCCGCGGCGGTGGCGGCAACTGCGCGGATCCGACCTCGGCCTCGTGCTGCAGGACGCCCTGCAGTCCCTCGACCCCCTGCGAACCGTCGCGGCCGAGGTCGGCGAGACCCCGGCGATCCGCGGCGTACGGAGGCGCGAGCGCCGACGTCAGGTGATCGAGGCGCTGGAACGGGCCGGGCTGCCGGATGCCGAGACGCTGCTCGGCAGGCGATCCGAGGAACTGTCGGGAGGGATGCGGCAGCGCGTGCTCATCGCGTCCGCGATCGTCGGCGGCGCGCGGATGCTCATCGCGGACGAACCGACGACGGCGCTCGACGCGACCGTGGCGGCGCGCGTGCTCGACCTGTTGCGCGGCCTCGCGGATGACGGCGCGGGGGTCCTGTTCATCACCCACGACCTGCTGGCCGCCCGCCGCATCGCCGACCGCGTCCTGGTGCTCGACGCGGGCCGCGCGATCGAGACCGGCTCTGCCGGATCCGTGCTGACGTCGCCGTCGCACCCCGTCACGCGCGCCCTCCTCGCCGCCCTTCCGACGGCGGCGGCACCACGCGACGCCCCGCCCGCAGATCACGGCACGGGCGTGGGAATCGAGGCGCGCGATGTGGTGCGACGGTACGGTCGCGTGACCGCCCTCGACGGCGTCAGCGTGCGCCTGACGGCGGGCCGGACCCTCGGGGTCGTCGGCGAGTCGGGCTCGGGGAAGTCCACGCTCGCGCGCGTGCTGATCGGCGCGGAGCGGCCCGACGCCGGATCCGTTCACCGCTCGGGCGAGCCGCGGGTGCGTCTCGTTCCGCAGGATCCGCTCGGATCGTTCGATCCGCGGCGCACCGTCGGCCGCATCCTCCGCGACGCGCGAGCGGACAGCGCTCCGCGTCCGGCGGAGCTGCTCGAACGCGTGGGCCTCGACGCCGGAATGCTCGACCGCCTCCCCGCTCGACTCTCGGGCGGGCAGCGCCAACGCGTCGCCATCGCGCGGGCGCTCGCGGCCATGCCGGAGGTCCTCGTGTGCGACGAGCCCGTCTCGGCGCTCGACGTCACAACGCAGGCCGGAATCCTCGCCCTGCTGCGCGACCTGCAGACGCGTGACGGCCTCGCCATGGTCTTCATCTCGCACGATCTCGCCGTCGTTCGCGGCATGGCCGATCGCGTCGCGGTGATGCGAGACGGCCGCGTCGTCGAGGAGGGCCCCACTGACCGCGTGTACGCGGATCCACAGCACCCGTTCACGCGGGAACTGATCGCCGCGGCGGGATGATCAGTCGGCGTTCGTGACCGACTGCACCGTGCCGTCACCCGCGAAGTTGACGAGAAGCACGTCGTCGGTCTCATCCGGGTCCAGC
Source organism: Candidatus Microbacterium pullistercoris (assembly GCA_019119065.1). Lineage (GTDB taxonomy): Bacteria > Actinomycetota > Actinomycetes > Actinomycetales > Microbacteriaceae > Microbacterium > Microbacterium pullistercoris. The sequence goes on along the minus strand of DWXU01000225.1, from coordinate 339 downwards.
GCGTACTCGAGCACCGCGAACGGATCCGAACCATCGTGCTCGTCGGCCAGGATCGTCATGCTCATCAGCTCGAGCGACCGAATGACGTCGACCGGCGCGTCGCCGGAGACGTCGACGAGGATGTCGTCAAGATCGTCGCCGTAGCGCTTCGTCATCTCGAGGATGAACTCCGTCACGTCACTCGCGCGGTTGTCGACCTCCGCGAGCATGGCATGGCGCGCGCGACGGTCGATCTCCTCGATCGACGTCACCAGCGATGCCGCGGCGTCGAGCGCGTCGAGCGTGACGTCGTCCTGATCCGGTGCGGTGAGATCGACCGTGACGCGCATGTCACCCAGG
>DWXU01000224.1:0-5856 GCA_019119065.1 Candidatus Microbacterium pullistercoris | reverse complement strand
CAGGCGGCCATGCTCAGCCCGAGCGCAACCACACCCGTGGCCCCGAGAATCCGCAATCCAGTTCGCTTCATCGCTGTGTCTCTCCTCGTCGAAAGTGGTGCATTCGCGCGGTATCGCGGGAATGTCTCTCCTCGCGGCCACCGGCTTCGGCGACCCGCAACACGAAACCATACATATTGACGGACCTATGGACAAATTACTTTCCCGTAACATACGGTGTCGGAGAACCTGCACGCAGAACGGTCTACATGCCCGCGCCCATCCTTCGCACCGAGCGGATTACGAAGCGATTCCACGGCGTCATCGCCCTCTCGGATGTGTCGCTCGAGATCGCCCCTGGCGAGGTGCATGCCATCTGCGGCGAGAACGGTGCGGGCAAATCGACGCTGATGAAAGTTCTCAGCGGCGTGCACCCAGCCGGGACGTTCGACGGCTCGATCGAGATGGACGGCGAGAGGGTCTCGTTTCGCTCCGTGAGCGACAGCGAGGCCCGCGGAATCGCGATCATCCACCAGGAGCTCGCCCTCGTTCCCCATCTCTCGATCGCCGAGAACATCCACCTCGGCAGCGAGATCACCCGCCGCGGGCTCATCGACTGGAGGCAGACGCACCTGCGGGCCGCCGAGCTGATGGAGCGCGTCGGGCTGAAGGAGAATCCCGCAACGCGGGTGTCCGACCTCGGCGTCGGCCAGCAGCAGCTCATCGAGATCGCCAAAGCACTCGCGAAGGACGTCAAGGTGCTCATCCTCGACGAGCCGACGGCGGCACTCGGCGAATCCGACTCGGAACGCCTGCTCGACCTCGTGCGCGGCTTCCGTGACCAGGGCATCACCTGCATCGTCATCTCCCACCGCCTTCGCGAGGTGCTCTCCGTCGCCGACCGGATCACGGTGATCCGCGACGGAGCGACGATCGAAACCATGCGGCGCGACGACCCCGAAACGAACGAAGGGCGCATCATCCGTGCGATGGTCGGCCGCGACCTCGACAGTCTCTTCCCGCCGCGCGATCCCGATATCGGTGACGAGCTGTTCCGCGTGGAAGGCTGGACGGTGCACCATCCGACGGATCCCGAGCGGATCGTCGTCGACGACGCGGCCTTCACCGTGCGCGCCGGCGAGATCGTCGGGTTCGCGGGCCTCATGGGCGCGGGACGCACCGAGCTCGCAATGAGCATCTTCGGCGGCTCATACGGATCCGCTGTCACGGGTCGCGCCTTCAAGGACGGCACCCGCATCGACGTGCGAACCGTCGACCAAGCGATCCGCCACGGCATCGCGTACGCGACGGAAGACCGCAAGCAGCACGGCCTGAACCTCGTCGCCGATATCCAGGAGAACGTCTCGACGGCGGCGTTGACGCGGCTCTCGCACGGCGGGCTCGTGGATCGCGTGCGCGAGCGGAAGATCGCCGACGCCTTCCGTTACAAGATGAACATCAAGGCGCCGAGCGTTCGCACCATCACGGGCGACCTGTCTGGCGGCAACCAGCAGAAGGTGGTGCTGTCGAAGTGGCTCTTCGCCAACCCGGATGTGCTGTTCCTCGACGAGCCCACACGCGGCATCGACGTCGGTGCGAAGTACGAGATCTACGGCATCATCAACGAGCTCGCGGCGCAGGGCAAGGCGATCATCGTCATTTCCTCGGAGCTTCCCGAGATCCTCGGTCTCTCCGACCGCATCTACACGATGTCGGAGGGTCGGGTGACCGGCGAAGTCGCCCGCGAGGACGCCGACCAGGAGCTCCTGATGCATCTCATGACGGCCGAGGCGTAATGCGGAGCGCTGACCGAGATGCATGAGGCGGAACGACCGTCGCGGAAGAGCGTTGCCGCGACGGGGCGGACGACGAACGAGGAGGTCCGCCAGCAGAACCTGTCGGCTGTGCTCACGCTCGTGCACACCGACGGTGCGCTCTCGCGTTCGGACATCGGATCCGAAACCGGACTGAATCGCTCGACGGTGACGGGCCTGGTCACCGAGCTCATCGAGATCGGCGTCGCGTGCGAGGCGTCGACGACGCCGACGGGCCGCGTCGGCCGCCCGTCGCTGGGGGTCGCGGCCGACGACGACGTCGTCGCGCTGAGCATCCGCGTGGAACCCGATGCGATCACGGTCGCGCTCGTCGGCCTCGGCGGATCCGTGCACTCGCGCGTGCGGCACGACCTCGCGAGCGCGCCGAGCCCGCGTCGCTTCGCGCAGATCACGGCGTCGCTCGTCGACGGTATGCGTGCCGACATCGACCGTCATTACCGCCTCATCGGTGCCGGCGTCGCGGTGCCCGGTCTCGTCGACCAGTCCGGCGCCGTTCTGCTCGCGCCGCCCCTCGGATGGAAGCGCGAGAACATCCGCGCCCGTCTCGAGGATGCACTGAAGATGCCGGTCACCGTCGGAAACGACGCGAGCATCGGCGCAATGGCGGAGGCGCGCTTCGGCATCGGCCGCGGCGTCGACAACATGCTCTATCTCGGCGGCTCCCTCAACGGCATCGGCGGCGGACTCGTCTTCGACGGCACTCTCCTACGCGGCACGTCGGGGTTCGCCGGAGAGCTCGGCCACACCGTCGTCGACCCGATGGGGGCGCGCTGCGCGTGCGGGCGTCGTGGCTGTCTCGGCGCCGAGGTCTCCCCCGGGCCGATCATGAAGTTGCTCGGTCGCCGCAAGCTCGACGAAGACGACATCGACATCGAGCTCGGCGTCGCGAAGGATCCGAGGGTGACCGCGGAGCTCACCCGCCAGGTCGGCATCCTTTCGACGGCGCTGACGAACTTCGTCAACGCCTTCGCTCCCGAAGTCGTCGTGCTGTCCGGTTACCTCGGTGTGCTCTTGGCGACGAGCCGGGAGACACTGTCTGACGCGGTCCGCGTCGAACCGGTCGGCGCCGAGGGGCGCCAGGTGCGACTCGAGCGCGCGCGCATGCGCTCGCGCCTCATGCAGATCGCGCCCGCTGAACTCGCGTTCGCGCGGTTGCTCGCGGATCCGGTTGCCCACGCGCCGTCGCGTTGAGGGGCTCTGTCGTCGTGACGCTATGCCGTGAAAACGGTGTGGAGGTCTCCGGCGACGGCGCGTCCGCCGAGGCCGTCGAGCTCGAGGATCACGGCGGCGCCGGCGACCGTTGCACCGAGCTGCGTGATGATCTCGCGCGCGGCGGCGATTGTGCCGCCCGTCGCGAGCACGTCGTCGACCAGAAGCACGCGCGCACCCGGCCAGAGCACACCGGGCGCCTCGATCGTGGCCGTGCCGTACTCGAGCGCGTAGCTGACGGCCGCCGCCGGCCTGGGCAGCTTGCCGGCCTTGCGAATCGGCAGCATCCCCACGCCCTCCACCGCGGCGACATAGCCCGCGAGGAGGAAGCCACGTGCCTCGATCCCGCCCACCACGTCGAACTCGCCGCGGAATGGCTCGACGAGAGCCTCGAACGTTGCGCGCATCGCGCGCGGATCGGCGAGCAACGGCGAGATGTCTCGGAACAGCACGCCGGGCTCGGGATAATCGGGCGTCTCCGCGATGAGCGATTCGGCGTATGCGAGGTCGGGGATCGTCACGCGACGAGCGTAGCGGAGCGACGTGGACGGATCCCGGGATCGCGAGACGGCCAGCCGCGGGATGCGAGAGAATTGACGGCATGAGCGCGCATCTGCAGGCCGACGCCGATCCCGACCGCTGGGTCCCCATCCGCGGGCGCGGCCTCGCCGGTGGCCGACACCGCAAGGCGGCGATCCGGATGCTCACGTCGACCGCCGGTGTCGTGCCCGGGCAGCCCGGATCCGGCGTGATCAACTTCATCGCGACCCGCGCGATCAAGGCGGGCCTGCGGCACGCGAACGGGCGCTTCCTCGCCTGGTCGTGGAAGGAAGATCCGTCGGCACTGGCCGCGCTCGCGCAGGCGCAGGAACTCACCCCGAACGTGCGTGCGGCGCGTGCGTCGATGCCGATGGAGTTCGACGACACCGAGAACTTCTCAAACCCGTACCTCGGTGTCGGCGAGAAGCTCGTCATGGATCAGCCGCAACAGGGGCGGACGCCCTTCGCGACATACACGTGGGAGACGGGCGGTCACCTCGTCACGCTGCACGCGGTGTCGCCCGACAAGGAGCGGTTCCTCCTCTTCCTCCCCCACCTCGACGACCTCGCGCGGTCGCTGCGCTGGATCGAAGACGTCGAAGTGGGCGAGTCGAACGTGCTGCGCCTCCCGCCAGCCTGACAGGCGCTTCACCTTCCACGAATGCACCGAAAAGCGACGCTTTTCGGTGCATTCGTGGAAGGTTGGGGTGTCCGCTCAGCGGACGTTCCTCGCGCGGTCGTGCCCTCATGGGGGATGAGGACACGACCGCGCGAAGCCTCAGGCGTCCACCTGCTCCTTCCGGCGACGGGCGATGAAGACCGCGCCGAGTCCGGCGGCGAGGAGCAGTGCGGCGATCGCGCCGAGGCCGAGCGCCAGTTCCTCACCCGTCGGGTTCAGAGGGTCCTCCGGAGCCGGAGTCTCCTCCGGTGCCGGGGTGTCCTCCGGTGCCGGAGTGTCTTCCGGCGCCGGGGTCTCCTCGGGCTCCGGAGTCTCCTCCGGTGCCGGCGGCTCCTCCGTCGGGTGCTGAGTGCAGTGGTCGCTTCCGACCTCGCACTCGGCAGACGGCTCCTCGCCGGTGACCGTCACGACGTTGCCGAGGACGTGGTCGCCCTGTTCGGCGTAATCGCGCACCTCGACGGCATACGTCACCGTCACCACCTGCTGGCCCGCCAGCTCACCCGAAACCGTGAACTGCTCGTCGCGCACCTCCGAGGCCGTGAGCGCCTCATCAGACGACTGCGGCTCCTGCACGAGATCCGCATCATCCAGCACGCCCGCCATGTGGTCGGTGTACGAGATGTCTGCCGATCCCTCGCCCTCGTTCTCGAACGTGAGCGTGTAGGTGACGATCTGGCCGTCCTCCACCACGATGCCATTCTCCGGGTCAGCGGTCTTGGAGACCGAGACGTTCGAGACGGCGTTCGAGGTGCAGTCCTCTCCGTCAGAGCACACGGGCTCCGCAGGCGGCTCCTCTTCGGGATCCATGAGGAAGTTCGCCAGCTGGCTGTCGCCGAGCTGGTCAGCGGCCTTCACGGCGACGGTGTAGGTCACCGTGACCGTCTGACCCGGCTGCAGCTCGCCGGTGATCGCGAACCGGTTGTTCTCGATCTCCGACACGCTCAGGGCGTCGTCAGAAGCCGACGGCTGGACGGTCACGTCGGCGTCGTCGAGCACGTGCGTCAGGTCGTCGACCCGGTTCACGTCCACCGGCGCGCTGCCGGTGCTCTCGAACGTCAGCGTGTAGGTCAGCTCCTGGCCAGGCTGCACGGCCGTTCCCGTCGCCGGGTTCACGGACTTGGAGTCCTCAAGCCGCGGCGCGGTGTTCGTGGTGCAGTCCTCATCGCCGGGCTCGCACACGCTCGGATCCTCCGGTGTGTCCTCATCGGGGTCGAGGAGGACGTTGCTGAGCACGGTATCGCCCATGGCGTCGGCCGGCTTCACCGTCACCACGTAGGTGACCGTGACCACCTGACCGGGCTCGAGCTCGCCGACGATCGAGAATCGACCGTCCTCGATCTCCGAGACCGCCAGCGCCTCGTCCGATGCGACCGGCGCAGAGGTGACGTCGGCATCATCGAGCACGTGGGTCAGGTCATCGACCCGGTCCACGTCGCCCGGTGCGGCACCGACGTTCTGGAACGTCAGCGTGTAGGTCAGCTCCTGACCAGACTGAACCACGGAGCCCGACTCCGGATCCACCGACTTCGCGTCGATGATCCTCGGCGCGAGGTTCGTCGTGCAGTCCTCGTCGCCCGGCTCGCACACCGTCGGGTCTTCAGGCGTGTCGCCGTC